>NZ_JBQQXJ010000012.1:0-159669 GCF_052266595.1 Antarctobacter jejuensis | reverse complement strand
TCGCCGCGTTCCAGCATCTCGATCTTGCGCGGATCCTTGTCCACGCAAACAACTTCATGTCCGAAATCCGAAAAGCACACACCGGAAACAAGACCGACATAGCCCGTCCCGATCATCGCAATCTTCATGGCTGCACTCCCAGCGCCTCAACAATATCGGGCCGTCGATGGGCGGAGGCCACCTGATTGTCAACCTGACGCGGCGCTTGCCCGCGGACTGCAATGCCGAATTTGACGCGTGGCGCGGCATCCATGACACGATGGATCGTAACGCTCAGCAGACAATGCCGGTTGTCACGGACAAACGGCGGCATAAGGTGGTGCGACGGATCGGGGCGCGGCAATAGAACATCGCATCGCCTTGATGTTTCATGTACGCGCTGGAAAGGCACCCGTGACCAAAAGCAAGTTACCAGTCCCGCAGAATTCGAATGCAACAATAAGCAGATGGGTGCTGCTCACAGGTGTTCCCCTTCGGATTGGGGTCGCTTTTCCGGGCCTCCCCTTTAAAAAGGGTAGGGCGACGCCGCCCGTTTGACCGGCCGATGAGTATCGAAACGCGGTGTGGGATGAGGCCGGGGTGCGATCAACATGAAGTCATGGACCACTTCGATGAACAACACCGAGATTGCCGCCCGCGCACGGCAAGAAGACGATACCATCGACCTGTTTGGCCTTCTGAAAAGTGTCTGGCGTGGCAAGTGGGTTCTGGGGTTCTGCGTGCTGGTGGGCATCATCATCGGCGGATACCAAGCCTATTTCGTCGCGGTGCCGAAATACGCGGCCACCACGTCGCTTGCGCTTCAGGTGCGCAACCAGCAGGTCGTCGATCTGGCAAGCGTGATTTCGGGCGTTTCGTCTGATTATACCGCCATGAACACCGAACTGGTGGTGATCAAGTCCCGCACCATCCTTGAAAACGTTGTGCATGAGCTGCAGCTGAACCGGGATCCGGAATTCAACGGCGCGCTGAGAGATGTTGCCCCCTATTCCATGGCCGGCATCAAGGCGCAGCTGCGCGAATTGGTGCGGGGGGTCGAACCGCGCGGGGTGGTCGATCCGGATGACCGCGGGTCCGTCAACCGGGCGATCGGTGCCTTGTATGGCGCCGTGACGGCATCAATCCAGAACGGCACCTACATCTTCAACCTCCGCGTCATCACTGAAGACCCCGGAAAATCCGCGCACATCGCAAATGCGTTGGCCAAGGCCTATATCGCCGATCAGATCGACGTGAAATTCCAGGCCACCGAAAATGCGACCGCGTGGCTGTCCGCGCGTGTGATCGAGCTGGAAGCGGAACTGGCCGACCGTCAGGACCAGATCAAGCTCATGCGCTCCGAGATGGATCTGGTCAGCGAAGAGGGCATAGACCTGCTGAACCAGCGGGTCCGTGACTTGCGCGATCGGGTGGATCGCGGACGGGCCGACCTGCAGGCGAGCGAGACGCAGCTGACCAACCTGCGCACCATCCGGACCGGCGGCGACCCCAAAGAGATTGCCCTGAACTTCGACGACCCGATCCTGACACGGTTGCTGAGCCAGTCCGGCGGCAACCTGACAGGTGAGACGCGCGAAACCTTTTTGACCCGCGCTGATACGCGGCTGCAGTCGATCGAGAACGATATTGCAAGAAGCCAGGCACAACTGCGTTCGCTTGAAGCCTCGCTTGAGGCGACGGAACAAGAAGTTAACTCCGAATTCGACAAACTGGTCCAGCTGCGTCAGGCGGAGCGGGAAGTCGAATCCACCCGTACGCTTTACGAGACCTTTCTGACCCGGTTGAAAGAGACCACGCTGCAACAGGGCCTACAGCAGGCGGACAGTCGCATTCTGTCCCTGGCGGCTGGCGGGGCCTACGTGTCACCGCAGAAATCCCGGATGCTGGCCATGTATGCCATTTCCGGCTTCATGGTCGGGCTGATCTTCATTCTTGCGCGACAGTACCTGCACGTCGGTTTCCGCACGTCGAGCGAGCTGGAACGCAAGTCCGGCCTGCCGGTGATCGGCCAAATCCCGCGCCTGAAGATCGGTTATCGGAAGGAATTGATCCCGTTTCTGATCGAGAACCCAACATCTTCCGCCGTCGAAGCGTATCGAAATCTGCGCACTTCTGTGGTGATGTCTTCGCTAGACAACCCGCCACAGATCATCCTGTCCACCTCTGCCGTCCCGGGAGAAGGCAAAACAACGAACGCGATTGCACTGGCGCATAACTTTGCCGGGCTGGGTAAAAGTGTCCTGCTGCTGGAAGGCGATATCCGGCGACAGACCCTGTTCGAATACTTCGATATTGATCGCAATTCCGATGGATTCTTGAGCGTCCTCGAAGGGCGCAAAACGCTGTCCGAGGCTGTGGTGCACGATGGCCAGATGGGCATCGACCTGCTGTTCGGCGAAAAGTCGTCAGCCAATGCCGCAGATATCTTTTCTTCCTCTGCCTTCGCGGAATTCTTGCAAGAGCTGCGCGATAGCTATGATTTTGTCATCATCGACACGCCGCCGGTTCTTGCGGTACCCGATGCGCGTGTCCTCGGGCAATTCGCCGATGCGCTGCTTTTCTCCGTCGCCTGGAATAGTACCAGCGCCGACCAGATCACCGAGTCGATCCGGCAACTGGCGTCGGTCAATGTTCCGATCACAGGCCTTGTCCTGAGCCAGATCGACGCCGCAGGGATGAGACGTTACGGCCACGGCGACCGGTACGGGGCCTATTCCGGTTACGGAAAGGCCTATTACGACGTCAAGTAATCGGGTGAACACCTTCGGCCGGGTCCGGGTTTGACGCTGCCGGGTCAACGGATGACGGGGCGGCGCGTCGTGCCACAAGGCGCGCCGCCCCGACCCCTGCAAAGAGGATCATCCACTGCAGGGTCAGGATCGTCAGGCTCTGGATGGTGACGAACAACAGGGCAAGGCAGAGAAAGCGCTCTCCCGCCTGTCGCAAATTCCAGACAAGCGCGAGGATCGCGAGGTAGAACAGGACGGCCACCGCGCCGCCAAGGTCAAACAGGATCTCCAGGAAGTTGGAGTTCAGCGGCTGCAGACCGCCGTATTCATTGAACCCCACGCCGACGCCGTACTCCCGGTACAGCGTAATGAAATACTGGCCCAGCCCAACCCCGGTGAAATTGGCCCCAAGGTGATTGGCCAGGTAGTCCCAGGCGTAGAATTCCTGCCGGTACACCCTGAAACCGTCCAGCCCGATTTCGACCTCGGAAACACGACGCTGATAACCGTGCTGGATTGCCTCCAGAATACCCGCGTCGGGAAAGGCAAGGATGCCGGCAACGATCACCGCCAACGCGCCAAAGACATAGCGCGTTGCCCTGGACGGGTAGAGAACCAGCGCGCACAGGCCAAACATCACTATGGTGGCAAAGTAGGACCCGGCGAAGGTGAACAGCGAAATAATCAGGATAAAGATCGCCGTGATCCGCAGAAACCGGGCGCGACCCGGTTCCATCCGGGCCAGGGCGAAACAGGCCAATGTCGCGCAGAACAGCACGTACCCCAGACGCTTGGGCTCATTGGCAAGGCTATTGATCCGGACGAACCCGTATTCAAAGGCCATTTCCGCGCCCCGGGTGCCGCGCAGAATGCCACGAACCGGCAGGCCAAGCGGTGTCGCGATCAACTGGTAGGCCCCGTAAAGCGCCAGAACGATGCCGATGCCCACCAGTCCGCGCAACAAAAGCCGCAGCGCTTCGGGTTTGCGGCCCATTTCGTAGCAGAAGGAAAACAGCGCGAAGATTCCCATGTAGTAGATCACGCGGATCAGCGCGCGCACGCTGTCATCGCCAGCAAGCACGGCAAAGGTCGCCGACAGAAAGAATGCCAGTCCGAACAGCGCGACAAGGATCTTCGCGGAGGGCGGCGCCTTGAGCTTTCCAAGCAGCAGCGCCCGAGCGGTCAGCAGCATGGGGACCGTCTGCCACAGGGTCAGCAGCGTGATCGTGGGAATGAAGAAGTAAAGACTGAGCGCCGAGGGCAGGTAGGCCATCAGCCGAACCGGCCTCTTGCTCAGGAACCATGCGGCCAATCCCGTCCCCAGCAGGACGATCAGCGGGTCCAGAGGGGTGTAACCGAAAACCATGGGGTACTCCGCTTTGGATCAGGTGTCGCAAGGGATGGGTCGCGGACGGGCGACCCGGCGATGATAGAACGGGGCGCTGCGCCTAGCCACCGGCTTCTGGCGCGGTGTTCGGTTTTTGCGGCAGGCGCGGCCGGGTGCTGCCGTCGGCGCGGTACACTGTCATGGCCGCCAGCTGCCCGCTGCCCAGCGCGCCCATGGCAAGGACCGCCCCGTCTTCAAGCACACAGCCCGGCGCCACGTTGGAACGCGCACCCACCCAGGCCCCCTGCCCGATGGTGATGGGCCGGGTGATCAGGGCAAACTTTGCATCGGTCCAGTCATGGCTGCCGGTGCAAAGGTATGCCCCCTGAGAGATGCAGGCGTGATCTTGGATCGTGACCTGCGCAAGGTTGTCGATCCAGACGCGCTCTCCGATCCAGACTTGGTTCCCGACGGACAGTCGCCAGGGGAATTTCACGCGCACATGCGGTTTGATCACGACCCCCTGCCCGATCTTGGCACCAAAGGCGCGCAGCAGTTTCGCCCGCCAGCCGGAACCCGGCAGCCAAGAACCGAACACCAATCCCTGAACCATCATCCAGAGCAGTTCTGTCAGTTTCGACGCGCCCCGGTCGAACTCCGGGTTCTCGAACAGGTCGAGCCTTTGGACAGGATCAGTCATGCAGGCACTCCGGTCTGGGGCCGCGCCCTGCGGCCCAGAGGTAAACGTCCCGCATCCTTTCGGCGACCCGCGTCATCGCGAAATCGCGCTGCACCCAGTTGCGGCCCTTGGCGCCCATTGCCGCCAGGTCCGGCGCGGGACGGGACAAGGCCGCGCGCATGGTTTCCGTCAGCAAGTGCTGATCAAGGTCGATCCACCAGCCGCAGCCCTGCGTTTCCAGCCCTTGCCACGGCGCGTTTCGCGTGGTGATCACCGGGGTTTCCTGTGCCAGCGCCTCCGCCACGACGAGGCCAAAGTTTTCGGCATGGGTGGGCAACACGAAAAGGTCGGCGTCGCGGTACAGTTTTTCCTTTGCCGCACCATGCGCCTCCCCCACGAAACGGACGCGGGGCAGGCCCAGCTTTTCGGTCAGCGCCTTCAGCTCGGCTTCGTGGCCGTTTTCGTCGATGCCGGCGATGACGATCTCCCAATCCGGAAAATCAGATTGCAGCGCAGCCCAAGCGCGCAGCAGGTAATCCACGCCCTTCTTTGGATGAATGCGGCTGAGGAACAGGACGGATCGCAATGGGCCATCGCTGCGCGGTGCCAGTTCAGGCAGGTTCAGCCCGTTCGGCACCACAGCGATCGGGTTCGACAGTCCCATGTCGCGAAAATGCTGCGCCTCCATCTCGGCCGTGGCGCGCAGGGCAAAGGCGCCTTTCAGGTGAGCATGTTCGAACAAGGCCCCGGCGATCTTCTTTTTCCACGCGGAATTGCGGCGCGCCCAAGGATCAAGCATCCCTCGAGGCGTGACGATATAGGGCGTGCCGGTCTTGCGCGCGTGGCGCAGGTTGACCAGCGACGGGTAGGTCCAGAGCCCCTGCGCATCCACGATGTCGGGTGCCATTTCGATAATTGCTGCAGCCATCTCCGGCGCGTATTGCCCGGTCTGCGGTCCCTTGACATCAAAAGCCTCCACACGCGGACCCCATGCATTGGAGGCTGCGGGGTTCATCGGGTCGCGCGTGCCCATGACATGCATCTCCATGCCCGGCAAAGGGTCGATGCTGTGCGCCAGACCGGGTACGGAAACCGCCAGTCCCCCCGCCGCCGGAGACAACCTTGACGTCAGCAAGAGGACGCGCAGCGGATCGGTCATGCGGTCAGCCTGTCGTACTGGGCTTTCAATTCGACAGCGGCCCGGCGCCATGAAAACAGGGCCTTTACATGCTCGGCCTGCGCGGCGGGGTCCTGCCAGCGATCGCCCTGCACAAAATCGACAATCGCGTCCGCCAGCGGTTTCGGGGCACTTGGGACCAGCTCCCCGCCAGAGGCCGCAATGATATCGGGCAAAGCCCCGGCACGGCAGCCGATGACGGGCATACCCACGGCAGCAGCATCGAGTGCCGTCAGGCAAAATCCCTCTTCGGTCGAGGGTTGAACATAGATGTTCGCACGGTCGTAAAGAGACCCAAGATCCCGAAACGGCACGCTGTCGTGCAAGACGACCCGATCCTGCAACCCGCGTGCCTTGGTCTCTGCCTTGATGTCATCGAAATAGCCGCGGACACGACCCGAGGGGCCAACCACCTCCCAGATGAAATCCACGCCTGCGTCGCGCAGGCGGGTCGCGGTCTCCGGTATGATGTGCTGGCGTTTATGAGGGGCATAGCCGCCGACAGTCAGCAAGCGTACCGGCCCTTCGGGGCGGCGCGTTGCGGGGGGCGACATTTGCGCATGCAACTCACTGGTCGGACCCAGCCCGATGACCTTTACCCGTTCCGCGCCGACGATAGGAGCCAAGAGCCCGCCAACCGGCGGAGAGATTGCGAAATAGCGGGCATACCTGTGCCGCCTCAGGCGGTAATTATTCTTCACCGTGACGATCTTGAGCCGCAGCGCCTCTTTCATCTGTGCTTGCAGGGGCGCGTTCTGCGCAATCTGTCGACATTCCATCGGCGGTACGTTCATGACCGAAGCCACCGAAGGTATCCCGAACTGCTGCAGCTTTTCGGTCTCCAGCGTTTCCATGACGAAAAGCCCGAAGAGGACGTGCAAGACGTCAGGTCGGCCGGGGCCTTCCGCGCGCTGTGCAGCAAGTTCGTTCACTTGACGACAGAATGAGTAGCGCTGTTCGCGGGTCGGATCGCCCTTGGCCGGGTATCCCGCGTTGATCCATGTGATCCGATAAGGTGGTTCTGTCATACCTTTCGGCAGCCAGCCATCCGGCGCCGGACCCGGCACCAAAAGCTCTGCCTCGACGCCCAGAGCCGTCAAGGCGCAGAGCGTTTCATGCACATAGTTCACTGTGCCGCCGACGCGGGGATAATAGTGTTCGCTGATGGCGAGCAGTTTCATCCCTGCGCCCCTCCCTTCGGCCGCCCCTTGAGCCGTCGGTACAGGCCCTGCGCGGCTAAGACCATGCCCGGGCCGCCGATCCCGCGCAACAGGCGCAGCGGGCCGCGCATATCTGGCGTGTAATCCGGGCTGACCCGGCGGGCGCGGGCGATCAGCGCCTTGGCCTCGGCTGGGAAAGCTGTCCAGTAGGTCATGGCGATCTTGTCCATGCGCTGCGCGAGCGCGTTTGCAAGATCGGGCGGCATCCGCCCGTCGAAGCGCTCCGCCACCTTGTCACAGGCGCGGATTCGGGCCTGCATCTTGGCGATGTCGTCATCGGCCGACACACGTGGGCCGCCATCGTGATGGACATAGAGGTAATGCACCCCTTCGACAGGGACAAAGTAATGACCCGCGTGCAGGATGCGCAACAGCAGGTCGCCGTCCTCATCGGTGATCAGGCTCTCGTCATAGCCGCCCAGCCGGGTCACCAGATCCCGTGGGTAGAGCGCGCCGCAGTGGTGCAGGAAGGGCCGCACAATCTGGCGGCGGTACTGCGCGGCGCTGTCTGCAGGCAGGTCGCGCCAACTGTCGTTCACATGGGTCGTGCCATTGGCAAAGACGTGTTTCGTCGGGGCAAAGGGGATGGCCATATCCTGTTGCCCGGTCCGTTCCAACAGCGCCGCCAGATGGCCGGCGTCCAACTCGTCATCCGCATCCAGAAACTTGATCCACTGGCCCTGCGCCTGCGCCAGTCCCGCATTGCGCGCCGCCGCCTGACGGCGGTTCTGCGGCAGGCGGATCAGCTGCACGCCCTCGGGCAGGGTGGCAAAGACCGCGTCGTACTTGGTGCCCGATCCGTCATCGACCACGATCCATTCCGCGTCCACATCGGCATTGGCGCTCATGGAGCGGGTCAGCGCCGTGAAGCCCTGCGGGCGAAAGGCGGGAATGACGACGGAGAGGGCGGTCATGGGTCGATCTTGCCCTCGGCGTTCCGGATCCCCGAGACCCCCGCCAACGCCGCTTCGAGCAGGGGTTGCGCCAGCAGCCTTGCACCAAGCGGCGAGAGGTGATCGTCATCGGCGTAGTACATCTCGGCTTCGTCGAACAACACGCATTCCGGATCGCACATGGGCGCGGCCAAGGGCACGTGCAGGCTGCCGGTTCTTGCGGCGACGCCGTCCAGAATGGCGTTCGCCGCGGCCTGACGGGCGGCCACATCGGCGGGGGACGGCGCCAACGGCAGGGGCCAGCCGAACAGGATTTCCGCGGTTCGCCGGGTGGGCACGTTCCAACGCACCTCGGGCGTGCCGCCAACCAGCACGATCTGCCTGCCGGGGGCGGTGATCTCGGTGACCGTGCGTTCCAGAACTTCCTTCAGCAAGGACACGTTGCGGGCATGGTCGACGGATTTGGGCACGGGCTGGCCGTCGAGGTAAAGGACCACCTCGCCCTTGCCGTCGTCGGAGGACGAGTATTTGCCATCCGTATAAAGCGCCCAGCGTGCGTCCAGGAACACGGTCGTGATGGCAGAGGTTTGCCGCAGGTGATCCAGCACGACGCGGTTGTGCCGTAGGCAACTGCGGACCTTTTGTTCGCGGACGTCGGTGCGGCCCAGACCGGGTAGCGGGCCGCAAGCGGAATGGCCCGCGAAGCCAAGTTTCACCCCCTCGCGTTCGGCCATGTCGATCAGCGCGGGCAGCAACGCATCCGCATGGGAGTCGCCCCAGAGAAACCAGGTGACCGGAACCTCGGGATCGCTGTTGCCAAAGGTGCAGAACTCCGTGGCCGGGCGGGCGCCGAAACATGTCGCGCGGTACGGGTTGCGCAGCGATGCTGGCGGGATTGCCGCAAGCTGCTCTGTCGAAAACCGCTGCGTCGCCATACCGCCAGTCAGCGCGACGGCACCGGCCAGCGCGCCGAGGCCCGCCATGCCGATCCCCGATAGGGCAAAAATCCGGCCCCGGGTCAGGCCGCCCTCGCGGACCGGCACGCGGAAGGGACGCTCGACAAAGCGCCAACTGAGCCAGCCCGCCAGCACCGAGGCGGCGATGGTGATGACCTGCAGCGCGGGCTCCATCTCGACCGAGAAGGTCCGGTTGCGGACAAAGGCCATGATCGGCCAGTGCCAGAGGTAGAGTGAATATGAAATCAGCCCGATCCAGACCATCGGGCGCAGCGCCAAGAGGCGCGAGGCCAGAACCGGCCCCGCCGTACCCGCCCAGATCAGCGCCGCCGCCCCCAGCACCGGGGGCAGGGCGGTCAGTCCGGGGAACTCTGTCCTGCTGTCATATAGAAAGACCGGCGCCAGCATCGCCACCAGACCCAATGCGCCGGCTGCCTCGCGCAGCGCCCTGGGGGCCGCCGCAGGCAGCAACCCCAGCGCCAGCAGAGAGCCTATCCCCAGTTCCCAGATACGGGTCGGGAGCAAGTAGAAGGAGGGGCTTGGCATGCGCGGCGTCGCCCAGATTGCCAGCACCAGCGATCCGGCGACCATGATCAGGATCGTCGGCAGCAGCAGGCGGCGGGCGAAACGGTGCAGCGCCATCAGGAGCAGCGGGAAGAAGATGTAGAACTGCTCCTCGACCGCCAGGCTCCAAGTGTGCAGCATCGGCAGGTAGTCGGTTGCCCCGCTGAAGTAACCGCCCGAGTTGCGCCAGAACCACATGTTCGACACGAAAAGCAGCGCCGAGACGATCGACTGCCCCATGTGATCGTAGTCCGCCGGGGTCAGCAGGAACCAGCCTGCGACCAGGCTGGCGACGATCACCGCAAAGAGTGCAGGAAGGATGCGCCGGGCGCGGCGTTCGTAGAACCGGATGACCGAGAACCGCCCCTCGGCCAGCTCGCGGTGGATGATGGTGGTGATCAGGAAGCCCGAGATGACAAAGAAGATGTCGACGCCGACAAAGCCGCCGGTCACCCCGGCGATCCCGGCGTGGTAGAAGACGACCGGCAGCACCGCGATCGTGCGCAATCCGTCGATGTCGGGGCGGTAGTTCATCTGGGCTTTCCCTTTTCGGTCAGGCACGCATCGCGGCGGTGTTCAGTTTCGGGAAATCCCGGCGCGGCATCGGACGGTCCAGAAAGCTGCAGAGTTCGGCCCAGCCATGCCCGGCCGAGACGTCGAACTCCAGCAGGTCATCGGGGCGGTCGGCGAAATGCGCGCGCACGGCCTGCTGATGATCGACAAGCCGGTCGACATAGGCCTGCCTGTTGCCCACCGGTGTGGCTGCGCCATAAACCCAGCCTCGCATCTTCGAGCCGCTTTCGCCGAAATGCTTGCAGACGGATGTGTACCATTTGTCCGGATCACGGGTGGTCAGGATGAACTTCGCGCCGGGAAACATGGTGTCGAACTCGCGAAAGTACAGTGGCCAGGGATTGTCGGCAAAGGCGTCGAACTGCGGCAGCAAGCGGAGCGCTTCGGCGTGCAGGGCCTCAGGCGTGTCATGCGGATTTGCGTCCATGATCCCGGCCACGCGATAGCCCATCAAGGACAAGGCGTACTGCAGCGATGTTGTGCCGGTTTTCTGAAAGCCCACGCAAAGGACTTTTGCCTTGGGACGGCCATACCTCAGTCGCCGCATCTGCAAGGCGCATGTGTGGATCAGGGTCTGGCGGGTGTGGTGGAACATGCGTGCGGTTTCCGTGTCTACTCTGACGGGCTTTCGGTCAGCTCTTTAGCAATGCCCGGGCCCGAAGTCCGCGCTTTATTCCCAAGAGGCCAACCAGCCCCCGCGCCATCGGCGGTAGGGAAGGACTGAAGTCAAAGACCGACAAGCGCCTTTCCCATACGTCAGCCCGCGCAACCATGTCGTCGAACTCTCGCAGGGCATAGGCGGTCTTGCGGATCCGGCTGAGACAGGCGCGGCGCGCGGCACGGTCGTTGCGGAGGGCAAGGATCCGCTCGGCCACGACGTCAAAGGCGCGCAGGCGGCTTTCACCGGCCCGGCGAGACTTGTCGCGGCTGACGGCCCCCTCCGGGGGGCTTCGATACTGAACGTCGGTGTCCGTACAGAACAGCGCGGGCCCGGAAAGTGTCAGGAGACGCCCGAAATACTCCCCGTCCTGATCGGCCGCCAGTTCGGTATTCCACGGGCCGCTGGCCTCTGCCAGCGTGCGCGGAACCAGCCAGGGATGTGTCGGAAAGAAACCCCCGTGCAGCCACATGTCCAGCAGGAAGTCGATGCCCTGATCGTAGCTTTTCCAATAGGGGCGTGGATCGGGGGCGTCGATGCGTCCGTCATCGTGCAGAACACGCCAGGGGCAAAAGGCAACGCTGCCTTCGGGAGCATCGGACAGCGCCGCAAGTTGGCGGGCGATCTTGTCCGGCGGCAGGATATCGTCGGCATCGAGGAATTGCAGGTATTCGCCCGACGCCATCTCTGCCCCCGTGTTACGGGCTGCGCATCCCCCCCTGTTGGGCCCGGTGACCCATTTCACGTGTCCGTCGAAGCGTTTGATCTCGTCGAGGCTGCCATCGGTCGAGCCGTCGTCAACGACGATGATCTCTGACCGGTGAGTCTGGGCCAAGGCGCTTTCGATCGTTGCGGCCACATATGCGCGCTTGTTGTAGCAGGGGATGATGATGCTGACGCTTGGCTGCATTCGGCGCTCTCACGTTTCCAGAAAGCGCGCGTAGTCGGGCCGCGCGGCAATCCACTCCGCGACCTCGTCGTAGTTCGACAGCAGTTCGGAGAGGGGCGCGACCACCATCTTCTTAAGCCGCGGCTCCAGCGGCACGCCGCTGACGCCGATGACCTGTTGCAGGGCGGCGAAGGTTTCAGCCTGGCGCGCGGGCTCCAGCAGGTCGCGCTCGTAGACGATCTCGAAGACGTTCCGGCCCCGCACCGCGGCCTGTTCGGCGACATGCAGGTTTGTGCGCCAGTTCATTTCCAAGGCCAGCCGGTCAAGCGGCAGGACGACCGAGGTCGGCCGCGTCTGGCCCCCGTCCATGTGGTAAGTTCCCGCCGCTTCGGCGAAGACGTTCGACACAACCTGCCGCAGGATGTTCTCGCGCCACAGGTAGATGATTTTCCAGCCGCCCTCTTCCATCTCGCGCAGGAAGTCAGCGATGTCGTGGATGCGCTGCCAGGCGTGCAGCTGGCTGATCTTGACGTGAAAGCCGTAGGCCTTGGCGGGGGCCTGCCGCGCGGCGGTCTCGACGAAGCGCCGGGGAAAGGCGCGCGGCACGATCAGGATCTCGTCATCGCAGCGGATGTCAGGGTGCCGGTCCAGCGTCGATGTCAGCAAGGTCGAGCCGGTCCTCCCCTGGGCAAAAATCATGAACTTGTTCTTCGGCACGGGATGGCGGGCGCGCAGCGCGAACTTCAGTTCCTGCCGGGCACCCTTGACCAGGCGTCCAAGATAGGGCCGCCGGTCGTAGGCCTCGGGCACAAGAGGATGGCGGGGACGGATCAGCATGGGTTCAGGAGTTCCTTGTCGCGTCACAAAGTCGGTTCTGGCGCCCAGCGGTGCACGCCGGGCTGGCGCAGGCTAGAGGCCAATGAGGGTGCTGGAGACGAAAACCGCGTTCACCCCCTGCGGCGTCACACTGTAGATATTCACGTTGAACAGCCGTCCCGCGACGGAACGGAGCCATGTCCGGGGTGTCATGCCATCTCTCCTGTCGAATGCACGCCGTGGGCAATCGCACGAAACTCGGCACAGTCCCGTTCCAGCGCCGCCCAGGTGTCAAAGCCCGCTATCTTGCCTTGGCGCAACACCATGATGCGGTCGCAGCCCGCCAGTGTGCTCAGACGGTGCGCGATCATGATCAGCGTCTTGTCGCCGGGCAACGCTTCGATGGAGCGCATGACTTCCTTCTCGGTGGCATTGTCCAGCGCGCTGGTGGCCTCGTCGAACAGCACCAGATCGGCCTGATTGTAGAGCGCGCGCGCGATGCCGATGCGCTGACGCTGCCCACCGGACAGGCGTGACCCGCGTTCGCCCACGTTAGTGTCGTAGCCGTTGTCCAATTGCTGCGTGATAAACTCGTGGACTTGCGCGGTTTTGGCTGCATCGATCAACTGGGCCTCGTCAATCTGATCGGCGCGGACACCCAAGGCAATGTTCTCGCGGACAGATGCATCGGCAAGGAAAATTTCCTGCGGAACATAGCCGATCGTGTGCTGCCACGCGCGGCGATTGTCCTCCGCTAACGGTTGCCCGTCTATCAGAATACGTCCGTCGCTTGGCGGGATGAGGCCCAGAATCAAATTCGCCAGCGTCGATTTCCCAGCGCCGGTAGAGCCGACGATCCCGATCCGCTCACCGGCGGAGATCACGAAATCGACCTCAGACAGGCCCGCTGTTTTGGCGTTGGGAAACCGGAATGACACCTTTTCAAAGGTCAAAGAGGATTTCAAGCCGAGCGGCTCACACCGGTTATGCGGCAATTCCACATGAACGCGGTCCGAAACCAAATCGTCATAAACCGATTGAACTGCGGGACCGGAGAATGACAGAAGCGTAACAGATTGGAACAAGCGAGAGATTTCCGGCAAAAGCCGCTGCCCGGCCAGAGCCATCAAACCAATCGTCGGAAGGATTTTTTGCAATGCATCCTGACCACTGGCCCCGCTACTCACCATCAGAAGTAGGCATAACACGATCATTCCGGTGAACATCGCCGCATGGATGATATATTGCGGCGACTGCGCGGCAACGGAAATCTGCGCGACGCTGCGTGCCATTCGCCGTGCCGGGTTCGAGAACTTGTCGAGATAGAATCTCTCTCGCCCCAGAAGCTTGATATCCTTGATGCCGGCCAAGGCCTCATTGGCGATTTTATACCGCTGGGAATTGGCTTCGGCGCGGATCTTTCCCAGACGCGTGGTCCAGCGCCGGGTTATGAAAATCGTGCTTCCGTAAACCGCGCCCAGAGCCAGAAAGACAAGTGCAGTCACCTTAGGTTCCAAATAAAACAACAAAAGCACAATTAGGGCTGCTGTGACAATGGAGGCGATCCCGTCCAGAATTGGGCGAAACCCGCGTTCCACGACCTGTTGTGCCTCATCGAGGATCTGTTTCGAAAGATCGGCCGAGTGCCGATCCACAGCATAGAGATACGGCTGCTTCGAATAATTCTCCAACAACCTTGTACTGATTGAGAAGGCACGCATGGAGCTGAAGCGCGAAATCGCAAATACTTTCAGAATCTGAAAGAGATTTGAGAGGATGATGACAGCGATTGACCCAATGCCCAGGGCGACCAGAAAGTCATAGTCACTTTCGAAACCGCCCTTTTCAAAGGCCCAAGACAAGGCGCGGCTGGTCTGGATGCGGTCGGGGTCGGACATGACCGCGAGAAACGGCATGATCGAGGCCACCATCAGCATCGCTGAAAAAGCACTTATCAGGATGATGGCAAGGACGATCCACGCATTGCGTCGTTCGCGGGCGTCCAGAAGCGCCCATGACATCCGCACCGTTTCTTTATTAACCAAGTTTCGACCCAACCCCGCTCTTGTGTGACCCCGATGTCCGACGTCTGCAGGGTTTACTTGAAACGCCCACAATGTAGGCTTCGTGCCGTGCAGAGACTTAACCGAAGTCGACCTGAACAGGCAAGGGTTCATCCCTGAACGCAGTTCCGCGACCGCCACGGAGCGCCATGCTTTCGCGACACAGCTTCGATTGCAGGTTCGGGTGCCGCTTCAAGGCGTGAGCCTGACGAGACTGGTACAGCGCCAAATGCTCGTCTTCCTTCATCGCACCAGACCGTTCGATCAAATGTTCCAAGCAGTCCGGTTCAAACGGGCCCAAAATTAACTACCGGCACTCAGGCCGTAACGCTTTCGCCGTGCCTCCTATGCCTGTTCCTATGATTGGTGTTCTGCTGGTTATCGCGAGAACCGTGACAATAAATTCAGAACGCGGTCGCAATTTAAAACCATAAAATCTGATTCTGAAAACAAGTCAACTGCATCGGGACGGTCAAGAAACTCAGGTTCATCTGGATATCTCGATCTAGAGAGCTATCAGGCGTCAAATCCGGGACTGCTCTCTCCCGGTGCAAACTGGAAGTTGCGGTTCTCCAAAAGTGCTTGACATGCCCGCATCCCCACACGTTCCAGAAAACCCTCCACAACTCATCTTTGGATCGTCATTATAAACAAAAGGAGTATTTTATGTCACACGGGTGCCTGGCGCGGTATTTTCCTATACACACTATCGCATAATTACAATTCATTCATTACCATATTCTCTGAGTCACCTTCTTAGAAAATCATTTGCGAATATTTTCTCTACCTGATTGAGCACATTCAATGGACACAGAAGTACTCCAGGATACCTATCTCAATTTTTAACAAAGCCCATGAAAAATGTAATTCAGCGCCCATTAAAAGGAGGAGGATTACCGTAGCTCGTAGACCCTCGCGTGACGTGAGCGCGGTTCGAAGGGCAGGGCGCACGAACCCGTCGCCCAGTGTCTGCCTGCCTTTTGTTAAAAAAACTCTCGAATGACCCATCATGTGTGACATAGATCGAACCTATGACCGAGCCGCGAGATACCCAGGAGAGAACATCTACATCAAATCAGAAATCGAGATTTTCTACCGTCAGCGCGTTTTTCTGGATGAATTCCCTCCGCGGCTCGACCACGTCGCCCATCAGCTTGGTGAACAGATCGTCCGCTTCGGCCATGTCGTCGATGGTCACCTTCAGCAAGGTCCGCGCGTCCGGGTCCAGCGTTGTCTCCCACAACTGGTCCGGGTTCATCTCGCCCAGTCCTTTGTAACGCTGCAGGCTCAGGCCCTTTTCGCCTTCTTCCAGGATGGCCTTCAGCAGATCCAGCGGCCCGTGGATCATCTGCCGTCGTTCCTTCCGCTCCAGCACGGAGGACGCGCCGTAGATATGCTGAAGGCTCTCGGTAAAGCTGCCGGTTTTGCGTGCCTCACCAGACCGCAGCATCGGTCCGTCCAGCGTGCGCACCTCTTCGACGCCGCGCAGGATCCGTGCAAGGCGGATGCCCTTGTCCTGCGTGATCCGGCCCATCCAGCCGCGCTCGTATTCGAGCGCGATCAGGTCCAGCCGCGCCGCGACCTTGTCCGCAACCCCTTGCAGGTCCGCCTCCACCGCGCCGGGCACAAAGGCCCCGGCGATGGCCGCCTGTTCAAGGATATGGCGCGGGTAATGGGTCGGGAATGCATCCAGCACGCGCCGCAACTGGCGCGCTTCCTCGACCACACGGATCAGGTCCTGCCCGATGATCACTTCGCCGGATTCCAGCTTCAACTGCGCCCCATCGATGCCCTGCTGGATCAGATAATCGTCCAGCGCCGCCTGATCCTTGAGGTAAACTTCCGACTTGCCGCGCGCGACCTTATAGAGGGGCGGCTGTGCGATGTAGAGGTATCCGCCCTCGATCAACTGGGGCATCTGCCGGTAGAAGAATGTCAGCAAAAGCGTCCGGATGTGCGCGCCATCGACGTCGGCATCGGTCATGATGACGATCTTGTGGTAGCGCAGCTTGGAGATGTTGAATTCATCCCGCCCGATCCCGGTGCCAAGCGCCATGACAAGGTTGCCGATCTCCTGAGATGACAACATCCGGTCAAACCGCGCGCGTTCCACGTTCAGGATCTTGCCGCGCAGGGGTAGGATCGCCTGATTGCGCCGGTCGCGGCCGGTCTGGGCCGAACCACCGGCCGAGTCACCCTCGACGAGGAAAAGCTCGGTCAGGCTGGGGTCCTTTTCGGAACAGTCCTTCAGTTTGGCCGCGTTGAAACTGACGTCCATCGCTGTCTTGCGGCGGGTCAGTTCGCGGGCCTTGCGCGCAGCCTCACGCGCCAAAGCGGCCTCGATGATCTTGCCGACGATCTGCTTGGCCTGCTGCGGGTTCTCCTCGAACCATTCCGACAGCTTTTCGTTCATCAACCCCTCGACTGCCGGCCGCACCTCTGACGACACCAGCTTGTCCTTGGTCTGCGAGCTGAACTTCGGGTCCGGCACCTTGACCGACAGAACAGCAGTCAGGCCCTCACGCGCGTCGTCGCCGGTAAAGTTCACCTTCTCGCGCTTCGCGATCCCGGATTCCTGCGCGTATTTCTGGATCGTCCGTGTCAGTGCGCCGCGGAAACCCGCAAGGTGCGTGCCGCCATCGCGTTGGGGAATGTTGTTGGTAAAGGGCAGGACGTTTTCATGGTAACTATCGTTCCACCACATGGCGACTTCGACGCCGATGCCGTCCTTCTCGCCCTCCATGTAGACCGGATCGGTCATCACCGCCTGCTTGTGCCGGTCGAGGTATTTGACGAATTCGCGCACCCCGCCTTCATAATGCAATTCGGTCTTCACCGGCTCGGCCGGGCGTTCATCCTCCAGAATGATGCGCACGCCAGAGTTCAGGAAAGCCAGTTCGCGCAGGCGTTTTTCCAGCGTCTCGAATTGATAATCGAGATTTGAAAAAGTACCGGTCGAGGCCAGAAAGCGCACCTCTGTCCCGGTTTCACCCTCGGATTCGCCAACCACCCGCAGATGTTCGGTGGTCTCGCCATGTTCGAACTTGGCGTAATGCTCTTTGCCGTTGCGCCAGATGCGCAGCTCCAGCCAGACGGACAGAGCGTTCACAACCGACACGCCCACACCGTGCAGACCGCCAGACACCTTGTAGGAATTGCTGTCGAACTTCCCGCCAGCATGCAGCTGGGTCATGATGACCTCGGCCGCGCTGACCCCTTCTTCGGGATGGATGTCGACTGGAATCCCACGCCCGTTGTCGCGCACCGACACGCTGGAATCGGCGTGGATTTTCACATGCACATAGTCGGCGTGTTTGGCCAGGGCTTCGTCGATACCGTTGTCCACGACCTCATAAACCATGTGGTGCAGGCCCGAGCCGTCATCGGTGTCACCGATGTACATGCCGGGACGCTTGCGAACAGCCTCCAAGCCTTTGAGAACCTTGATGGAATCGGCGCCGTATTCATTCTGGGCCGCGGGCTGGTCGGACATTGCCTGATCCTTAGTTATTTTGGCCCAACTTATAGAGGTTTAACGGGGGATTGTCACGCGACGGGCACAATATTTGGTAATCGCCTAGTGGGAGATTCCCGACAGCGTCAGATCACGGTGAAGTTCGTTGGCCTCATCCCGGAGCGCGGCGTTTTTCGGGCTTACCGCGCTCTTCAGCCATACGTCCGTCGCTTCGGATTCCGCGTCTATCAGATCTGTCAGATGCGGGTCAGGTGTATGGCCCGCGGCACTTTCCGACGCGGCCATCTTTTGAACGATCAGGCGATCTATGGCCGCCTCGGTTTCTGCGTCCAGATCACACCCCGCGCGCAGTCTGGCCATGTCCATCGGGGGCATGGCGGCGGCGTTCAATCGGATCCAGCGCAAGGCCAGCGCGGGTCGCAGGATGTAGAAGAACCGCTTGAGCCGGGGCTGCCCGTCCGGTCCGATCAGCCGGGCCTGCTGTCTGCGCAAGAGCGACAGGTAATGCCAACTGACGGATTTCCGGTCCAACGCCCGCGCGGCGAACCCGGACAGCCGTTGCACCGCCTCCTCCTCGGCAAGATAGATGACCGGAGACTGCAGCCATTCGGCGATCACCGCATTCGATCCCAGCGCCAGTGTCAGGGCCTTGGACAACTCCCAGCCCGATATGTCCAGTTCATCATCGATGGGCCGCTCGATCACGTCGCGCTTCTTGCCCAGTTCAAGGTGCCAGCGCAGCGGGCGTGCATAGACAAACCGCACGTCGTAATCGCTGTCCGGCGAATGAAACCCCCACGCGCGAGAGCCGCTTTCAACGGCCAAGAGGATCCGCACATCTTCTTCGCGCGCGATTTCTTTCAGTTTGTCGCGGATCAGGGAAGTCATCCGCGCATCGACGGGATCGGCCATGGCATTTACCCAAAGAACTGTTCCAAACAGTCTGACAGGGTTTCATGGATCAGAACAGGTGGCCGAGAAAATCGACCTGTTCGCCTTCTTGCCAGCGCTCTTCGGTCAGGGCCTTGACCCGAAAGAAGGGACTGCTACCTTCGGTGACCTCGCCGGTGCGCGCGCCAATCATCTTGATATAGCGAAACCTGTTGGCCACGGGCAGGAAACCGGCCCGATCATACAGCGTCCGATCCCCGAACAAGATGAGAAAACGCACGCCGCTGGATCGGGCCACCTCGACGGCTTTTGCCACAACGGCGTCGGCATGGCCCTTCCCCCGCGCGCCCGGGGCGGTCGCCACATCCCCGATGCCCGCCGCATCCACAAGATCATCACCCACCCGGATCGCCCGCAGGAAAAGTGAGAGTTGCGAGACGATCCGTTCCTCGCGCCAGACGATGCGCATGTGTGGGCGTTGCTGATAAAAACTGCGGCCGCCGAAATCGGTCGGAAAGCTGTCCCGGAGGATTTCAGCGATCTGCGCCTCATCCTCGGGCACCAGATCCGGTTCGGCAATCGTCTCAATCACGGGGCTCTACCCTCGTTTCGCCGTCTTCGTCCGTCACTTCGAGGTACTGCGCGTCGTCTCCCAGTTCCGCGAACAGTTCCGGACCGGTGCCGGTCATCCAGGCCTGCGCCCCCAGCGCCGTAAGTTCAGTGTAAAGCGCCGCCCGCCGGTTGGCGTCCAGATGCGCCGCCACCTCATCCAGCAAGAGGATCGGCGCCGCGCCGAAATCCTGCGCAAGTGCGCGGGCATTGGCGAGGATCAATGAAATCAATAGTGCCTTCTGCTCTCCGGTCGAACAGTCAGAGGCTGGCACACCCTTGGCCGCGAAAACCCCGTACAGGTCAGAACGATGCGGCCCGACCAGAGAGCGCCCCGCCGCCATATCGCGGAACCGGCTTTCGGCCAGTGCCTCCCGCAGGTCCTCTGCGCTTTGGGGCAGGCTGCCTTCGGATTGCACGATCTCCAGTTCCGCGGTCGGAAATGCCGTCTGGGCTCTGTCCTGCGCTGCCCGCAGGCGGGTTAGCGCCTCTTCGCGATTGGCGGTCAACAACGCACCCGACCGGGCCATCTGAGCCTCCAGCGCCTGATACCAATGGGCATCGCGCACCTGATCCTTAAGCAAGCGATTGCGGTCGCGCATGGCCTTTTCGTAATCCAGCGCCGCCTGCGCGTGATCAGGAAAGAAGGACAGTGTCATGCGGTCCAGAAATCGCCGCCGTCCCTCGGCCCCTTCGATCCACAGCCGGTCCATCGCCGGGATCAGCCAGACGGTCCGCGCGATACGGCCCAGAGCGATCTGGCTGGCGGTTTTGTCATTGATGGTGATGCTGCGCGCCGCGCCGTTTTCCGAAGAGAAGACGATTTCATTCTGCCCTTCCGGCCCGGTCAACAGGCCGGTGATCTTCCAGCCAAGGCTTTCGGGCCGGCGCGCCATTTCCGCGGCCGAGGCACGGCGCAAACCGCGCCCGGGCGAAAACAGCGAAACCGCCTCGATCAGGTTTGTCTTACCCGCGCCATTGGGGCCGAAAATCGCCACAGGCCGCGCATCCAGATCCAGCGCGGTGCGGCGGTGGGACCGGAAATGCGACAGCGTCAGCTTTGTCAGGGCAAGGGACATGCGTCAGACGATAAACCGTCTGGCCTTACACCCGCATTGGCATGACAACATAGACCGCGCTGGTGTCGTTGCCTTCGCGCATCAGGGTGGGATCACCGGAGGAGTTGAACAGGAAAACGGCGTTTTCGCGATCCACCTGGCTGGCAATTTCCAAGAGATACTTGGCGTTGAAGCCGATTTCCAGCCGCTCATCGCCATAGGCCACGGCCAGTTCTTCCTCAGCTGCCCCGCTGTCCGGCGCATTGACCGACAGCACCAGCCGATCCTCGTCCAGCTGCATCTTGACCGCACGCGACCGTTCGGACGACACCGTCGCCACCCGGTCCACGGCCTTGGCGAATTCCGATGCGTCGACTTCCATCTGGCGGGTGTTGCCGCTGGGAATGACGCGGGTGTAATCGGGGAAGGTTCCGTCGATCACCTTGGAGGTCAGTGTGATGTCCGGCGTAGCAAAGCGCACCTTGGTTTCGGAGACGGACACCGCGATGTCCATGTCGTCCTGATCCAGAAGCTTGCGCATCTCACCCACGGTCTTGCGCGGGACGATCACGCCGGGCATGTCCTCGGCGCCCGCAGGCAGCGGCGCGTCGATCCGGGCAAGACGGTGACCGTCCGTGGCGACGCAGCGCAGCGCCTTGCCATCTTCGCCGTCGGCTACATGCAGGTAGACACCGTTGAGATAATAGCGCGTTTCCTCGGTGGAGATGGCGAACTTCGACTTGTCGAAGAGCCGGCGCAGCACCTCGGCCTTGGCCGAGAAGTTGGTCTCATACTCGGATGAAGCCATGACCGGGAAATCTTCCTTGGGCAGGGTCGCCAGCGAGAAATGAGAGCGCCCGGCAGAGACCGACAGGCGACCCGAGCCGGGATCAGAGGTCAGTTCGACCAATGCGCCATCCGGCAGCTTGCGCACGATTTCATGCAGCGTCACGGCAGAGACAGTGGTGCCGCCGGCCTTTTCGACCTGCGCAACCGCCTTGTCGAGAACCTCGATATCCAGATCGGTGGCGCGGAAGGTGACGTTCTCCCCCTCGGCCTCGATCAGCACGTTGGCGAGGATCGGAATGGTGTTCCGCCGCTCGACCACAGATTGCGCTTGCGCGACCGCGCGCAACAGCGCCGCCCGTTCCATGCTGAATTTCATCGCCCTACCCTCTTCCGCAACGCCGGGAGACGCAGCCTAGCGCGCGTCGGTCCGCTCTCCAACCCGGTTTTCACGATTTGTCTTGCGCTTTTGCCAAGGCGTCAAGGCGTTGCGGCGCGCCAATGTCGGTGCGCCGCATTTTTTCAACAGCTGGTCAGGCTTCCAGTGCCCGGCGCAGCATTTCGACGTCCTCGTCGATCTGACCATCCTGCTGGCGCAGTTCTTCGATCCGCTTCACCCCGTGCATGACGGTGGTGTGGTCCCGACCGCCAAAGCGGCGGCCGATTTCCGGCAGCGACCGCGAGGTCAACTGCTTGCAGAGATACATCGCCACCTGACGCGGGCGGGCAAAGTTGCGCACGCGCTTTGGCCCAATCATGTCGCTGAGACGGATGTTGTAATGCTCGGCCACCTTGCGCTGAATCTCATCGATCGAGATCTTGCGTTCCGAGGCGCGCAGAACATCGGCAAGGCTGTCCTGCACCAGATCCATGTTGATCGGCTTGCCGACAAGAGAGGCAAAGGCGAACAAACGGGTCAGCGCCCCTTCGAGAACACGCACGTTGGTGCTGATCCGGTGGGCGAGGAATTCCAGAACCCCGGCTTCGATTTCCAGACCGGGATGCTGTGTGCGGTAGCCTTCGACCTTGGTCTGCAGAATGCCGAGACGCAATTCATAGTCCGTCGGGTGCAGATCGACGACCAGACCGGACTGCAGGCGCGAGCGGATGCGGTTTTCCAAATCCTTGATTTCATCAGGCGCGCGATCGGCCGAGATGATGATCTGCTTGTTCTGGTCCACGAGCGCATTGAAGGTGTGAAAGAATTCTTCCTGCGTCGAATCCTTGCCGGCGATGAACTGCACATCATCCACCATCAGAACATCGACAGACCGGAACATCTCCTTGAAGTCCATCATCTTGCGTTCGCGGAGCGCCTGAACAAAGCGGTACATGAATTGTTCGGCCGACAGGTAGAGCACGGTGATGTGGGGATTTCGCTGGGTCAGTTCCCAGGCGATCGCGTGCATAAGGTGTGTCTTACCTAGGCCGACGCCACCATACAGGAACAGCGGATTGAAGGTGACTGGGCCGCCCTCCGCCACGCGTTTCGCCGCGGCATGGGCCAATTCGTTCGGCTTGCCGACAACAAAGGTGTCAAAGGTAAAGCGTCCGTCCAGCGGTGCGCCGGGCAGATGGCCGCGAGTCGCCGCGGCAGGCTGCGGCGCCGGCGCAGTTGCGGCTTGTTTGGAGGGTTGCTCGGCACGCTCGCCGGGTGCGGCGGCGACCTGGATATCTAGACGGCGTACGTTGGCCGTGGTCGAATTCAGATGATCGAGAAGCACGTCTCCGTAGTTCTGCGACACATAGTTGCTGAAGAAATTGGTGGGAGCATGCAGTGTCACGATACCATCCGCGCTCAGCCCCATGAAGTGCAGCGGTTCAATCCACGTCTTATAGTTGTTTTGCCCGACAGCCTTGCAGATCTTGTCTTGCAAGGCCCCCCATTGCTCTTTGGTCATATGACAGTCTGTCCTCGTTCACGATCCCCATGCCGGAACACCCTCCGACAGCGCCCACACAGAACAGAGGGAACGACTTCATACTCCCCTGCGCGGCACGCAGAAGCCGGGGATTGCCCCCGTGTACGTCACCAGAGAATTGCACCACAGTCCCTTCGGCGCAGCCTCTCGGCGTCCAGCATAATATCTCTTTGGACAGGGCCGGGTTTCCCCGAATGCTTGATGGCGGCGCATCCACGCGAACCCATCAAGCGTGACCACTTGCGCTGACACCCAGCGCCCGTAACCGGCAGCCTTGTCCCCCCTGCGATGTGACTCGCCAGAGGAAACTACCAATCTTCGCGAAGAGCGGGCAACCGAAACTACCGCTTGACTCGGATTCTAATGCAAAAGAATCCCCAGTGTGATCAAACTGTTATACACGCAAAAAGGACGCCACATGATGTAGCGCCCTTCGCATTCGATACTAGATTTAGATAGGCTCAGCCGATGGCCTTGACCCGTGCGGCAAGGCGAGAAACCTTCCGAGACGCGGTATTTTTATGGAAGATTCCCTTGGTCACGCCGCGCATCAGCTCAGGCTGTGCAGCGCGCAGAGCAGCAGTTGCGGCGTCCTTGTCACCCGATGCAATCGCTTCTTCGACATTGCGCAGGTATGTGCGGATGCGCGAACGGCGCGCCTTGTTGACGGCTGCGCGCTTTTCGTTCTGACGTGCGCGTTTCTTCGCCTGAGGTGAGTTTGCCATGTGATCCGGTCCTTCGAATTCGTATCTGTGTGTCGTCGTCGTATTTCAAAGCTGCGCAACGCCAACACAGCCGGATCGCAGTCCGGACCGATTCTTGCCTAAGCGGGCATCACGCGCATGTATGACAGGCGCCTATACTAGAGCACCCGAGATCGGGCAAGGCTTTTCTCTGACAGGCCCGGCAGCGCGGGTTTCCCGCGCTGCGATTCGCTTGCACGGGCCGGAAACCGGCGCCGTGCCATTTGAATTCAGCGGTCGCGGAACTGCGCCGTGCGCTTTTCCGAGAAGGCGGCCATGCCTTCCTTCTGATCCTCGGTCGCAAAAAGCGCGTGGAACAGGCGACGTTCGAAAAGCAACCCTTCGGACAGGGTCGATTCGTAAGCGCGATTGACCGCTTCCTTGCAGGCGATGGTCGAGATCATCGATTTCTCGGCGATCTTCTCTGCCGCGCTGCGCGCTTCTTCCATCAGTTGCTTGGCGGGCACGACGCGGCTGACCAGCCCCGCGCGCTCTGCCTCTTCGGCGTCCATGAAGCGGCCGGTCAGGTTCATGTCCATCGATTTGGATTTGCCGATCAACCGGGTCAGGCGCTGCGTTCCGCCAAGACCGGGCATGACGCCAAGGTTGATTTCCGGCTGTCCGAACTTGGCGCTGTCGGCAGCGATGATGAAATCGCACATCATGGCCAGTTCACAACCGCCGCCCAGCGCATAGCCCGCCACGGCGGCGATGATCGGCTTGCGGGTCGAGGTGATGGCGTTGCCTTCGTTGCCGAAGAAGTCCGTCAGGAACATCTCGACATAGGTCTTTTCCGACATCTCCTTGATGTCGGCACCGGCGGCGAATGCCTTGGCCGAGCCGGTGATGATGATGCAGCGCACCTTGTCGTTCTTGTCCGCCTCCGCCAGCGCCTCGGAGAGCTCTCCGAGAAGATGCGAGTTCAACGCATTCATCGCGTCGGGGCGGTTCAGTTTGATAAGGGCGACGTGGTCTTCTACTTCGACGATGATCGTCTCATAGGCCATGGTCTGGGGCTCCGTCCGGTTCCGTCAGGGGCCAAGCCTTAGCATTTCATTCACATGGTTCAAGCTATCTTTGACAGCTTGCGCAATAGAAGGATGATCGCCCCGACTGTACGATCCGGCGGATCGTGTCCCTGCATCCGGGGCTGCGGCAGGGTTGCCCCTCTCGCCCGTAGACATCGAAACTGTGCTGAAAATATCCAAGTTCTCCATCGGCTTGGCGGAAATCGCGCAGCGATGACCCACCCGCCAAGATGGCTTCTTGCAGCACGTCCCGGATCACCGGCACCAATCCCGCAAGACGGTTTTCCGAGATCCGAGTGACCTTGCGTGCCGGATGTATTCCAGTGCGGAAAAGTGCCTCGCAAACGTATATATTTCCCAGTCCGGAGACGATCTTCTGATCCAGCAAGGCGGATTTAATCGGCGTCCTGCGTCCGCGCAACGTGGTGGTCAGATAGGATTCGCTAAAGGCGTTGCCCAAGGGTTCCGGCCCCAGCACGGCAAGCAGGGGGTGCGACTCCGCTGTTGCAGTCTGCATCAGGTCCATCGCGCCGAAACGGCGCGGGTCATTGAAGGTGATGCGCGCGCCGCCTTCCATGTCGAGAACCACATGATCATGTTTTTCAGGCGCGGGATGCTCTTGCACAAAGCGGCCGAGCTGATCACCGGAGACCAGCATGCGGCCCGACATGCCCAGATGAACCAACAAGGTTTCCCCGGTCGACAGGTCCGCAAGGATATATTTCGACCGCCGACGCAAGCGTTCGACCCGCGCCCCGGTCAGGCGCGCGCCCATGTTTTCCGGGAAAGGCCACCGCAGGTCGGGGCGGTTGATCTGCGCCTGCAGGATCGTCTTTCCCTCCATGACCGGGGCCAGCCCGCGACGGACTGTCTCGACTTCGGGCAATTCGGGCATGGTGGGCGGTCCTTCACATTGTATCGGCCCGGGGGCGCTCTATAAGAAAGCAGGACAGAGCAGGACGGCAAGACCTATGAGTGAAGACACCGGAAAAACCACGCATTTCGGCTTCTCCGAAGTGGCCGAAGACGCCAAGGCCGGAAAGGTTCAGGGAGTCTTCCGGTCTGTCGCGTCGAAATATGACATCATGAATGACGTCATGTCCTTCGGCATCCACCGTGTGTGGAAGGATGCCATGATGGACTGGCTGGCACCCCGGGCGGGCCAGCGTCTGCTGGACGTGGCCGGGGGCACCGGCGACATCTCCTTTCGCTTCCTGAAACGTGCCGGCCATGGCCATGCCACCGTGCTGGACCTGACCGAACCGATGCTGGTCGAAGGCCGCAAGCGGGCCGAGGCCGAGGCTATGGCTGACGAACTGGACTGGGTCGTTGGCGACGCGATGGCCCTGCCCTTTCCGGACAACACCTTTGACGTCTACACGATCTCGTTCGGCATCCGGAACGTGACCCGCCCCCAGGATGCCCTGAACGAGGCCTTCCGCGTTTTGCGCCCCGGCGGGCGTCTGATGGTGCTGGAGTTCAGCCAGATCCCGAACGACCTGATGCAGAGGGCCTATGACCTCTATTCCTTCAACATCATTCCGCGCATGGGTCAGGTGATCGCGCAGGACCGGGACAGCTATCAGTACTTGGTGGAATCGATCCGCAAATTTCCGGATCAGGAAACCTTTCTGAACATGGTGCGCACGGCGGGTTTCGAAAACGCAAAGTACCGCAACCTGTCGATGGGCGTCGCCTGCCTGCATTCCGGCTGGAAGATCTGAGGTGCGCGGCCCTCACAACATCTGGCGCCTGGTCCAAACCGGGGCGACCTTGGAGCGCACCGGCGCCATGCGCGCGGTTCTGGACGCACTGGAGGCGCCGGCCCCTCTGCGGGTGGCCGCGCGCGTGTTGGGCTGGCCATTCCGCTGGCTGGGGGATGAGGGCGACCCGACCATGCCGCCGGTGGTCCGCGCCCTGAACGCTCTGGGACCCGCCTACATCAAGTTCGGGCAGATCTTGTCGACCCGCCCCGACGTGGTGGGCGATGAAATGGCTACGGAATTGCGCGTCCTTCAGGACAAGCTGCCACCCTTCCCAGTCGAGGATGCCAAGCGGCAGGTTCTGGCGGAACTGGGCACGCCGGTCGAAGAGGTTTTCGACACATTCAGCGATCCGGTTGCCGCCGCCTCCATCGCCCAGGTTCACAAGGCAACCTTGCGCGACTCCGGTGAAACGGTCGCGGTAAAGATCCTGCGCCCGGGGATCGAACGCGCCTTTCGCAAGGACATCGACGCCTTCTACTTTGCCGCATGGATGATCGAACTGCTGTCGCCTGCGTCACGGCGGTTGCACCCCAAGGATGTCATCGCGCATTTCGAAGGCGTGGTCACAGGCGAACTGGACCTGCGTCTGGAGTCCGCCGCCGCCAGTGAATTTGCCGCCAACACCGCCAAGGATGAGGGCTTTGCCCTGCCCGGGGTGCGTTGGATGCATTCCGGTCGCCGTGTCATGACCATGGACTGGGTTGAGGGTGTTCCGCTGGGTGACAATGACGGTCTGGATGCCGCCGGGCACAATCGGGTGGCCCTGTCGGAACGTGTCCTGCAATTGTTCCTGAACCACGCCCTGCGCGACGGTTTCTTTCACGCCGACATGCATCAGGGGAACCTGAAGGTCGCCGCCAATGGCGACATCATCGCCTATGATTTTGGCATCATGGGGTATATCGACGAGTACACCCGCCGGGTCTATGCCGAGATCCTCTTTGGCTTTATCCAGCGCGACTACAAGCGCGTGGCAGAGGTGCATTTCGAAGCTGGCTATGTGCCGCCTGACCGTGATGTCGATGAATTCGCCCGCGCCCTGCGCGCCGTCGGAGAGCCGATCTTTGGCATGGATGCCACCCGGATTTCCATGGGCAAGCTGTTGGCCTACCTGTTCGAGGTGACCGAACGGTTCGGGATGGAAACCCGGACAGAGCTGATCCTTCTGCAACGCACAATGGTCGTCGTCGAAGGTGTTGCGCGGTCACTGGACCCGCGCATGAACATCTGGAAGGTCGCGGAGCCGGTGGTCGAAGCCTATATCAAGGAGTCGATAGGTCCCCGCGCGGCGGTGTCCGACATGTGGAAGACGGCGCAGGTCCTTGCGCGTTTCGGACCAAGACTGCCGAAGCTGGTCGAGGCGGCATTGGTCCGTCAAGCGCAGGCCGATGCGCCACCCGCAAGGCCATCTTGGAAGCATCGCTTGATTTGGGCATCCTTGGGGATGGCCCTTGGTGCCGCGCTAGCAGCTGCCTGGATCAATGTCAGTTGAGCGCGCCCAAAGGCTTGAAAACCGCAGATTGGGAAAAATGCCGGGGGCTGAAACTCAGATCGAAAAATCAGGTGTCCAAAAAAGAAGACGGCGACCACAGGGGTCGCCGTCCAGAAACCTAGTGGACCCAAGTATTACTTGGTGCCCGAAGCGGCTGCGATCGCGAAGACCGTTGCAAAACCGCCGATGATGACCAGCGGCAGCATAGCAGGGCCAGCCGTCGAAACGAACGGATCCTGAGTGTTTTCCTGAGCGGCCACCGGGGCGGCTGCTGCAGCTGCGATCGCTGCGGCCGCAGCAAAGATCGAAAGCTTTTTCATGGTGTTCTCCAAAACTGTACAGGCTTGGACGCATGGCGCCCGACATCTCGGACCCTACACACAAACTGTTTCCCGTTCAAATCCGAAATGGCGCAGTCAGGCCAATTCCGTGCTGCATCCGCAGAAATGCGCGTCAATTCGGCAACATACCTTTCTACTTATCAGAAAGTCAGTAGCGTGCTGCCAACGAAAAGGAAAATAAATCTTTAATAATCATCCCTCTAACGTGACAGTCGGACAAAATCCCAAATGAACTACTCGGTTTAGTTTATCGGCAATGATTCGCCAAAATGATGGGCAGCCGGGTCTTTCGAACGAATAATGCCGCGCTGCTGAGCGGCGCGGCATTCCTCGTAGAACGCTCTGAATTCACTGAAAACCGGGATGCCGCAGCCCCTCGATGTTTGCCGGATCGGTTTCCGTCCCTCCAGCGAGCCGCAAGACAACGCTGTCGCCATCCTTGCGGACCTCCTGGATACGGGTAAATGCCTGCGCCTGCCGCGTGTCGATGACCTCATCAACCGCAAAGCTCTGAACGTCGAACCGGTAGGTGTCGAAGGGAAGGGCCGCACCGGTATCGTCGGTTCCGCTCCAGAACACTTCTTCCTGGTCGAGATCCAGAGCGAACTTCTGGACCACGTCGCCGTTACTATTTCTGACGATCAACTGGGCGGCATCCGCCTCCTCGGCAAACCCGGGCCGGATTGCGATCGGATCACCGTAGAAACTGACCGGAGCCTGAACCAGGGCATCCATCCCGATCCAACCGCTCAGTTCCTGCATTGCGTTACCTCCAAGCGCGGCACTCATTGCGCTGAGCAGGTCATTTGTCAGAACCTGCTGTTCGACAGAAGAGAAGGTCGCCAGTTGTGTCGCGTAGTCGGTCGAATCCACGGGGTTGAGCGGATCCTGATTCTGGACCTGGACTGTCAACATCTTCAGAAAGGTATCGAAGTCCGAACTGAGCGCCGCCTTGGCTTCCGCGACCTCGGGGTTGCCGGTCACTGCTGAGGATTGGGCGCTCTGCCCGCCATACAGCGGCGGGGTCGTCGAAATGTCGGTCATATCGGGTTTTCCATTCTAGAATCTCAGGTCCAGCCCGTCCGAAACGGGCTGCTGGGATGGCGGCGGCGCCGTATGCATTTCCGCCTTGGAGGCGTCGTCGTCTGTATGTTGCCGGCGGGCGTCACCGCCGGAGTTACCGTCGCCAAAGGTGAATTCGGCCCCTTCATAGCCAGCCTCGGCTAGGTCTTTCGCCAGTTGGTCAATATGTCGCCGCATCAGATCCAGAGTTTCCGGCCGATCTGCCGTGATGTGCACGGTCATCGACGTGTCGCCTTGCGACATCTGCAGACGGACATTGCCAAGCTCTTCTGGAGAAAGACGGATTTCGACACTGCCGTCGCCCAGCCGGGCGATACCATCGGCGATCTGGCGCAAGACCGGATTTATCTCGGCGCGGGAAAGGGTGGTTGACTGCGGTGCCGCACCGGAGTGCGCGCGGCTTTCCAAGGCCGGGCCTGCGGGCTGCAACTCTTCAAGCGAGATTTCGTCCTCAAAATCAGCAAGGTACGGGGATGTCACACGACCAAAGCCTGCCTGCATGGCTGCTAATGGCAAGGACTGGACTTGTTTCGTCGCTTGATCGGCAGTAACCCCCGTCTTGCCAACGAACGCCTCTGCCCTAACGGACGGATCGCGATCAGCGTCTGCACCTTCCAGACGTGATCGAACCGATTTTGCCTCTGGCAAGTCCGCGGTCTCTCCATCCGGGATTGCCGCCGCCTTGACCGGCCCCTGTTCCGTTGCCGACTTCATTGCCGGAATCGGCCCCGCGGTCGGATCTGGGAGCTTGCCCCGATTAGCTACGTCGGCATCTGTCTGGATGGCATCGCTGCCCCGCGAGATGCCCGTCACTGAGGACTGAAGCGTGGCCTCCTGACCAGAAACCAAAGGTTTGATGATCGGTGTCGCCTGCGTTTGCCGCTCTGTTTTATCGACACCCAGCAAATCATTCGGCCCAGTCTGTGTCTTCGCCTGCGTCCCAATCTCTATCGCCTGACCGGCACCTACTGAAACCTGCGGACGTTTAGGGATGGTTTCAGTCTCAAGGTCGCGCATTAGGCCAAATCCATTGGCCACAGGGGTACGTTGTGACGATTGGGTCGGATGAGGAGCAACGTCGTTCTTGGTCTTCAGCCATTCAATCGACGGATCGACCTGCGGAGCGAGGTCAATCTGAGCGCTTTGATCGGTCTTGGCATGTGCCACAAGTGCGTTACCGTCGCCGAACCGCACGGATTGAACACCGTCCTGAACAGAAGCTTGCGGCTTTGCAGGGGTTTGCCTTGGTCCTGAATACGACTTGTGCAAATCCGTTCGGACCACTTGGTCAGGGGCAGGCGAACGCTCTGGCATCTTGATTCGCGTGTCAGATTCTCCTGCAAAGGCAGTGTCGGCAAGAATGACGTTCTGCGCCTTGGCCAGCCCAAGATCCGACATCCGGACGGCCACATCCATTTCAGGGCCTTGTACCGCCTCAAATTTCTCTTTAGCCGCGAAGTCCGGACGCACAGAATCGACTTCTCTTACCGTGCGGTCACTTGAGTTAGGCGTTGCTCCGATACGATCCTGGCCGAATTTGAATATCGGCAAATCGCGCTTCGCTTTTTGCAGATCCACCCCATTTTGATCGGTTTCCGACCGAAGTCTTTCAGACACTATTGTCGGCACCTCCACTTCTGCGGGCAGAACAGATTTTGAGACAAGTGGCGCCTCTTTCGAAGGAATCTGCGCACCATCAAGACCTGCAAGAGGTTTTTTCAGTTCATCGTTGGTTTTATCCACGCTTCCCAATTCGAACGTTTTATTTCGAGCGCTTTCGATAGGAGCTCCGCGCCTTTGCTCAAAATCATCCCCAATAATAATCGAGGTCGATTTACCATGCGCCTTTGCCGCTGAAAGTTGAGACTCTTCGACTCGAACGACGTTGGCGTGTCCAAGTGAAATACCGAACTGATTTCCGATCCTTCCGGGGGGTTGTCCAGCTAGCTTCCCGCCACCTTCGGCGAAGACGCGATCCAGAACCGGGTCGTCTGATTGAGCCGTCTTCATGGTATCGCCCGGTAAAACCCGCCGATCTTGAAGGAACTTCCCAATGGTTGACGGATCATCGCGGCCAGCGACAACCTCATTTTTCCTGCGGGGTTTTCCGCTTTCGAAATGCAAATCTGTATCAGGACCCATTGGATCCAAGTCATAATTCTTTTTGAGGGACGGAAATGAACGATCACTTTTTCGAATCACGTGTCTTTCGTCCACTGATTCGCCAAAAGAGTTTATGTCAGCTTTGTCAGGATCATCGGCAGAAACAACATCAGTGGTATCGCTATCCTTACCGTCGTCCGGCTCCACCTTTTCGGACTCAACAGGGTCTGCATGATCAATGACAGTATTCGCATCTCTTCCGTCGTAATCAGATTCAGAATCAACCTGAGCATAAATATCGGCAAAAAAGGATGCAGTCCTTTCGTCCTTCTGACTTTCCATCGTCGAGGACGCAGGGCCAAGACCCAGCAAGTTTGTCAATTGGCTCAGCATGTGCGCTCCGGGAACTCTTCCACTTGGGCATCGTAACGCCATGTTCCTTACCGGTTCTTTAACCGAGATGGAGTCAAAACAAACGGAGCGAATCGAATTGGAGACATTCTGAATGGAAATCCAACCAAGACTTCCGGTACCGCAAACACAGGACCAGGCCTTGCGCGAAGCAGCGCAGGAACTCGAAGCCAATTTTCTCGCGGAAATGCTCAAATCCGCGGGTGTTGGCGAAACGCCCGAAGGCTTTGGCGGCGGAGCCGGTGAGAACCAGTTCGCTTCCATGCTCCGTCTTGAACAGGCTCGCCAGATGGCCAAACGCGGCGGCATTGGACTGGCGGAATCCCTCTTTCACGCACTCAAGGAGAGAATGAATGACTGACACCGTACTTGCCGACAGGTTGCAGAACCTGCTCGAGAGAGAACGCAAAGCCCTTCTGAATGGAGATTTCGACGTTCTCTCGGATCTTCTGGAGGAGAAACAGCAACTGGCCCAGGAGTTGACCACCGAACCCCTGGCGGAAACAGTGGTTGCGCCGTTGCGGGACGGATTGCGCAGGAATCAGGAATTGTTTGACCGGGCGATGGCCGGGATACGCAATGTCGCCGCGCGTCTGGGAGACCTCAATCGGGCTCGGCGGGCCACTGACACATACGACGCAAATGGCCAGCGTCAGACCATAGATGCGCCAGCAGTCAAACGGCTGGAACGACGCGCCTGAGCATTTGGTTTAAATGCCGTGGAACGGCTGAGGAGGGATTAGGGCTCCGTTAGGATTCAAAGGCCAAGTTGGCCGCGCACCACATCGGTGGCGCAGGCCGACAAAGGGTTCGGGCTGCATACGTCAGAAAGGCGTCAGAGATGCCGCACGCGGCAAATGCAACCGGCGCAAAAGCGCCTTTTGAATAGCAAGGACACCTTATGTCTAGCATCCTGACGAACAACGGCGCCATGGTGGCGCTGCAAACCCTCAAGTCGATCAATTCTGGCTTGGCAGACACCCAAAAGGAGATCTCGACAGGCAAGCGCGTTGCCAATGCCATGGACAACTCGGCCGTCTGGGCCATCTCCAAGGTTATGGAAGCTGACGTGAAGGGCTTCAAAGGCATTTCCGACAGCCTCAACCTTGGCCAGTCGACCGTTGCCGTCGCACGCCAGGCAGCAGAGACCACCACGGAACTGCTGACCGACATCAAAGGCAAGATCGTCGCGGCTCAGGAAGAGAACGTCGACCGGGCCAAGATCCAGACGGACATCGACGCCCTGCGCGATCAGATTTCCGCTGTTGTCGGAGCCGCCCAGTTCAACGGTCTCAACCTGTTGTCGAACTCTGACACAGCCGCAGGGTCGGGCAGCATCAACGTTCTGGCGTCGCTTGACCGCTCGGGCAGCGGTGTGACCGCTTCCGACATCACCGTCGCCAAGCAAGACCTCGGCACGGCTGCCGGATCGATCAACGTGGCCACCACCGGGGCAACTGCCGTCGGTACGGACGAAGCGTCCGGCGCCGCAAACACCGCAGCCGTCGCCCTGACCGGTGCCGCAACCCAGCCGACCACGCTGGCCGTTATCGGCCAGACCGCGGGAGCAGGCACCGCGACCGTGGCAGCGGGCACCGGCTTCTCGATCGAGATCACCGCAGGTGCGGGTGGCCTTGCCACCTTCAACACCACCGCAACCGCAGGCGCACAGGAAATCACATACATCGCTCGCGATGGTGATACTGAGGCGGATGTTGCGGCCGGTCTGGCCGACGCCTTCAACTCCTATGTTTCGGCGAATTCCGACATCACGGACGGGTTGGGCATCGCGGCAGCGGTAAACGGCACCAGCGCGAACCAGCTGGATTTCACCGGAGCCAACAACACCGGTGACAACTTCTCGGTTCAGGTGCGCAGCTACGCGGCGACCGACACCACCATCGGTGGCCGTCTGGCGGCTCTGTCGGACGTTGATGTGACCACTCAAGCCGGGGCCGATGCGGCGCTGGCGGAGATCGAAGGTCTGATCCAGACCGCCATCGACTCGGCGGCATCCTTCGGTTCGGCCCAGGGCCGGATCGAAACCCAGGCTGATTTCGTGTCCAGCCTGACCGACGCGCTGAAGTCCGGCATCGGCACACTTGTCGATGCCGACATGGAAGAGGCCTCGGCCCGTCTGCAGGCCCTGCAAGTCCAACAGCAGCTGGGTGTCCAGGCACTGTCGATCGCCAACCAGGCGCCGCAGTCGCTGCTGTCGCTCTTCCGCTAAAGCAAACTCTCTGGGGGCCGGCATCCGGCCCCCAGATCACCAATCCTTAATCCTCAAAACCAGAAGGTTCTGAAGTGAACGCCCAAACTCTCGCGCAACGGGCCTATGCCCAAAATGCCCGCTCGACCCAGACGCCTCGTGGCACGGAATACGAACTGATCGCCAAGGTCACGCATCGTATCAAGGCCGCGGCCGAAGGTGGCCCTCGAGCATATCCCAGGCTTGTAGAAGCCCTTTATGACAATCAACGCCTTTGGACCGTGTTGGCCGTCGACGTCGCGGACGGTGAAAACGCGCTACCAAAGGAATTGCGCGCGCAGATTTTCTATCTTGCGGAGTTTGTGCAGCACCACACTTCGAAGGTCTTGACCAAGAAAGCCCGCAGCATCCGACCGCTTCTGGAAATCAATGCCGCTATCCTGCGGGGGCTCAGCGGCCGGAGCACACAAAGATGAGTGGACTAGTTCTGAAACTGGGGCCGCGTGAGCGCGTCTTGATCAACGGCGCGGTCATTGAAAACGGGGATCGTCGCAGTCGGCTATCCATCGTAACCCCCAATGCCAATGTATTGAGGTTGCGCGACGCCATCCACCCGGAAGAGGCCAGCACACCGGTTCGGCGTCTGTGCTACCACGCCCAACTTGTTCTGACCGGGGATGCCGGCATCGAAGACGCTCGCACGCAACTTTTGCCCCGGATCGAGGAGTTGAGCCAGATCCTCGTCGATCCAGACAGCCGCAGGCTACTAACACAGGCCACAGAAGCGTTGCTGTCTGAGCAGTTTTATCAATGCCTGAAGGCTCTGCGCGCGTTGATTCCGCGCGAAGACAGACTGCTGGCCAGCGGAACCGTTCCGCATCAATAGGAGAACGTTATGGCCATTACTCCCATGATCCCCGGGACCGGGCTGGTTGGCTGGCAGGTACTGCAATCCACTATGGAATCCCAGCGGGCGGCGTTCAACGCCAGCGCGGAAATTTCCAGGGACACGGCGTATTTCGCCGAGAAAATCGGCACTATCACGTCGGGCGAGGAATTGGTCGAGGATCGTCGCCTGCTTAGCGTGGCCTTGTCCGCCTTCGGTCTTTCTGACCAGGTAGACAGCAAATACCTTCTCAAGCGGGTTCTGGAGGAAGGTGCCGATGATGATACGGATCTGGCCAATAAGCTGAATGACGGCCGCTACGTTGCTCTGGCCAATGCTTTCGACTTCTCAGAAACGGTTGACTACCCGTTTCAGCAAGACGGCTTTGCTGAAGATATCGTCGCAGCATATGACGCCAAGGTGCGGTCTGACCTCGCCTCCCTGCTCGCCCAGCCGGAGTATATTGACGATCCAGAAGCTGCTGCGCTGTTGGAAGAACAGTCCTTGGCGGTCTTGGAGACAACCAAGGCCTATTTTGAGGAAAACATCGCGTCGGTCGACTCTCTTGATGCGTTTCTTGCCGATGGGGACCTTGTGAAAGTCGCGCTTGGGGCCTTTGGTGCGGAGGACCGGATCAGGACTCCCGCGCTGTTGAGGCAGGCCTTGCAGGATGGTGGCACCGGCCCTGGTGCTCTTGCCAATGTCCTGGGCGACTCTGGGCTGGCAGAGATGTCCCGCGCCTTTGGCTTTGACACCGAGCCGAGGACCGCCCTACAGGGAGAGAAATTCGCCGACAACATCATCGACAATCACCAGTGGCAACTGTTCGAAGAGGCCGTCAGCAATGTCGATCCCGCCATTGGAACTGCGCTGAGCTTTCAGCGTGCGGCCCCGTCTTTGGCTGCCTTGTCATCATCCAACACCACGAAATGGTACAGCGTCCTCGGTGATAGGATGATGCGTGAGGTCTTTGAGACAGCCTTGAATCTTCCGGCCGGATTCAGCCAGATCGATCTGGACAAGCAACTGGAAATGCTGACCGAAAAGGCGGAAAGCCGTTTCGGGATCACGGCGTTTTCGGACCTCGAAGACACCGAAACCCTCAACAAGGTGATCCACAGCTATCTTCTGCAATCACAGATTTCACAGACCTCAGGAACCGGCTCAAACCAGATCGCACTGACCTTGTTGTCCTCAATCAACACCTCATATTCCTGACACCCGGGACTTGACCGGTTCACCGCCCCTGCGCAATCGGTCGGCCCGGCTGTGGCCGCCGAGAGGGAGCGGCATTGCTCCTGCGCAGGAGAAGCTCAAGTTTCTGGAATGCCCATTCCGGCCCGTCCAGGGACTTCTCCGCCAGGAACCCGTCAAGTTCCGGCCAGACCCGCATCGCCTGATCCAAGAGGGGATCCTCCCCTTCTCGGTACAGACCGGCGCGAATCATCGTTTCCGAGCGGGCATAGGACCCTAACAGGCCGCGCACCCTCTGGATAATTTCGTTTTCCGCGTCACTGGCTGCTTCGGGAAGGCTGCGAGAGACCGAACGTAGCAGATCGATCGCCGGGAACCGGCCGCGTTCCGCGATCTGACGATCCAGAACGACATGGCCATCCAGAACACCGCGCAGAATATCCGCAACCGGCTCATCCATGTCCGACCCAGCGACAAGCACGCTGAACACGGCAGTGATATCGCCCTCACCTTCCCGGCCCGGACCAGCTCGTTCCGCAAGCCGCATGATCTGATGGGCGACAGAGGGCGGATGGCCACGCAAAGCTGGCAATTCACCGGAAGCAATCGCCACCTCGCGGTGCGCCTCCGCAAAACGGGTGATCGAATCCGCTAGGTAAAGGACATGTTTGCCCTGATCGCGGAAATGCTCGGCAATTGTCATGGCCGCAAGGGGGCAGCGCCGCCGTTCCAAAGGAGACCGGTCAGAGGTCGCCGCAACGACAACACTGCGCGCCATACCCTCTGGCCCAAGCACCGATGTGACGAACTCCAGCACTTCGCGACCCCGTTCCCCGACCAGTGCCAAGACCACAACATCCGCCTGCATGCCCTGCGCAAGCTGGGCCAGAAGCCGCGATTTGCCAACGCCCGAACCGGCGAATAGGCCGACCCTCTGTCCCTGGACAATCGGCAACAGCGTGTCGAAGATCGCAAGCCCGGTGGACAGGCGCGTTCCCAGACGGCGACGCGCGGCGGCGGGTGGCGGGCTGGCGCGAAAAGGTCTGCGTTTTTCACCGGGGCCTAGAGGTTCACCGTCCAGAGGACGGCCGTAGGCATCAATCACCCGACCGATCCAGCTGTCGCAGGGTGCCAGGGTTGGCGCCCCCAGAACGGCAACCCGGTCACCGCGTGAAACCCCCTCGACCGCCTCATCCGGCAGCATGGCAACCAGATCCTCACGTATGCGCAGCACCTCGCCGCCCAGAACATTTTCTCCATGAACAAGCCGCAGCCGGTCCCCGATACACGCGGTTTCTGTCAGGCCACGCACCCAGACAATCGTTCCATCAACGGAGTGGACCCGCCCGACGGCGCGCACCGGTTGCATCTGGGCAATCCGCGACCTGAGGCCGGCAATCTCTTCGTCCATCGTACGCTCCGTTCATTTTACACAAACCATATCTAAAGGAATCAGCGTTAAGCCTTGATTGAAGCAATCGAGGGAGAAGCCCCGATGTTCCAGAAATTGGACGTCTTCAGAACGGCGATGGCCATGGCGCGCCATGCAGGCACGCAACAGGCGCTGAGCGCACAGAATATCGCGAACGCGGATACGCCCGGTTACCGGGCGCGCGAATTGCTGGATTTCAAGGAAACCCTGCGGCTTTCGCAGGCGGGGCAGCGCGCCACGCGTGACAAACACATGCATGGCAGCACCGACGCCCGCACGCCCGAAACGCATGAGCGCCGGACAGAGCTTGATCCAAACGGCAACGCCGTCTCGTTGGAGCAGGAAATGGTCACCGCGGTGAACGCGAAACGGCAACACGACCGTGCACTCGCCATTTATCGCAGCAATCTCAATATCCTACGCGCCAGCCTTGGCCGCGGTTAACCGGAGTAACCATGAGCGCTTTTTCAGATGCCCTGAATGTCACGACAACCGGCCTGCAGTCTCAGGCTGCCCGGCTGCGCGTCCTGTCGGAAAACATCGCAAACGTCGACACGCCCGGATATCGCCGCAAAATGATCCCCTTCGAGGTGGTCGCAACCGGTCCGGCCGTCAGCGGCGTGGAACCCGGCGATGTCCGGCTGGATCGCCGTGAGCTGACACAGATCCACGACCCCTCACATCCCCTTGCGGACGAATCCGGAAATTACCTAGGCTCCAACGTCGATCTGATCATCGAGATCGCCGACGCGCGCGAGGCGCAGCGGTCTTATGAGGCCAACCTCAAGATGTTCGAGCAGACGCGCGAAATGTCCACTGGCCTGATGGACCTTCTGCGCCGCTAACCCTTTAATTTTCAACGTGAAAGGAGACCAGAATGGACGTCCGTTCGCTATACGCCGCTCAGAAATACGCGGCCTCGAAACCCGCCATGCAGCCCGAACTGGGGTCGGCGAAACCCATCGAAGAGGAATTCGCCCGCGTTACTGCCGAATTCGCAGAGCAGGTGCGCGCGGCCGAAGAAACGGCCAAGACCGCGATGACCGGTGATGCCGATCCGCATGCGCTGGTCGAGGCGCTGGCTCAGTCTGAACTGGCGGTCGAAACCGTGGTCGCCGTGCGTGACAAGGTGGTCGAAGCCTATCAGGAAATCCTGCGGATGCCGGTCTGATCCGATGCTGACAGAGGTCGTCTTCTTCGACACGCTGCGCATGGGGCTGTGGATTGCCACCATCACCTCGGTGCCGATCCTGACCGCAGCGCTGGTCGCCGGGGTGGGCGTGGGCCTGTTTCAGGCACTCACCTCTATCCAGGAAATGACGCTGACCTTCGTGCCGAAGCTGCTCGCCATCGTGGCGGTCTTCTGGATGTCGATGAGTTTCATGACCCGAACGCTCGTGGAATTTTTCCAGGGGCAAATCATTCCCCTCATTACCGGAGGCTGACATGGAAACCGCTGGGTATACCGCCCTTTCGCGACAGGCAGGCCTGATGCGCGAAATGCAGGTGATCGCCAACAACATCGCCAACGCCAACACCACCGGGTTCCGGCAAGAAGGTGTGGTCTTTTCGGAATATGTGACCGGAGGGGATGGCATCACCTCCGTGGCGATGTCGGCAGGCCGCATTGGCACCACGTCGTTTGACCAGGGAACGCTGGAAATGACCGGCGGACTTTACGACTATGCCATCGAGGGGGATGGATTTTTCCTGATCGAATCCCCGAATGGCCAACGTCTGACACGGGCCGGGGCCTTTTCGCCCAGCGCCGAGGGAACTCTTGTCACATCGGACGGCTACCCGGTGCTCGATGAAAGCGGTGCACCGATCTTCGTACCGCCGCAGGCCTCCGATCTGGCAGTCGCACAGGATGGCACCATCAGCACCGATGGCCGCGCCATCGGGCGGCTGGGCGTGGTTCGTCCTTTGGATCCCCTTGGCATGGTGCGTGAGGGCGGGCTGATGTTCCGTGCCGACGACGGCTTTGAACCAGTCGAAAATCCACGTGTCATGCAGGGCTTTGTCGAGTCCTCCAACGTCGATCCGATCCTGCAGGTCGCCCGCATGGTCGAGGTACAGCGCGCCTATGAACTGGGCCAAAGCTTCATGGAGCGTGAGGATGACCGTATCCGCACCGCTCTGAAATCATTCGTCAAATAGGAGCCGTCACATGCGTGCCCTGAAAATCGCCGCCACCGGGATGAGTGCCCAGCAGATGCGGGTCGAGGTCATCTCGAACAACCTTTCGAACATGAGCACTACGGGCTACAACGCCCGCCGTGCCGAATTTGCCGACCTGCATTATCAGCAGATGGCGCGGGCTGGCACGGTCAGCGCCGCGGATGGCACCGTGCTGCCGACCGGGATCCAGCTGGGTCTTGGCGTACGGCCCGCCGCCGTATCCATGCAGTTGCAGCAAGGTGCGCTGTCGGCCACTGGCGGCGATCTGGACCTGGCCATCGAGGGCAATGGCTATCTGGAGGTTACCCTCCCATCGGGTCAACTTGCCTATACCCGCGATGGCGGGCTGAAACGCACCGGCGAGGGTTTGATTGTGACGTCGGAAGGCTATGCCGTCTCCCCCGAAATCGTCATCCCCGAAGACGCCCGCAGCATTTCGATCAATGCCGATGGCGAGGTCTATGCCTATTTCCTCGATCAACCCGAGGGCCAGTTGCTGGGGCAGTTCACCATGTCCGGGTTTTCGAACCCCAAGGGGTTGGAGGCCATCGGTTCCAACCTCTTTGTGGAAACCGAAGCTTCTGGCGCGGCCATTCAATCGACACCGGGTCAGGACGGTCTGGGCACCGTGCGGCAGGGGTACCTTGAGGACAGTTCGGTCGATGCAGTGAGGGAGATCACCGACCTGATCGAGGCCCAGCGAGGCTATGAGCTGAATTCCAAGGTGATTTCGGCTGCGGACCAGATGATGGGCGCGACGGCGCAGGTACGCTGATGCGCTGGTTGCTGATCCTTGCCCTGTCGCCCGCTCTCGCAAGCGCCGAGACCGTGATCGCGACGCAGACCATACGCCCGCAACAGATCATCACGGCAGATGCGGTGCGGTTGGAACCTGCCGAGGTCAGCGGCGCGCATACATCACTCGACGCGGTGATCGGGCAAGAGGCGCGGGTCGCAATCTATCCCGGTCGCGCCGTGATGCAGGGCGCTTTGGGCGAACCCGCCCTGATCGACCGCAATCAGGCGGTGATGCTGGTCTACATCCACGGCGGATTGCGGATCGTGGCCGACGGCCGCGCGCTTGGCCGCGGCGCGGCGGGTGAACGGATCCGGGTCATGAATGTAGATTCAAGAACAGTTCTGTTCGGGACCATCGCCCCGGACGGTTCCGTGATGGTGAGGAAATGAGGACAAATATGCTGCGAACACTCTGCCTGATCGGGCTTACCCTGTCAGTGGCGGCCTGCGGACGGGTCGATCACATCGGAAAGACGCCGGATTTCACCCCGACCACCAGTAGCCCTGAAAAGGTTGCGATGATCGCGTCCGGTCTGCCAACGGCGGCGCCCTCTGGCCGCGAAATCGACAAGGCCTCGCTCTGGAGCGGCGGACAGACCTCTCTGCTGGGCGACCGGCGCGCGATAAAGCGCGGCGATATCATGACCGTCGTGATTGAAATCGATGAAAGCGCCGAGATCAGCAACAAGACCTCGCGCTCGCGCTCCGGCTCGGAAAGCCTTGGCATCCCGCACCTCTTCGGCATTCCGCAGCGCATCAATCAGGGCATCACCGATGGCGCCAGCCTGGATGATGCGGTTTCGGTGCAATCGTCCAGCGATTCCAGCGGCGACGGCTCCGTCCGCCGCAGCGAGAGCCTGACCCTGCGCGTGGCGGCAACCGTCACCGATGTCCTGCCCAACGGCGTTCTCGCCATTCAGGGCAGCCAGGAGGTGCGCGTAAACTTTGAACTGCGTGAACTGCTGGTCACCGGCTACGTCCGGCCAGAGGATATCTCGCGCCAGAACGAGATCACCTATGACAAGATTGCCTCGGCCCGGATTTCCTACGGCGGGCGCGGCCAGATCACCGATGTTCAGCAACCCCGGATCGGCCAGCAGGTGCTGGACGTGATCCTGCCGTTCTGAGGAGGCCCCATGCTGCGTAAATTGCTGCCTGTCCTTTTGGCCCTGATCGGCACCGGCGCCGGTGTCGGCGCCGGCCTGTTCCTGATGCCGGCGCAGGAACCGGTCAAAGCCGAAGAAACCGATCCCCATGCGGAACCAAAGGAAGAGGAATCGCATGCCAAGGCCGATACGCATGAAAAGGACGACCCTTCCGCATCAGCCAGCGAATATGTGAAGCTCAACAACCAGTTCGTCATTCCGATCATGGGAAAGGAACGGGTCGAAGCCTTGGTCGTCGCCTCGCTGAGCGTCGAGGTTTCGACCGGCGGGTCAGCGACCGTCTACCAAAAGGAGCCAAAGCTTCGGGACGTGTTTCTGCAGGTCCTGTTCGATCACGCCAACATCGGCGGCTTCGACGGACCGTTCACCGCCGGTGACCGTATGGACATCCTGCGCTCCGCGCTGTTCGACGCGGCGCGGTCTGTCCTAGGAGCAGAGGTCAAGGACGTGTTGATCACGGAAATCGCCCGGCAGGATTCGGCCTGAAAACCGCGATCTTTTTCCCGGCCCTTGTCAAAATCCGGACGGGGCCGGGGCGGGACCTCAAGTCAGGCCCCGGGCCCTCCCCTCCCGAAGCACGCCCAGTGCGTCCGTTGCATCCGCCTCTGCCTTGAGGCGGTTTTTTCGTTTTTGGGCAATCTCTTCCCGGGCCAGCGACTGCGCGGCCTCGACTCTGGAAAACGCCAGGCGTGCGCGTCCAAGACTGTTTGCCTCCTGCGCCCTTGCGACGGCGGACTGGCGAAGAACAGTAGCGCGCTTGGCGACCAGCCAACCTTGCCACAGCGAATCCGCGCCCAGCATCTGCCGTGCGCCGATGGCCCCGACATCCGCCTGAGCGGCGTGGCGCATCGCGTCGATCTGCGCCAGTTCCCCTTCCAGCCGGGCCGTTTCAGCCAGGTTTCGGCGGTGTTGCTCCAACTCACGTTCCAGCAAGAGGTCCGTGGCCTCGGTCAGATCATCATATTTGGTTTTCACCAGCCTCGTTCCTTTGCTTTCTTGCGCATCTGGTCCGCAAACCGGATGGCCGCCGCAACCGGGCGGTATTGTTCCTGGGAAATCTGGTCGCCGATATCCGCCGTGGCATAGAGCGCGCGTGCCGTCGGCGGGTCGGAATGAATGGGCACGCCGTTGTCCTGCGCCGCTTTGCGGATCCGGGCGGCAACCTCATCCTGGCCTTTGGCCACGCAGACGGGTGCGGACCCCGGCAAACGGCTCCAGCTCAGCGCGACCGCGAAATGCGTCGGGTTCACGATGACAACGTCGGCGTTTGGCACCTCTGTCATCATCTGGTTGAGCGCCATTTCCTGTGCACGCATGCGTCTGTGCTGCTTGAGATAGGGATCGCCTTCGGATTCCTTCATCTCGTCGCGCAATTCCTTCTGGGTCATACGGTTCTTGCGAATGTGCTCCGCCCGTTGCCAGAAGACGTCGATGCCCCCGATCACCGCCGCAATCAGCACGACGATAAAGAGGAAGTCCCTCATGAGGTCCGTCATGCGAATGACAACCTCTGCCGGGGTTCCATGGGCCGCGCCGGTGATCAGATCCAGCTGACCGCGCAGAAAAACCGCCAGCAGAACCGAATAGACTGTCAGTTTCACGAAGCTTTTGAAAAATTCGAACAATCCCCGGCGGCCGAACTTGTTCTTGGCGTTTTCAATCGGATTGATGCGAGAGATTTTGGGCTGCAGCTTGGTTCCCGAAAAGGCAAAACCGCGTGTCGCGAACAACGTCAGCAGGACAAAGACCCCCGGTGCCAGAAGCAGCGGCAGCGCCGGACCAAGTCCGGCCAGCATGACCGACCCCACAACGCCCGCCGCACCGTCACGAAAGAACAGTACCTCAAGCCGATCCGGCTGTTCGATCAGCGGCAAGAGCGCGTCGGCGAATTGAGTCAGGCAATAGCCGCCAACCGCCACCAGACACGTCAGAAAGCCGAGATAGGCCATCGCCGTCTGCAGATCCGGCGCGCGGGGGATTTCACCCTTCTTGCGCGCCTCATCCAGTTTCCTCTGGGATGGTTCGTGGCTCTTTTCTGCGGCTTCGTCCTGTTGCGACATCAGCGTCTACCGGAACGGGACCGCAAGGAAGCCTTCGAAGGCCTGCAACCATACGGACAGCATGATCGGTGCGGAAACCAGCAACAGGGCAATCGAACCAAACGTGATCACCGGCGCCCCGACAAAGGCAACCATGAGCTGCGGCATGGCTTTGTTGATGACGCCAAGCGTCAGATTGTAGAGGACCGAAAGGATCACGAACGGGGCGGCAAGGCTGAAGGCAAGTGCAAAGCTCTTGGCCACCTGGTGACGCCCGGCCTCCGCGATGTCGGACGGATTGGGAAATTGCATCACCGGGATCAGTTCGTAGGACAACACCAGGAAGGCCGCGGCCTTGACGTGAAACCCCGTCGCCATCATCAGCGCCAGCGCCGCAGTGGTCAGGATGTGCCCGATCGCGGGAAGCGGATCCATGCCCGACTGGCCAAGCAACTGCGACAGCGAGGTCGACTGCGCAGCAATCGCGCCCGCAGTTTGGATCGCAAATATGAACATCCGCAGCATAAGACCAAGAAACAGGCCCGAAACAGTCTCTGTCGCCACTGCGGTCAGGAACGCTTTCAACCCGGGGTCGGGCAAGCTCAACCCTGGGACGACGGCCGGCGCGACGATGGCCGTGAGGCCAAGACCGATCACCAGCCGGACCCGGACCGAGATCATCTGCTCTCCCAGTCCGGGCAGGGCGAACAGGGCCGCCGCAACCCTCAGAAAGACGACCAGCAAGGACCAAAGCCCGGTCGACAACAGATCGATCAGGGGCTGAGCGGCGATCATGCCGCCACCACGCCGACAAGCGCTGGCCGCGCCTCCAATCCGATTTCCTCATAGGACATGACCGGGTTACTCAACCCCTTGGCAACCATGACCGTGCGCAGGAACCGCCTGCGGCGGGCCGAAGTCACCACAGCCGGCAGGACGCCGCGGTTGCCCGCCTCTCCGATTGTCGAGGCCAACCCGGTGGTCAGCGCCTCGAACCGGTCAGGCGGCAGCGCCACGTCCAGCGATCCATGACTTCCTTCGACTTGGTAGGAGAGGAAGGTTTCCTCCCATTCCGGCGCCAGTTGAACCAACGGGATCGTCCCGTCGTCGCGCCGCATACCCGCCACCAGCTGGAACCCGAGCCGCTGGCGTACATGCTCACAAATCGCTTCCGGCTGGGTCTGCTGGCCGCGCATTTCTGCAATGGTTTCAAGGATCAGGGGCAGGTTGCGGATCGAAACCTGTTCATCCAGCAGCAACCGCAGAACCTGCAGCAGCGTATCCATCTGCACCTTGTCCGGGATCAGCTCATCCAGCAGCTTGCGGTTCGCTTCGGCGCGCGTCTCATTGCTGAGTGTGACCAGCTCATCAAGCAACCGGCGCAGCGCCTTCAGCGTCAGGAGGCGACCGAAGTTGCGGCGTATCACCTCCAACAGATGCGTCGCCAGAACCTCAGTCGGGGTGACGATCGTGGCCCCGGTGATCGCGGCCTTTTCCTGGTCTTCCGGCCTGATCCAACGTGCCGGTGCCCCATAGACAGGCTCTGTCACATCGCGTCCCTGCGGCAGCGCGGCGCGATTCTCTGGCATCAGGGCCAGGACAAAGTCCGGGTTCAACTCTCCCCGCGCCATCTCCACCCCGTGAATCCTCACCGCATAGGTGCCGGTCGGAAGGGATGGTGCGTCGGTCAGCCGGATTTCAGGCAGGATAAGGCCGAAGGTCGAGGCGATATGCGTCCGCATGTTGGCGATCCGCACGTCCAGCCCGGTGCCGGGATCCAGCACCATGTTCACCAGATCCGGCGCAAATTCCACGTGGATGTCATCCAGATCCAGAACATCGCCCATGCGTTGTGATGCCGGGGCGACCGGCTCTGCGTCTTCCTCGGAGTCCTCTGCCGTTGGCTCTGGTCGACTGGACAGACGCCACGCCAGATACCCAAGGACACCCGCACCAAGAATGAACGGAACGAAAGGAAGACCGGGGACAAGCGCAAACAGCGCCATGAGGACCGCGACCGCCACAAGCGCCGAGGGGTGCCGACCAAGTTGCGCAGTGATCGCGACATCCGTCGCCCCCGTGGACCCGCCGCGCGCCAGCAGCAGGCCCGCAGCGATCGAAATGATGACGGCCGGGATCTGGCTGACAAGTCCATCGCCCACCGTGAGAATCGCGTAGGTCTCGAGGGCGCTGGACAGCGGCATGCCGTGGCCAACGGTCCCCATGATGACGCCCATCACCAGGTTAAGGATCGTGATCAACAGGCCCGCGACGGCATCGCCCTTGACGAATTTCGACGCCCCGTCGAGCGATCCGAAAAAGGTAGTCTCCTGTTGCTCGATCTCGCGGCGACGTTTGGCTTCGGCATGATCGATGGCACCGGCGGACATGTCGGCGTCAATCGCCAACTGTTTGCCCGGCATGCCATCAAGCGCGAAACGCGCCGAAACCTCGGCCATGCGGGCGGAGCCCTTGGTGATGACCGCAAAGTTGACGATCATCAGGACACCAAAGACAACAAGCCCGAGGAAGATGCTCCCGCCCATCACGAAGTTAGCGAACCCCTGAATGACTTCGCCCGCGGCATGCGTGCCGGTGTGGCCCTGCCCGATGATCAGCTTCGTCGAACTGACATTGAGTGAAAGTCGCAACATCAGGGAGGTCAGCAGGATTGTCGGGAAGGCCGAAAAATCAAGCGGACGCTCGATGAACAGGGTGACGGTGAAAATCAGGATCGCAAGACCGAAAGAGGCAGCAAGCCCAACGTCCAGCACCCAGGAAGGCATCGGCAGAATCATCATGACGATGACCGCCATGAGCGCCAAGGCCATCAGGATCGTCGGTTTGAACAGCGTTTTTATGTCAATATTCATTGTGCAGGCCCTCGGTCGCCTGGGAAAAACGCTTGGCTCGGGAGAGAATAACTCGAATTCGGGTATTGAGCCCTGTCCCTCACCCGTTCGTCCCGCCACGTGCGACCGGTGATGCGATCAGGCGATGGGCACCTTGAGCGCATTTCAACCCTGATCGAGTCCGTTGCCTGCCGGAGAAGAGCGACGCCAGAAGGGCTCCTCACGAAATCGGGCCAAACCTCGCGCCAAAAACGCTTGCGGTGGCCTTTACCAAGTCCGGTCACAGCCCTTGCGATACCGATTTCAATCAACCCTGACCCCTCCGCCAGCTACATGGTTGATCAAGGGTTAGCCAGAATGCGTTGATTTTCGGTAAGTACGATCAATCAGTGTCAGGAATAACTGTGGCGTCCAACAGGGCCCGCAGCGTTTCGCGGCTGCGCGCGCTGCCTTCGGCGAGCGCATTGACAGCGCCAAGCCGGTCTACTGTCACCGCGGCATCCGTCGGCTCATCGCGCATGAGTTCCGCCGCCGGAGCAAGCGACCCGTCGCTTTGCGCCACGTCCTGCCAGTCCCCCGAGAGCCACGCAGAGGTGACAGCGCCTTGCGTGTCCCCGAGATCGGCGAGCAAGGTCTTTGCAAACACGTGGTCCCCCATCTGGCGCCGCGCCTCGGCACGCAAACGGGCGATGTCATCCCCTCTTTGACCGATGAGGATGATTTCCGCATCCTCCGGTCTGAACATGGCCAACAACGCCTTTGCCCGCAGCACCCGCGCAGCCTGCAGGGTGTCGATCGAAGCCCGCGCATCGAGTTGGCTGATGGCCAGCTCCGGCAGCCCAAGCGACAGAAAGCGGTCAGCGATGTCGACCACCAGCGTGTCCTGTTCCGGGAACGCGCCCTTATCCAGAAAACGGGCAGCGATCTTTAGAAAGGTGACATCGTCGGCATCCTCGAGGAGCGCGCGCAGGGCAGATTGCGTCATAGCGGCAACCGTTTCCGCAGAGATGCCATGGTCGGTTTCAAACTCGGCAAACGCCGCATCGAAAGCCTCATTGACCAACAGTGAACGGACATAGGACTGCCAGAGCTTTTCACCGTCCTCGCTGTTGCGCAATTCCGTGGCGAAGGCTTCGCTCAGTTCGACGATCCGCTCGGGGACGCGGGAGTCCGCAGCCTCCGCCAGATCAATTGTGGCCACGATCGCTTCGGCGGCCTCTGGACCCCCAGAGACGGACAGGTCATGCAGCCGTTTGCCTACTGTTTTTTGGTCTCCGTGCTTCAGATCCAACCGCGCCTTGCCAAGCGAAATGCTGTCGGTTTCCTCGCCTTCCATCCGCTGCAACCGGCGCAGGACATCGCGGGCCGCATCGGAATAGCCTGCTTCCATCAGATTTTCGGCCAGTGTCGGCCCGAGATGGCTGCGCAGATGCTTGGGCAACGACTCGAAGGTGCGAGTCACGGCCGCCACATCGACCGCAGGGTCCCCCGGTTCCGGCACCCCTGCAAGCAATGACCAAAGGGAGGCATAGCCGTCGCAGCCCGCATTCCCCGAGAAATGGTGCGCGGGATCAGGCTCGCCGTCGACGATATAGGTCATCGAGAGTTTTGCGCCGGCTGGTGTTTCCGCCGCCATGGAAAGGATTGCCCGGGCCTCTGCCCCGAAACCAAAGTACAGGAGCGCCTTCGCATAATCATTCAACGCTGCCTGATCGATCCGGTCGAATTCTCCGAAAACCTTGCCGCGCCGGTCCGCCAGAACGCGGGATGGATCTGTGTCAGAAGAGACCCAAGTGTGCAGCGCAAGGGTCGAGTTCGGCTCGCAGGGGTCGCCGCCAACGGCGATATGACCTTTCTGCAGAGCATCATGATCGATCCCCGAAAGACCAGCAGCCAATTGCCGTGCAAGCTCTCCCGGTTTGTCCGCTTCCGGCGGAGTCGCGGAGGGCGCGGGGGCCCTGTCGGCGGTCTTCGGTTGATTGTGTGGCAACTGAACGGCGGGATCCAGGAGCCCGGTCGTCGCCGCAATTGCAAGGTCGGCGGCGATCTGTCTTCCCAGTCCATCCGCGGCCTCGGGATCATCGGCAAGCAAGCCACTGTCGGACTTGTCGGGACCGGGGCTCGCGGGCGCTGACGGCAACAGGGGCAAGAGGGCATTCCGTTCTCGAGTCGGGCCCAGCCCGGCATGATCACCGACCCGCACTTCGGACAAATCGCCGATCAAGGGAGATGGACCACTGTCCTGACGGGGTCCGCTCGGCCCGCCGGGGGCGATTGTTTCGGTCGATACCGGGGTGTTTGCCGCGTATTCGACGGAGACGTCTATCACCAGCATATTGCCTTGCAACACATAGGCTTCGGCACCGCAGGCACAGGCCAGGGCGATGTCCAAACCCTTGCCATCGGCGGTTGGCGAGATCCCCGTTACCCGTTCCGTCCCGATCCGGTCGAACGCGCGGGACGTGTTGAACTGCAGCCCTTCGGCGGCAAAACTCAAAGCGATCCGGCGGGCTTCTGGGTCCGGCGTGATTTCCCACTCTGCGTTACGGGGAATCGTCAGGACGAGGCGTGTGAACGCCCCGTGTTCACCGCCTCGGACAGTCACCGATTGAGCCGCCAGCGCACTTGGCAAGAGACAAACCAGAACCAGAAAGACCCAACGCGTCATGCTGCCTCCTGCTTGACTGATTTCAAGGCTTCTTCCAGGTCTTCAAAGCTTGGGCGATTGTGGCCCGGTGTGTTTTGCCGACCGACCTCGATACAGATGTTGGTCGCATGGTTATACAGATTGGCGACAAGCACCTCACGAATGAGGTGATAGAAATGCATGTCCTCTTCGGCCACGGCTTTCACCTTGGACGCGAAAGGCCCGACCAGACCATATGCGAGGAAAACACCAAGAAACGTCCCCACCAGCGCGCCACCGATCAACTTGCCCAGTACTTCGGGCGGCTGGTCGATGGAAGCCATTGTCTTGATCACGCCTAGAACCGCCGCGACGATGCCCAGCGCGGGCAGCGCATCTGCCATGTTCTGCAACGCGTGGCTGGAGTGCAGTGCGTGGTGCTGCATGGCGTCCAAACGCTTGTCCAGCACCTCTTCGACCTGATGCGGATCATCGTAATTCATCGACACCGATCGCATGGTGTCGCAGATCAGCTCGATCGCGTATTTGTCAGCCAGGATCTTGGGGTATTTTCCAAAGATGCTGGATTCCGACGGTGTTTCGACATGCTCTTCGATCGCAACCGGGTTCTGCCGGGCCAGACGGATCAATTCGAACAACAGGCACAACAGGTCGCGATAATCGTCCGATTTCCATTTTGCGCCTTTGAACACCTTGCCCACGTCCTTGAGCGAGTGTTTGACCGTGGCCCCGTCATTGCTGATCAGAAAGGCCCCAGCCGCCGCGCCTCCGATCATCATGAACTCGAACGGCAGCGCCTTCAGGATGATCCCCAGTTTGCCGCCCGCGGCCAGGTATCCGCCAAAAACCATGGCGAAAATCACCACGATACCAATGATTCCGAGCATTCCTGCGCTCCTGATCCAATTTCCGGGGCCAGCCTGCCAGCCAGCTGTTAAGAAAGCCTCTGCAGGCGCGTCACATCACCACGAAATCTGCATGCAGCGCCCCCGCAGCCTTGATGCTCTTGAGAATGTCGATCATATCGCGCGGGCTGACACCCAAGGCGTTCAAACCTGCGATCACCTCTGACAGGTTGGTCCCGGTCGGAACCTCGGCCAGACCGATGCCGGGGTCCTCTTCGATGGCCGCGCCGCTGCGTGGAACGATCACGGTATCGCCGTCGCTGAACGGATTGGGCTGGATCGCCAAGGGGGCCTCTTCGATCCGCAGCGTCAGGTTTCCCTGCGAGACGGCGACACGCGAGATGCGAACATCCGCCCCCATCACAATTGTCCCGGATCGTTGGTCGACCACCACCCGTGCCTTGCGCTGCGGCTCGACCGCAAGATTCTCGATTGCAACCACCGCCCGGGCCGGGGAGCCGGTTCCGGTGCGCGCCAGATCCACGCTGATCGTACCAGCGTCCAGCATGGTTGCCGCGCGACGCCCGATTGACCGGTTTATCACGTCCTCGATCCGCGCCGCGGTGGTAAAGTCTGGCTCTCGCAGAGCCAGACGGAGCGTCGACAGCTGAGTGAAATCGAACGGCACTTCGCGTTCGACACGTGCGCCGGACGGGATGACTCCTGCGGTGGGCACGCCCTGTACGACGCGCGCCGCCTCTCCTTCGGCCGCGACCCCTCCGGCGATAATGGTGCCTTGTGCCACAGCATAGATCTGACCATCCGCCGCATTCAGCGGTGTCATGATCAGCGTCCCGCCCAGCAGGCTCTTGGCGTCGCCGATGGCCGACACCGTAATGTCAATCTGGCCCCCGATCCGGGCAAACGCCGGCAACCGGCCGGTGACCAGCACCGCCGCCACGTTGCGCGGGCGAAACTGCTCGCCGGTCACGTTCACGCCCAGCCGTTCGAGGATGTTGGACATGATCTCTTCGGTGAAGGGTGAATTGCGCAGCCCGTCGCCGGTCCCGTTCAAACCAACCACCAGGCCATAGCCGACCAGGTCATTCGATCGAACACCGTCGACCTCGACCAGATCCTTGATCCGGACCGATTGCGCCGCCGCGCCCGACACCAGGGCCACGCAAAACAGGATTGCCGTCAAAAGGCGTGTCAGCATTACAGGTACTCCGCAAGCGACAGCCGTTGGGACCGCGCGGTGATTGCATAAAGGCTCTCAAGTTGAGAGCGGATGTTCTCGTAGCGGGCGGCGGTGTAATATTGGTCCGCGCCCACCAGATCGAGCCGAGCAATGTTCGTGGCCGTGTATTCCGCGGAGTTGCGCGCTGTCGTTTCTTCGACCCGCGCCTCCAGCGCGCCCAGACCCGCCCGCAGTTCGACCACATCCTGTTGTGCGCCAAGCAGATCCTGCCCGGCCTTGGTCAGCATTTCGATCTGCAGGTCCTGCGAGAATCCCAAGGTGCCATCGGTGGCCAGGGCCGCCATGACGATAGGCTTCAGCACCTCTCGAAACACAGGATCCGTGGCGCGGATGTCCAGATTGGCGCTTTCAGTTTCGCTGAGCTTGAGCGGAGCAAGGCCAGTGTTAGACCCCTGGTAGGTGGTCGTCTCATACACACCGCCGCTGCCGAAGAAAGTGTCGAGCGCGGCTTCGACCCCGGCAAGCGTCGTCTGGCCGGCCAAGGCTGTTTGCGCGTCAGCCAACAACGCCGTCGAACTTTGAACCGCTTCGCGGTCCGTCGCCGTGCCGGAAAACAGGAACCGCCCCGCAACCGACCGGTTCAAACCGTTCATGATCTGGTCCAGCGCGTTTTCGGCATCGTCGGCCATCGTGCTCAGCAAAGCCGAATTGGGTGTCAATTCTGCCGCGATCAGGGAATGCGAGAGGGTCTCACTTCGGCCCTGGATCTCGTCAAGCGCGGTTTGCATGGACCCGGACAAGAAGGTCGCCTCGGTCGTGTTGACCCTGTAGGTGTCCAGTTGCGACAGTGCCCTATCGATGGCCAACAGGCCAGTCAGATCTCCATTCAGATGCTGCGCAGGATCCCGAACGAACCCCGTGGACACCTCTACCGCCAGCTGGTCCATCTCCTTGCGCAAGCTGACCTGATTGCTGCGCAGAACCAGCGCGCGCGCCATATCCCCGATGCTTTCCATGAGGTGTCCTCCTTAAATGGACATCAGCCGTTGCAGCAGTTCGTCGATTGTCGACATGACCTGTGCATTTGCGGCGTAGTGCTGCTCGATCTGCATCAACCGTTGCAGTTCCTGATCGGTGTCGACGCCTTTCGCCAATTCCAGTTCCAGAAGCGCGGTGTTCTGGACCGAGGCATAGGTCCGGCTGTCTTCGGCACGGACGCGCTCTCCGACCACCGTCGAGGTGAACTCGGAAATGTGGTTGGAAAAGCTGCGCGACACCGGGGCGAGGCCGGATGACCCGGGCATTGTGGCAATTGAAAGCGCGTCGGAGATGCCTTGCAGGAGGCGCGCGTCGCCAACCTCGCCCTGCGTTGCGGCCCCAAGACCATCACGCAGACGCCAAGCCCCGCCGCTGCCGGGAGCCACCAGGGAATTGAGCCCGATCCGGCCAGCCACCCCGGTTTCGTTGGTCGCAACAAATGCGGCCCCGCCGTCCGTGAACAGCCCGGGATCCCCGGCAACCAGAGTGGTATCCGGCCCGCCGAAACCCAGCCGTTCAATCAGATCGCGGGCGACACCATCCAGTTGCGCCTGTCGTTCGACAGCGTAGTTGTCCCGAACCTCGAATTGAGCGGCAAGACTGCCCCCCGCGAACAGATACGGACCTGTTGTATCGACCGGAGTGCCGGCGAGTGTCAGACCCTTCAACTGGCCGCCACCCAATGTCATACTGGCATCGATGGCATAGGAGGGTTCGAAACCGACCTCGATCGGCGATCCGTCCAACAGGACGCCGCCGCCGCCCGTGTAGAGGGCGATCTCCCCCTTGTCCCGCTCGACGATCCGCAACGGAACTATCTCAGAGATTTCATTCAGCAGGCGCTGACGTTCATCGTGGTAACTCGCCGCGTCGGAACCCGTGCTCCAGGCCGAAACGATATCCCCGTTCAGCTCGTCGATCCGCGCCACCGTGGTATTCAGTTTGTCCACCTGCGCCGCGATGCTGCTGTCCGCGGATTGCCGGGCCTGCTGAACCTCGTCGGTCAAGGTGTTCAACGTGCGAGCCAGCGAATCCGCCGTGGACGATACCAGTTCCAGCCGTTGAGACGAGGCAGGATTGGAGGCGGCGGTCAGCAGGGCATTCTCAAATGCGTTGACCCGGTCAGTCAGCGACCCCGGCGCGCCGGAGGTCCCCACCGCATTCTCGATCGTGCTGGCGAAGGCATAGCCCGCGTCGGCATTTGCAAGATGCGCGTCCGACACCATCCGGTCGCCGGTCAGGACAGGATCTGAGGATCGGATCGTGCCAGTGATGCGCACGCCACCGGTGGTGCCGACGGCACTGGGCACAAGGCCCAGTGTCCGCCGGCCATACCCTTCGGTCGTGGCGTTTGCGATATTGGTCGATACCAGTCCCGCGGCGCGGGAATTGGCCTTCAGACCGCTGAAAGCATTGTACAGCGCACCGGAAAGAGACATCTAACGACCCCCTTGAAATAGCTGACGGAAATCCGTCAGCGCTTGATGTTGGTGGTTTCCTGCAGCATTTCGTCGACGGTCTGGATGACCTTGGCGTTCGACGAATAGGCCCGCTGGGTCTGAATCATGTCGGTCAGTTCGCTGGCCACGTCCGTGGTGCTTTCCTCGCGCGCAAAGCTGACAACATCGCCGGTCGGCCCGTCACCCGCATCCCACAGGAAGAAGCTGCCGCTTTCGGGCGAAGGCATGTACAGCTGCTTGTCCATCGCGATCATGCCGTTGGGATTGGGCACGTCGACCAGCGGCACCTGGTAGATGATCGAGGTGATGCCGGTGTCGAAGAAGGCGGTTACAAAACCATTCGCGTCGATCTCGACCGAAGTCATGTTGCCCGCCTGAGAGCCATCCTTGGACGTGTTCAGCGGCACGAACTTGTCAGACCGCTGCGTCAGGCCGTCATTTGTGCCCGGCCTACCGATGAAGATTTCGATCGGGCCGCCCGCGGTGGTCACAATGACCTTGCCGGTGGAGGCGTCATAGGCGCCACCGGCTGAGCCAACTGCCACGGTATTCGGCGTACCGCCGGAGGGCTGCGTTGCGTCAAAGGTGATCGTGTATTCGCCGATCACCGCACCGGCGCTGGCCGAGTCTGTGATCTGCATGACCCATTCGTTCGACGACCCGGTCGCAGGCACCGTCGGCGTAAAGGTCACCGTCAGGGTTTCCGAGCGACCAAGGTTGTCGAAATACTCGACGGGCAGCGTTTCGGCACCGCCGGTCGAGGATGCCAGGGTCTTGGAGGCCGGCAGGTTGACTCCCAGCGTCATTTCCGTGGTCGGCTGGCTGAGGAACTGGTTCAGGGCAATCTGGACCGGCTCCAGCCCGGCGGAGGTATCGCGCGAGTTGGCCGGGATGGATCCATCGGCATTGGCCTTCCAACCCAGCAGCATCAGGCCGGATTCGGATTTCAGATAGCCATCGGCATCCACGCGGAAAGACCCCGTGGTGGTCAGGAACATCTGGGGATTGCCGTTGCCTGCATAAACCTCTGTCGCGCTGGCCACCGGCAGAAAACCCTTGCCCCGGACCGCCAGATCCGTCGCATTGTTGGTCGCGACCAGAGCGCCGCTTTCATCGACCAGACGTTGCGTCGTGGTCCGCACGCCACCCGCAGTGTAGCTGCTGCCATTGCCCTGCATGACCATGGCGGAAAAATCGGTCTCGACCCGTTTGTATCCCTTGGTTGCCGAGTTCGCGATGTTGTCCGAAATGGTTCCCAGACGCGTTGCATTGGCGGCAAGGCCCGCAACACCTGCATTGAGGGAAGAAGAGATTGTCATAGACCAGCCTTTCTGCTGCCACTCTGAAATTCAGGGACAACAGATAAGGCCGTGGGTTTAACGCGGAGCTAACAACTAAAATCCCACACAAAACCGCTCATTTCCGACGCAGGAAGACGACCTCGATGCGGCTGTTGCGCGGATCCATGACGTCAGCGCGTGACGGATCGCGGTCAGCATAGGCCGTAACCCGTTGAACACGCTTCTCATCCAGACCACGCCGCACCATCAGGTCGCGGAACACATCTGCGCGCTGCTGGCTGAGATCCCAGGCAGGATTGTCGGTCCAGACAATGGGATAGGTGATGGTATGCCCTTCGATCGCAATCGGGTTGGTCACCACCTCCGAGGCGCGTGACAGGATCAGCGCAAGATCCTTGAGCAATTGCGTCGGTTGGGCGCCATCGTCGAACAGCCGCGCTTCGGAGCTCTCGAAAAACTCGATCACAAGCCCTTCGTCGGTCACTTCGGTGACGATGTGCTTGAGCAGGTCATCGGCGACCATGCTTTCGCCGCCACGGCCCATCAACAGATCCTCGACCTGCTTGAATTCTTCTTCCTCGGCCGCGTCGTGGCCGTCGCCCTTTTCCTTGCCCTTGGACGAGTCGATGTCCTGTGTTTCGGCCTGCGGGCGCAGGCTTGTCGCGCCGGTTCCGACCCGTGGCAGGGTATTTTCGGCAAAGACCGAACTCCCGCCCAGCGCGCCGCTGCCGCCACCGGATACCCGCGCCATCGCGATCGTCGGACTGAAGTAATCCGCGATGCCCTTGCGTTGCTTTTCTGTTGTTGCATTCAACAGCCACATCAGCATGAAGAAGGCCATCATCGCTGTCACGAAGTCGGCATAGGCCACTTTCCACGCCCCACCGTGGTGACCATCGCCCGCGACGACTTTCTTCCGCTTGATGATGACTGGCGCAACATTGCTGTCGCCACTCATCTTTCCCACCTTTCTCTCACCTGTGACAGGTCTAGGACGGCGGCGCTTACCAGCCGATTAACGATTAAAAATGTTCAGTTAAAAGCGCACCGCATGGTTCGCGCGGCAAAGGCGTGCCGATTTTCACACAAACCCCCAAGTCTGGCCCGGACCGAATAGACAGACCCCGACGAAGCCAGTAGCAAGGGTCCAACGAATACGGTGGGAGCGAGGTGAGATCATGCCGGGTTTTCAGTCAGGAAAATCAGGTCTGTTGCGGCGCATAGCGCTTGCGGGCACCTTTTTGACCGCGTTGGCGGGTCCCGCCACACCGCAGGACAGCCAGCGGAACCAACTGACCTTCGGTCTCTACGGCTCCCCCGGGCTGATCGACATGCCGACGGCCGAAATTCCGCCGGACGCCACGCTTGCGGGCACCTACGCCCATTTCAACGGGACGTCGCGTTCAACCCTCTACTTTCAGCTCATGCCGCGGTTGTCGGCCAGCTTCCGATACTCCGCAGTCGAAGACTACATCGGTCCGAACAAGGGCACGCTTTACGACCGCAGTTTCGACCTTCGCTATCAGCTGTTGACGGAGACGGACCGCCGCCCCTCCGTTGTGGTTGGGCTGCAGGACTTTGTCGGAACCGGCATCTACAACTCGGAATACATCGTCGCGACAAAGACCGTTGCGACAGGTCTGAAAGTCACGGCTGGCGTCGGCTGGGGGCGCATGGCCACCAACAACCCCTTCGGGACAATGGGAACGCGCCCGGGCGGCTTTACCGGACAGGGCGGCCTGCCCGAGGTCAAACGCTTCTTTCGCGGCGATGTCGCGGGCTTCGGCGGCGTTTCCTATTCGCCGACGGATCGCCTGAACGTCAAGCTTGAGTACTCGTCGGATAGCTATGACCGCGAGGTCGCGGGCGGGACCGTCAAGAACACCAGCCCGTGGAACTTTGGCGTTGATTACCGGTTCAAGCGCGGAGGACAGTTATCAGTCTATCATGTTCTCGGCACCGAGGTCGGCGCGCAGCTGACCTTCGTGACAAACCCAAAAACCGCAGGCGTGCCCGGCGGGATAGAGCCTTCGGGCCTGCCGGTCGCCCCGCGTGCGCCCGGTTCGGCCGCCGATCTGGGCTGGACGGCGGACGCGCAGCGTGGCCAGTCGGCCAAGGCATCGCTGGCCCAGCTTGTCGCCAAGGAAGGCATGATCGTCGAGGCGGTCACGCTGGAGCCGAACAAGGCAACGGTCCGTCTGGTCAATCCGCGTTTCGGGGCCCCGTCGCAGGCCTTTGGCCGGGTCGCCCGCGCCATGACACGCGCCCTGCCCGCCTCTGTCGAAACCTTCGAAATTATCCCCGTGGTCAACGGCATGGCCATGTCCTCGGTCGTTTTCCAGCGCTCGGATCTTGAACGGCTGGAACATGACGCGGCCAATGAAATCCTCGCCCGTACCTCTTTTGTAGAGGCCTATGGCCGCGTGCCTGCGCCAGACGAGGGGATCTACCCCAAGTTCACATGGTCGCTGACACCCTACGTTCAGCTGTCGGTCTTTGACCCGGACAACCCGGTCCGGGCGGATACCGGCGTGCGCGCCTCGGCGGAATTCGAAATCACGCCGAACCTGATCCTGTCGGGCTCTGTGGCCAAAAAGCTGGGCGGCAACCTGGACAAGGTGGAACGCGTCGAGAAATCGAACCTTCCGCGTGTCCGGACGGATCACCCGGAATACTCCGCACAGGGTGACCCGGCCATCGAATACCTGCAGCTGGCGCATTACGGACGCCCGGCCAAGAACTTCTATTCGCGCATCACCGTCGGCTATCTGGAGCAGATGTACGGTGGCGCCTCTGCGGAGCTGCTGTGGAAACCGGTCACCAGCCGGTTCGCGCTGGGCGCCGAGGTCAACTACGTGATGCGCCGCGATTTCGATCAGCTGTTCGGCTTCCAGTCGATGACGACCGTCGACCCGGTGAGCGGCACCGAACGAACGATCCCCGAGGTAAACGGCCATGTCTCGGCCTACTACGCCTTCAACAACGGCTTCCACGGTCAGGTTGACGTGGGGCGGTACCTCGCCGGTGACTACGGGGCGACCGTGTCGCTTGACCGCGAATTCGCCAACGGCTGGCGGGTCGGGGCCTATGCGACCTTCACCAACGCCTCGTTCGAGGATTTCGGCGAAGGGTCCTTTGACAAGGGCATCCGTTTTTCCCTGCCCTTGGGCAGCCTGATGGGTCAGCCCACACGGCGCAAGAACGATGTGGTCATCCAGTCGCTGTCGCGGGACGGCGGCGCGCGTCTGAACGTGAACGGGCGGCTGTATGAGCAGGTCCGGGATTATCACAAACCGGATGCAGTCAATTCCTGGGGAAGGTTCTGGCGATGACACGGCGTATTTTGACTCGCATCGGGCTGGCCCTGAGTGTCGCGCTGAGCCTTTCGGCCTGCGGCACCGCCAACGATGACAGCACCGACGTCCTGCGGGATCTGCCCAAGGCGATCTTTGGCAAGAAACAGGAGCCGCAGCCGGTTTCGCCGCAGTTGATGGCGCAGGCCTTGGCGGCAACCAAGGCGCCGGTCTTTCTCTACGCGCTTGAATCGCGTCAGGCGCAGATCATGCTGGCCGAAATCCAGCGGAACGGCCCCTATCAGACTTTCGGCAACTCTGCCCGTCAGGTCATCGTGATGCGGCAGGGTATGATCACCTCGACCCGGGGACTGGGCGGGGATCTGATGTCCTCGGAAGAGGATCAGCTGCTGTCCTACGTCGCCAACCGCGCCGAGGGGCAGGTCAGCTATGACCTGCGGTTTCTCACGCCCGAGGATGTGACCCTTGTCCGGCGGTATTCCTGCCGCGTCGCGCGCGGCGACACGATCCCGGTGGCTGCCGGGCTGGTGCAGACGACCGCCCGAGTGGTCACCGTTTTCTGTGTCGCGGGGGATGGGGTGTCGCCCGATTTCGTCAATACCTATGCGGTGGCATCGGACGGGTACATCCTCAGTTCCAAGCAGTGGATGGGGCCGTTCATGGGCTATGTCCTGACCCAGGTGCTGCGGCGCTGAGGGGGGCTGTCCACGCGTGGACAGCTTAGGGGGAATGTAGAATCAAGGACTTACAGGCTCGTTTTTACGAACTATTAGCTTTTCCGCCCTGCCCGCCGCGCGTATCTGACCGTTTTGGCCGACTGTGCATGGAGACCCGGCGAAACACCGTGGCGAACATCAGGCGCATGTCCGTGCAGGGGTTGCGCCGCCGTGCATAGAGCAGATCCAGCCGCGCCTTGCGCGGGATGCAGCGGCGGACATAGACCTCTTCTGTTTCCTCTGCCGAGCCGGTCTGCGACAACAGCCGTTCCTCTGTCCGGTGAAAGGCCATCGAGGCCATGCCGGTCACGCCGGGGCGCTCTTTCAGGACCTCGGCGTAGAGGTCGGGGAACATCTCTGTATAGCGCCGCAGGGGTGCGCGGGGGCCGACAAACCCCATGTCGCCGCGCAGGATGTTCCACAGTTGGGGCAGCTCATCCAGACGTTTGCGCCGCAACCATGCGCCGGTGGGGGTGATCCGGCTGGACTTGGCCGGGCCGGTCACGCCGGAATCCTCTGACGCGAGGCGCATCGTGCGGAATTTCAACAGCATGAAGGGTTGATCCGGCGTGCGCATCCGTTCGGAGCGATAGAAGATTGGCCAGCCATCGCTGCGCCAGACCAGAAATGCCACGTAGAGAATGAGCGGAAGCAGCAGGATCCCAAGGCCAATGGCATAGAGAAAATCGAGCACATGGAGCAGCGGGCGCGGAAATTTCATGGCCAGACCCCCCCGACCGCAGCCCCCGAGACGAGATGCTGTGCCGTTCCGGCCTGTTGTGACAGCTCTGCCACGGAGGCCAGTTTGCCGGTGTCCAGCCAGACCTGTCGCGCCGCCCCCTCTGGCGCATCGCGCCAGTTCAGGTCCGCGCCGACTGCAGTGACCAGATCCGCCATCGGCGTCGGAACCGGGGCGGCGGTGTTATAGATGCCCCGCCCGGTTTCCGAGCGAAGGAAGCCTTCGATCACCCGGGCCAGATCCCCGGCGGTGATGTAGCTGCGCGACGGACCCGCGCCATCGGCGAAGCGGTCCAGCGTCACGGCAGCCCCCGGGCGCAGGTTGGCAAACAGGCTGTCCGCCCCCGCGACATTGCCGATCCGCAGGATGATCTGGCGCGGGCCGTCCGGTGTGGCGCGCGCCGCGATGGCCTGTTCCATGTCCAGCTTTGCCTGACCGTAGGGGGATGGCGGATCGCCGGCCATATCCTCTGTCAGCGGATCGGGACCGGGCCGGTAAACCGCGGCGCTGGAACAATGCAGCACGGCAGAGGCCCCTACGGCCTGCGCAAGATCCACCGCCGCGACGGCCAGCGCCGTGTTTTCCGACAGATCGCGGCCCGGTCCAGGCGTGACTCCCCAGAGCGCGACCACGGCGGCAACAGGGCCAACATCCGGCGCGGGGGCCCCCGGCTGCCAGGTCAAACCACCCTGCGGGATGGGCAAAGACCGCACCACGGGCACCACGTGAAACCCGGTTACAGCCCAGGACGCGCGGACCATGCGGCCCAGTTTGCCGCCCGCGCCCAGCATCAAAACCGCGCAAGATTGCTGTGTTCCTGCCACGGTCCACCCCTCATATCGCTTCCCTTTGACCACCGGACTGTCTATCAGCGGAACGTGGGGCTAGAAAGAACGAAAGACCGGTTGGGGGACTGGAGTGACTGCTAAAATGAGACTGATCGCGCTTTTCGTTGTTGCGATGACCCTGGCTGCCTGCAGCTTGCCGCGCGGCGCTGCCCTGCAATCCGAAGTCCTGAAGGAACGCGACGCGACCGAGCCGACCTTTCAGGTGATCGAGGTCACGCGCGCCAATGTCCCCGGCCTGTACCACTGGTCCCCCACGGGTTGGCACGGCCATTACAAGTGGCCCAGCGCCTCCAGCGGCAGCAGTTCGTCGATCATCCGCACCGGCGACCGGGTCAACATCACGATCTGGGACAGTCAGGACAACTCTCTGCTGACCAACCCGGGCCAGCGCTATACCGAGATCAAGGCGGTCGAGGTCGACGGCAATGGCTCGATCTTTCTGCCTTATGTGAACAAGGTCGGCATTCGCGGGCTGACCGCCTCTGGTGCGCGGTCCAAGATCCAGCAGCGGCTGGAACCGATCCTGCCATCGGCGCAGGTGCAGCTGAGCCTTGAGCAGGGCCGCGATCATTCCATCGATGTGGTCGGCGGTGTCGGCGCGCCGGGGGCCTATCCGATGCCCTCTCGCAATTACAAGATCCTGAACGTGCTGGCCGATGCGGGCGGTATCCGGGACGATCTGCGCAATCCGCGCGTGCGGCTGATCCGTGGCAGCGAAACCTATGAAATTTCCGCCGATCTGCTGCTGGAAGACGGATCGAAGAACGCGCTGCTGCATCCCCGGGATTCCATCGTGGTCGAGGCGGATGAGCGCAGCTTTACCGCACTGGGCGCGAGCGGGATCGAGAACCTGATCTATTTCCCCAAGGATCTGGTCACCGCGCTGGAGGCCGTTTCGCTGATGGGCGGCCTGTCCGATACGCGCGCCGATCCCAAGGGTGTGCTGGTGCTGCGGGAATATCCCATGAAGGCGCTGAAAGCCGACGGCACCGGGCCGCGGATGCCGCAGGTGGTGTTCACGCTGGACCTGACCTCTGCCGATGGGCTGTTCGCGGCGCGGAATTTCTATATCCAGCCCGGCGACACGGTGCTGGCGACGGAAAGCCCCGTCACCTCTGCACAGACGATCTTTGGCCTGGTTGGCGCGGTGATCGGCGTGAGTGTACAGGCGAACAACCTGTCCAACTGATCGGCCACCTGATCTGATTTGAGTTGAAAAAAGCGGTCGCCGGGAACGGTGACCGCTTGCCAATTTCTGCGCACTGGCGACAGTGCGGGACATGAGTCTCCTTCAGTTCCTTACGTCCAATGCTCGATGGTTGTCGGCGGGTGCGCTGCTGACGCTGCTGTCCAGTTTCGGGCAGACCTTTTTCATCTCGATCTTTGCCGGGGAAATCCGGGGCGAATTCGGCCTGAGCCACGGCGAATGGGGCGGGATCTATTCGCTGGGCACGACTGCCTCTGCGGTGGTGATGGTCTGGGCCGGGGGGCTGACGGACCGGTTCCGGTCACGGGTGATCGGGGCGGTGGTGCTGATGCTGCTGGCGGGGGCCTGCCTGTTCATGGCGCTGAACGTCTGGGCGGCGCTGTTGCCGCTGGTGATCTTTGCGCTGCGGTTCTGCGGACAGGGCATGGCAAGCCATATCGCCGTGGTGTCGATGTCGCGCTGGTTCGTGGCGACGCGGGGCAAGGCGCTGTCGGTGGCGGGGCTGGGATTTGCGCTGGGTGAGGCGCTGCTGCCGTTCTTTTTCGTATCGCTGATGCTGGTGGTGGACTGGCGGTTGCTGTGGGTGGCGGCGGCGCTGGTGAGCGTCGGGGCGATCCCGGTGCTGCTGTTGCTGCTGCGCGAAGAGCGGACCCCGCAGAGCCATGCGGAAACGGATCATTCCTTTGGCATGGGGCAGCGGCACTGGGCACGGATGGAGGTGCTGCGGCACTGGCTGTTCTGGTTCATGGTGCCGGCGCTGTTGGGGCCTGCGGCGTTCAACACGGCGTTCTTTTTCCACCAGGTGCATTTCGCCGAGATCAACGCGTGGAGCCATCTGGAACTGACGGCGCTGTTCCCGATCTACACGGCGGCCTCTGTCGCGTCGATGGTGCTGGCGGGCGGGTTGCTGGACCGGCTGGGGACCGGGCGGCTGATCCCGTGGTTCCAGGTGCCGATGGTGGCGGGGTTCCTGTGTTTCGCGCTTGGCGGCGGGCTGGGCTGGACGCTGATCGGGCTGCTGTTCATGGCGATGACGACGGGGGCGAATGCGACCCTGCCGAATGCCTTCTGGGCGGAATTCTACGGGACGCGCAGCCTTGGGGCGATCAAGGCAATGGCGGCGGCGGTGATGGTTCTGGGATCGGCCATCGGGCCGGGGGTGACGGGCGCGCTGATCGATTTCGGGATCGGGATCGAGGTGCAGTATATCGGGGTGGCGGTGTATTTCGTTTTTGCCACGGCGATGATGTGGATCGGGGTGAGCCGGGCGCGGGCGTTCCTGTAGCGCGGTTCAGCGGTTGCGCCGGAGGTAGACGTAATAAGCGCCTTCGCCGCCGTGTTTACGGTGCGCCTCGGACACTTGCAGGACGGCCTGCCCAAGGGGCGGCATCCGCAGCCAGACCGGAACCTGCGTTTTCAGCACGCCTCTGCGGCGCGGCATCGGGTCATAGGGATCCTCGCGCTGGCCCTTGCCGGTGATCACGAGGACAAGGCGAAAGCCACGGGTCTGGGCGCGCAGGATGAAGCCGGTGAGTTCGCCATGCGCCCGGTCGACGGTGAGGCCGTGCAGATCAATCCGCGCCTCCGGTTCCAGCTTGCCCCGTTTCAGACGTGTGAAGGCCTTGGCGTCCATGCGCACCGGGGCTTCGTGCAGGTGATCCTTGGTGGTCTTGGGAAAGACATGAGTCTGCGTGCGCGGCAGCGCGCGTTCGCCAAGCGCGAAGGGGGACAGCGGTTCGCGCGGGTTGGCAGGCTCTCGGGTCAGCGGCTTGGGCCGGGCCTCGGGCTCATCAGTTCGGCGCGGTTTCTTGTGCAGGGGATCCGCGCTGCGGGCGACCTGCTGCCAGAGATCATGCTCTTCGGGGCGGAGTTTGCGGCGCCGGGTCACGGCGCCGGGTCCGGCAGCAGGGCATAGGCGCGCTGGATCGGCATCAAAACGACCATGCGGCCGGCATCCTTGGTCCGGCCCGCGATGCGGCCCGCCTCATCTCCGGTGCCGTAGAAGATGTCCGCCCGTTGTGCGCCCTTGATGGCGGACCCCGTGTCCTGCGCGATCATCAGGCGGTTCATCGGATCGGCACCCTCTTTCTCGATCCAGACCGGCGCACCGTAGGGCGTGTACCGCGGGTCGATCGCGATGGAGCGCAGGGTGGTCAGCGAGCGGTTCATGGCACCCAGCGGACCCTGATCCGGCGGCACCTCGTTCACCTCGCGGAAGAACACGTAAGACGCGTTGTGATAGAGCAGTTCCTGCCCGGCAAATGGATTCCGGCGCACCCAGTTGCCAATCACCTGCATCGATACCTGATGGGCATTGTAGACCCCGCGCCGCACCAATTCGCGCCCGATGGAGCGATAGGGATGGCCGTTGGCACCGGCATAGCCCACACGCACAACGCGCCCATCGGGAAAGCGGATGCGGCCAGACCCTTGGATTTGCAGAAAAAACAGCTCTACCGGGTCGTCGACCCAAGCGATTTCAAGGCCCCTGCCCTGCAATACGCCCGATGTCAGGATCTGGCGACGGGTGAGCCAGGGCCGGGAAAACCGCGCCTCTGGCGGCATCTTGTAGACCGGAAAGCGATAGGTGGCGGTCGGATAAGGCGCGCCGGTCAGTTCCGGCTCAAAATAGCCGGTGAACAGCATCTCCTGTCCGTCTTGAATCAGGACCGGGCGAAACAGCAGTTCGAAAAAGCCGCGGGCGTCATCGGTTTCTTCGGCAAAGGCACAGAGCGCCTGCCAGTCCGGATCATCCATGTCGCGGCAGGTGTTGAGAAAAACCTTGAGCGCGGCGGCATGGTCATCCTCTGCCCAGCCCTTTAGATCCTCAAAGCCGAGGATTTCATAACTCGGCCCCGTCTCTGCGGAGGCGGGGCCGGTCATGAGAGATATCGCAAATAATGTCGCAAGTAACAGTCGGGTCATTCGTCCGTGGCGACAAGCTGCCAGTTGGGATCATCGACACCCATGTGGCGCGCATATGTCCAGATATCCTTTTGCCGTTTGACGGCGGTGGGGGATCCTTCGATCACCTCGCCCTCGGCGTTTTTCACAACAGAGGTCAGTTCGCCCACGTAGCGCACGGTGATTTCCGCAAGGCCGGACTCCTCATCAAAGCGAGCATCGGCAAGGGTCAGTTCGCGCACACCGACAAATTCCGCCTGGATGGTCAGGCCCTGCTCTTCACGCTGGGCGACGACATCGGCGAAGGTTTCATAGACGTCATCCGCAAGGAAAGGTTTGAGATCGTCCATGTTGCCGCGTTCAAAGCCCATGAGGATCATCTCATAGGCGGCACGCGCGCCGGACAGGAATTCGGAGACGGAGAAGGCAGGCTCTACCCGCTTCATTGCCGCCAACGCCTGTGCGGCATCGGTGCCTTCGGCCACGTGATCGGTGATGTCCAGATCGGGACCACCTTCGATCACTTCGAAGTCATGGGCGCGGCGACGGTCATCTGCCTTGGGGGCCTGGGCCGGAGGCTTTTCGAATCCGTCCCGCGTGCCAAGCACGCTCCGCAGGCGCAGAACGAGGAAAATGGCGATTCCGGCAAGAACCAGAAGCTGGAGAATGGGGGAGTTCATCGGCACCTCTTTGCGGCCTGCATTTAAACATCACGGTCGCATCCTTATGTAGGGGAGGTGCGGGGGTTCGTCTACCTGCCCGCTTGATAAGGAGGACGTCCTGATGTGGCTATTGCTGGCCTTTATCGCGGTTCCGCTGATTGAAATCGCCCTGTTCATCCAGGTTGGCGGGGCCATTGGGCTGTGGCCGACACTGGGCGTGGTGCTGCTGACCGCCATTATCGGCACATGGTTGGTGCGCACCCAGGGCCAGATGGCCATGTTGAACCTGCGCCGCAGTTTTTCGCAGCTGGAAGACCCCAGCGAGCCCTTGGCGCACGGCGCGATGATCCTGATTGCCGGGGTTTTGCTGCTGACGCCGGGGTTCTTTACCGATGCCGTGGGCTTTGCGCTGCTGGCGCCGCCGGTGCGGACGGCGGTGTTCAACTGGGCCCGCAAGCGCGTGCATGTGACGCGGTTCGAAATGGGTCCGCAACCCGGTCCGCGCGACACTTATCGCGATCCAAGGGCCAAATCCGGCCCCGGTGAGGTGATCGACGGCGAATTTAGCGAAATTCCCAAGGGCAAGGAGCCCAATCACCCCGGTTCCGGCTGGACGAGGCATTGAGCGTGCCTGCGGGCGCTGCTATGCCTCGCCAATAGATTTTAACGGGAGACCCGATCCATGGCAGAGACCAACGGCGCAGGGCAGGCGCAACAGCCGCCCAAGATGAGCGTTCTGGCCCAATTCATCCGCGACCTGTCCTTTGAAAACATCCTGTCCCAGAAGGGTGTCAGCGGCGAAGTTCAGCCGGACGTGCAGGTACAGGTCAACCTGGATGCCAAGAAGCGTTCGGTCGAGAACCAGTACGAAGTTGTGATGAAGCTGAAGGTCGAGTCCAAGGCCAAGACCTCGGGCGACGTTCTGTTCATCCTCGAACTGGATTACGCCGGTGTGTTCAGCATCGAGAACGTGCCGGAAGATCAGTTGCATCCGTTCCTGCTGATCGAATGCCCGCGGATGCTGTTCCCATTTGTGCGCCGGATCGTTTCGGACGTGTCGCGCGACGGTGGTTTCCCGCCGCTGAACCTGGAAACGATCGATTTCCTGGCGCTGTACCGCAACGAGCTGGCGCGGCGCGCGCAGCAGCAGGCGGCAGAAGGCGCGCCGTCGGCGTAAGTGTTGCGGCGCTCAGAGTTTCGACCAGAGCGCCTCATCCCCCAGCTTCTCGACAAAGGCGGCGTGAGCCGCCTTTTCCTTTTCCGACAAGCGGGATGGCAGCGGCGTCGCCCGCGGCCGGGGCCGCCACGCGGGATCGTCCATCTGCCCGCCGGAGCGGGAGCCGCCCGCCGGGGCAAGGCCGAAATCCGGTTGTTTTCCCCCGATCAGTTCCAGATAGACCTCGGCCAGGATTTCGGAGTCGAGCAGCGCGCCGTGCAGGGTGCGGCTGGAGTTGTCGATCGAGAACCGGCGGCAGAGCGCATCGAGCGAGGCCGGGGAGCCGGGAAAGCGGCGGCGGGCGATTTCCAGCGTGTCGATGGCGCAGTCCTGCGGCAGCGGCGGGTGGCCCGTCCAGCGCAGTTCGGCGTTCAGGAATTTCATGTCGAACGAGGCGTTGTGGATCACCAGCTTGGCGTCGGTGCCGATGAAGTCGATGAAATCCTTGACGATTTTGGCAAAGACGGGCTTGTCGCGCAGGGTGATCTCACCGCCATTGGCGGGGCGCGGCGGGTCCAGCAGGTCCGGACCGATGCCGTGCACGCCAAAGGCCTCATCCGGCATGCCGCGTTCGGGATTGATATACTGGTGATAGGTGCGGCCGGTGGGAACGTGGTTCAGCAGTTCCAAGGCCCCGATTTCCACGATCCGGTCGCCGCTTTCGGGGTCAAAGCCGGTGGTTTCGGTGTCGAGCACGATTTCACGCATGGGTCAGCCTCTGTTCGATGGCGCGGACCACAGAATGCACCTGTGCGCGGGCATGCTCAAGCGTATCGGTTTCGATGACCCATGTGGCGCGAGCGCATTTTTCTTCGTTCGGCATCTGGCGGGTCAGGATGCGGTCCAGATCCTCGGCTGTCATGGTGCCGCGGGCGAGAACGCGCTGCCTTTGTGTTTCACGGGAAACATTCACGCAGGCGGTGGCATCCATTTCGGCGTCTCCGCCGGTTTCGAACAGCAACGGGATGTCAAAGACGCCGATGGCGTCCGGGTGCGCGGCGATGAACTGCTGCCGGTCCTGCTGGACCAGCGGATGCACGATGGTTTCGATGCGTTTCAGGGCCGTGGGATCGGCGGCAATGATTCCGCGCAGCGCATCCCGCGAGACAGTGGAATTATCAATTGCGCCGGGGAATACGGCGGCGATCGGGTCAACCGCCGCACCGCCGGGACCATAGAGCCGGTGGACCGCCGCATCGGCATCCCAGACCGCGCAGCCCAGATCGGCAAACATCTGCGCCGTCGTCGATTTGCCCATCCCGATGGAGCCGGTCAGACCCAGCTTGAACTTCATCCCAGCACGGCCTGACGGGTGGCCTCATCCACCACCGGCCGCTGACCGAACCACCGCTCGAACCCCGGAACCGCCTGATGCAGCAGCATTCCAAGACCGTCGACCACGGTACAGCCCGCCTCACGCGCCTCTTGCAGCAGGCGGGTTTCCAGCGGAGCATAGACAAGATCGGTGACCAACATGCCGGGCGTCAGCGCATCCAGCGGCACGCGGAACGGCGGCTTGCCGGTCATACCGAGCGCGGTCGTATTCACCACCGTTGTGCAATCCTCGATCATGTTTCCGGCCTGAACCCAATCGACGACCGTGATCCGGTTGCCGAAATCCGAGCGCAGCTGTTCCGCCCGCACGCGGGTACGGTTGGCGATCCGGATTTCGGGAACGCCGACGTCCAGCAAGGAAGCAAGGACAGCCCGGGCGGCGCCCCCTGCCCCGAAAACCGCCGCCGGCCCGGCGGTTGGGTCCCAATCCGGTGCCCCATGCCGCAGGTTTTCCATGAAACCGTAGCCATCGGTGTTGTCCGCATGAATGCGGCCGTCTTTTCGGAAGATCAGCGTATTGGCCGCACCGATCAGGGTGGCGCGATCCGAAACCAGATCCGCAATCTGCATCACCTTTTCCTTGTACGGGACGGTGACGTTCAGACCGACAAAGCCCAGATCCGGCAACAGGCGGATGGTCTCGGAGAGTTTGTCCTCCGGGATTTCCATGGGAATGTAATGACCCGGCAGGTCATAGGCGTTCAGCCAATGGGCAAAGAGCGCCGGGGACCGGGAATGGGCCACCGGGGAGCCGATGACCGCGGCGAGTGGGATACGGGAGAGGCTCATGCCGGGATGGTTCCTCTGATCGAGAGATAGGTCAACAGTTCGAGCAACGGCAGACCGAGAATGGTGAAATGGCTGCCCTCGACGCGGGCGAAAAGGCGGATACCTTCTGACTCGAGCTTGTACCCGCCGACGGATGTGGCGATGTCCGGCCAGTTCCGATCAAGATATTCGTCAAGGAAGTCCTCCGAAAACTCCCGCATGGTCAGGCGCGCGGTGCCCACGTGGCGCCAGACCGGTTCTGCGTCTTGATAGAGGACAGCGGCGGACAACAGGCGGTGCGTCTTGCCCCTCAGCAAGAGGAGCTGTTCACGCGCCTCTTGCCGTGTTGAGGGTTTGGAAAGGATTTTGCGCTCTGTTTCCAATACCTGGTCACAGCCAAGCACCAGGCAGTCAGGATGGCGCAGGCCGATCTTGCGGGCCTTTGCCTCTGCCAGCGCATCGGCAATGTCCCGCGGCGACGCATCTTCGGCTTCGAGGGCGGCCTTCAGGCTGTCCTCATCCACCCTTGGCGATTCGGTGTCGATCGTCAGACCGGCTGCACGCAGCAGGTCGGCCCGGATCGGGGAGGTTGACGCAAGGAGAAGGTCGGATGTCATGGGGATAAGTTTGAGGAGAAGCCAGTGCGAAGGTCTGGGCATGGTTCTGAGGAAAAACCCGCCCGGTTGCAAGCTTGGGGGTAAAGGTAACACTTGCAAGACGCAGTTCGCGGCTTGACGACATGTGACCAAGAATAACTCAGAGAGGTTGATTATTGGATTGCACAGAGTCTGTCCAAGCGGTTATCCCATCCGACGAACAGGCAGGATCTCCAGTTTAACGATTTGTTATTTTTAACTTTTTCTTTGTCTTTCCCGTTTGGTCTGTAATCTATCCCAAATGTTATCCCGATCTGGAGCCTTGTTCGGGAAGCTGGGGAAAACTGAAGGATCCACAGGATCTATGCTCCCTAAAATCTTCATAAACCTTTTTCTTTCCTAATTTATTATAAAGATAGACCCTCAGCGAAGCGCGTTGACTCAGACCTAAGCTTTGCGATAGTCCAAGCAGGCTTTCGTCCGAAAGCGAACTCTCCCGTTAGACAAAGGATAGGCGGCCCGAGCGGTCCGCGTGTTGTGCCATGAGCGAAGAAAATCTGAACCTCTCTGATCTGAAAGCCAAGAGCCCGAAGGATCTTCTGGCCATGGCGGAAGACCTGGAGATCGAAAACGCCTCGACCATGCGGAAGGGCGAGATGATGTTTCAGATCCTGCGCGAGCGGGCTGATGAGGGTTGGACCATCTTCGGGGACGGCGTTCTGGAAGTTCTGCAGGACGGGTTTGGGTTTCTGCGCTCTCCCGAGGCGAACTATCTGCCGGGTCCCGACGATATCTACGTATCGCCGGAGATGATCCGGAAATACTCGCTGCGCACTGGTGACTCCATTCAGGGAGAGATGAAGGCACCGGACGGAGAAGAACGGTATTTCGCGCTGGTTTCCGTGTCGGAGATCAACTTTGAAGAGCCGGAACGGGCGCGGCACAAGATTGCCTTTGACAACCTGACGCCGCTCTACCCGGACGAGCGGCTGAAGATGGAAATCGAGGATCCGACGATCAAGGATCGCTCTGCGCGGATCATCGACCTTGTGGCGCCGATCGGCAAAGGCCAGCGGAGCCTGATCGTGGCGCCGCCGCGCACCGGTAAGACGGTCCTGCTGCAGAACATCGCGCATTCGATCGAGAAGAACCATCCGGAGTGCTATCTGATCGTTCTGCTGATCGACGAACGGCCCGAGGAAGTGACGGACATGCAGCGTTCCGTGAAGGGTGAGGTGATTTCTTCGACCTTCGACGAACCTGCGACCCGCCACGTGGCCGTGTCCGAAATGGTCATCGAAAAGGCCAAGCGTTTGGTGGAACACAAACGAGATGTTGTGATCCTTTTGGACTCCATCACTAGACTTGGTAGAGCGTTCAACACTGTGGTGCCGTCGTCGGGTAAGGTGCTGACGGGTGGTGTGGATGCCAATGCGCTGCAGCGACCGAAGCGGTTCTTTGGGGCTGCGCGGAACATTGAGGAAGGTGGATCGCTGACCATCATCGCCACCGCCCTGATCGATACCGGATCGCGGATGGACGAAGTCATCTTTGAAGAGTTCAAGGGTACCGGCAACAGCGAGATTGTGCTGGACCGCAAGGTGGCGGACAAGCGCGTCTTCCCGGCCCTGGATATTCTCAAGTCCGGTACGCGGAAAGAGGACCTGCTGGTGGATAAGATCGACCTGCAGAAGACCTTTGTCTTGCGTCGGATCCTGAACCCGATGGGCACGACGGATGCCGTCGAGTTCCTGATTTCCAAGTTGAAGCAGACCAAGACGAACTCCGAATTCTTTGAATCGATGAACAGCTGACCTTGCCATGGAGACGATCTTTGCCTTGGCGAGTGGCGCCGGGAAGGCGGGCGTCTCCGTAGTCCGTGTTTCGGGCCCAGCGGCTTGGGATACGGTTTCGCGGTTGGCCGGGTCCGTGCCGGAACCGAGGGTGGCTTCGGTCCGGCGTCTGGTCAGCATGGACGGGGATTTCCTGGACGAGGCCCTGGTCCTTGTCTTTGCCGAGGGCGCGAGTTTTACCGGAGAGCGGGTCGCTGAATTTCAGGTGCATGGAAGCCTTGCGGTGGTGCAGGCGCTTTTGCGTGTGCTTGGCCAGATGGATGGTCTGCGACAGGCAGAACCGGGCGAATTCACGCGACGCGCTTTGGAGAACGGACGGCTGGATCTGAGCCAGGTCGAGGCCTTGGCGGATCTGATCGAGGCGGAGACAGAGCAACAGCGGAAACAGGCGCTGAAGCTGTTGACCGGGGCGCTGGCGCAGCGTGTTTCGGGTTGGCGCGCGGATATCGTTCGGGCGGTGTCCTTGCTGGAAGCGACGATCGATTTTGTCGATGAAGATGTGCCGGTTGACGTGGCGCCCGAGGTTGACGCTTTGCTGGCCAAGGTTTGTGCGGGCATCGAGGCCGAGTTGCGAGGCCTGGCATCTGCGGAGCGTGTCCGGCTGGGGTTCGAGGTGGCAATAATTGGTCCGCCGAATGCGGGCAAGTCGACTCTCTTGAACTACCTCGCCGGTCGGGACGCTGCGATCACCTCTGATGTCGCGGGTACGACGCGAGATGTCATTGAAGTGCGGATGGAGATCGAGGGGCTGGCCGTCACATTGCTGGACACCGCTGGGCTGCGGGAGAGTGACGATCTGGTGGAGCAGCTGGGCGTCGCCCGTGCGCGGGATCGCGCCGCGGCGGCGGATCTGCGGGTTCATTTGGTGCCGGCCGGAGAAAAACCCTTGATCGAAGTCGTTGCAGGAGACGTGGTTGTCCAGGCGAAATCCGATCTGAACGATGGATCCGGCGTTTCAGGCCTGACAGGTGCGGGCGTTCCGGCGCTGATCGACCGGATAGCCGGGCGCCTTTCTGGTATGGTTGAGGGCGCGGGTCTTGCCTCTCGGGAGCGCCATCGGGTTGCTTTGGCCGAGGGAAAGGCCCATTTGGATCAGGCGCGGCTGCTTTTGGCTGATGGGTTAGATCTGTACGATGTCACCAGCGAGGAAATTCGGTTCGCGCTGCGGAAACTGGAACGTTTGATCGGGCATGTGGATGTCGAAGATGTCCTTGACCAGATCTTTTCGAGTTTTTGTATCGGCAAGTAAGGAGTGTTTCACGTGAAACATCAGGCTTTCGACGTCGTTGTCATTGGTGGTGGACACGCCGGTACCGAAGCGGCAGTGGCCTCTGCCCGTATGGGCGCGAAGACCGCTCTTGTCACGCTGCGCAAACAGGATCTGGGGGTCATGTCCTGCAATCCCGCTATTGGTGGATTGGGAAAAGGGCACCTTGTCCGTGAAATTGACGCCATGGACGGGGTCATGGGCCGTATTGCGGATGCGGCAGGAATTCAGTTTCGCCTGTTGAACCGTCGGAAAGGTCCCGCAGTTCAGGGGCCGCGGGCACAGGCCGACCGAAAATTATACGCGCAGGCTATGCAGGCGGAGATCGCAGGATGCCAAGGGCTGACAGTGATCGAGGGCGAGGTCACGGACTTCCTGATCTCATCAGGGCGAGTCGCAGGTGTGGTTCTGGCTGATGGGTCAGAAATCGATTCTGGGTCTGTTGTCCTCACCAGCGGTACATTCCTGCGCGGCGTAATCCATATCGGTGATGTACAAAAGCCCGGTGGCCGGATGGGTGACAAGCCCTCTGTCAAACTGGCTGATCGCATTCGGGACATGGATCTGCCTCTTGGCCGTCTCAAGACGGGGACCCCTCCCCGATTGGATGGACGGACAATCGATTGGCAGGGTTTGGAGATGCAGCCCGGCGATACAGATCCCGTGATGTTTTCCTTCCTGTCCGCTCGACCGGTCGCCCGGCAGATTTCGTGCGGGATCACCCACACGAGCGAGCGGACCCATGACATTATCCGCGCCAACCTTGAACGGTCGGCGATGTACGGCGGCCATATCGATGGTGTCGGCCCGCGTTATTGCCCGTCAATCGAGGACAAGGTGGTCCGATTTTCCGACAAGACCTCCCATCAGGTTTTCCTGGAGCCAGAAGGTCTGGACGTTCCGACAATCTATCCGAACGGCATTTCGACTTCCCTGCCCGTCGATGTTCAGGAAGCCTATGTGCGCAGCATTGCGGGCCTGGAGAGTGTCGAGATTCTGCAACCGGGATATGCCATTGAATACGACTATGTCGATCCGCGTGCCCTGACGGCCAGCCTGTCGGTCAGGGCCATGCCGGGTCTATATCTTGCGGGTCAGATCAACGGCACCACTGGATATGAAGAGGCTGCGGCGCAGGGGCTTGTCGCGGGGTTGAACGCCGCGGCAGAGTCGCAAGGCCGGGATCCGGTTCGGTTTTCAAGGACGGACAGTTATATTGGTGTCATGATCGATGATCTGACCACGCGCGGCGTTACGGAACCTTACCGGATGTTCACGAGCCGTGCGGAGTTCCGCCTGTCCCTGCGTGCTGACAATGCGGACCAACGCCTGACACCGAAGGCGCAAGAACTGGGAATTGTCTCGGAAGAGCGCAGCCGGCGTTTTGAAGATAAGATGCAGGCTTTGAGTAAAGGCCGGGCGGTATTGGAAGATTTGTCCTTCAGCCCCAAAGAGGTTCGGGATCTTGGGATCAACGTGGCTCAGGACGGAACACGGCGGTCGGCCTTTCAACTCCTGTCCTTCAAGGATGTCACGGTAGAGACCCTGTCAGGTCTGAACCCGGCCATTGCGGCTTTGGATGAGGACACGGCGACGCAATTGGGCCGGGAAGCCCTGTACGCGAATTACATCGATCGTCAGGCGCGCGACGTTGAAATCCTCAGAAAAGACGAAGCCCTGTCGATTCCGGCAGACTTCTCCTTCGAGGACCTTCAGGGGTTGTCGAATGAGTTGAAGAGTAAACTTTCACGGACCCGCCCGGAAACCATCGCGCAAGCGGGTCGTATTGATGGAATGACACCGGCGGCGCTGACGCTCATCCTTGCGAAATTGCGCCAACAGGCTCGCAGAGTTGCACAATAATGACTCCTGAAAGCCTCGGCATCGATGTTTCACGTGAAACATGCGCGCGCCTCGATCACTACTTGGCGCTCCTGAAAAAGTGGAACCCACGCATCAACCTCGTTGCGCGGGGCACTCTGGAAGAAGCCGTGGATCGGCATTTCTCGGATTCGGCGCAGCTTCTCCAGATCCTGCCCGAGCCGCCCGAACACTGGGTCGATCTGGGAAGCGGCGGCGGTTTTCCCGGTTTGGTCGTTGCAATCGTTCTGGCGGAAACATCACCGGAGTCGCGCGTGACATTGATCGAATCAGATACCCGAAAAGCCACATTCCTCCGCACGGTCCTGCGGGAAACCGGCGTTGCCGGAGATGTCCTTGCACAGCGTATCGAACAGGCAGAACCGCAGAACACAGGCGTCATCTCGGCCCGGGCCCTTGCCCCCCTGCACAAGCTTTTGGCCTACGCACGACACCATATGGCGCAGGATGGCACCGCCTTGTTCATGAAAGGCGAAAACTGGGAAAAAGAGGTGGAAGAGGCTCGCAAGCAATGGCAATTCTCCTGTACGCCCCATACAAGTAAAACCAACTCCAACGCCGTTGTCCTCGAAATCGGAGACCTCGATCATGTCTGATCCGACTCGCCCCCCGGGTCCGAAAATCATCGCCATCGCAAACCAGAAAGGTGGTGTCGGCAAAACGACGACAACGATCAATCTGGGCGCTGCGCTCTGTGAGCAGGGCCACAAGGTCCTTGTGATCGACCTTGACCCGCAGGGGAATGCGTCGACCGGACTCGGGGTTGAAACCGATGACCGGGAATACACGACCTATGATCTGCTTCTTGGCGAAGTCGATCTGAACCAGGTCATTCACGCCACAGAGACGGAGAATCTGTCCCTTATCCCGGCCACGGTGGATCTCAGCTCCGCGGATATCGAGCTGTTCTCGAACGAAAAACGCAGCTTTCTCCTGCACGACGCCCTGCGCCAACCAGAGATCGACGCCTTTGTCTTTGACGTGATCCTGATCGATTGTCCGCCTTCGCTGAACCTGTTGACGGTCAATGCGATGGTGGCCGCGCATTCCGTTCTCGTTCCGCTGCAAAGTGAATTTTTCGCTCTGGAGGGTCTGTCGCAACTCATGCTGACCATCCGCGAGGTCCGGCAAAGCGCCAACCCCTCCCTGCGGATCGAGGGCATCGTCCTCACCATGTATGACAAGCGCAACAACCTGTCGCAACATGTAGAGGCAGACGCCCGCGCCAACCTTGGTGATCTGGTCTTCTCCACGGTGATTCCGCGAAATGTGCGGGTTTCCGAGGCGCCGTCCTACGCCCTGCCCGTTCTGGCCTATGACACCGCCTCCAAGGGGGCGCAGGCCTATCGGGCGCTGGCCGAAGAACTGCTCAAGAAAACCGACAAGCGCGCCGCCTGAGCGCCCGCAACCAGACGAGGATCGGCATGCAAGACAAGCCCAGGAAAGACACCCGTCGCGGTCTCGGTCGCGGCCTCTCCGCCCTCATGGCCGATGTTGCCCCGGCGCCGGAAGCGGCCCAGGCAGAGTCACCCCGCCGTCCGGACAGGATGCTCCCGATCGAGGCGCTGGTCCCCAACCCGGATCAGCCGCGCCGAACCTTTACGCAGAACCAGCTTGATGAGTTGGCGGCGTCGATCCGGGCCAAGGGCATCATCCAGCCGATCATTGTCCGTCCGGACCCACGGAACGAGGGCAAATTCGAAATCGTCGCGGGTGAACGCCGTTGGCGCGCGGCGCAAATGGCCAAACAGCACGAGGTTCCGGTCCTCGTCCGCAACTTCGATGACACCGAAGTGCTTGAGGTCGCGATCATTGAGAACATCCAGCGAGCCGACCTCAACGCGATTGAAGAGGCTGCGGGCTACAAACAGCTGATGTTCAAGTTTGGGCACACACAGGAAAAACTGGCCGAAGCTCTGGGAAAGAGCCGCAGCCATATCGCGAACCTGATGCGCCTGCTCAATCTGCCCGACAGCGTACAAACTCTTGTCAGTGACGGGTCACTCAGTGCCGGTCACGCCCGGGCCCTGATCACCGCACCGGATCCCGCCGCCCTCGCCCAATCGGTGGTGGCCAAGGGTCTGTCGGTTCGCGAAACGGAAAAGCTGGTCAAGGACGGGCTGCCGACCAAACGCCGCAAGGCGCCCGAGGGCGGCTTTCAGATGGACAAGGACGCCGACACCCGCGCGCTTGAGGGGGATCTTGCAGCCGCGCTTGGGATGAAGGTACGGATCGACCACACGCCGGGACAGGATGCCGGTCGCGTGACGATCTCCTACGACACTCTGGAACAGCTTGACGCCTTGTGTGCCATCCTCAGCTCCGCGCGCTGAGCCTCACGGGATCAGGGCGGCGATCACTGAATTCAGCACCAATCGGCCTTTCGGTGTCGCCTTTAAGACATCTCTGGACTGTTCGATGAGCCCAAGGCCATGAAGGTCTTGGATAGCGCTGAGCGGGGCAATCTCTGGATCAAGTGCATGCAAACGCACTACATCTAGACCATCGCTCAACCTCAACCCCATCATGAGGTACTCTGCGGCCTGATCCGACGTCAAAAGGGTGTCCCGGCTTTCGATCCCGGACCCGGCTTCGGACCGGGACAGCCACTCCCCCGGCATCCGCCAAGACACCGTGGCTTGCCGCACCGGTCCCTGACTGATCCGGCCATGTGCCCCCGGCCCGACGCCCACCCAATCGCCGTAGCGCCAATAAACAAGGTTGTGCCGGGACTGGGCACCGGGCCGCGCATAATTCGACACTTCGTAGCCTTCGAACCCGGCTGACCGGCACATTTCTGCGGTCAGGTCGTACATATCCGCAGCCAGATCTTCGTCCGGAAGCCCCCGCAACCCCCCTGCCCGCGCCCGATCCCAGAAGGCAGTCCCTTCCTCCACGGTCAACTGGTACAGCGATAGGTGATCCGCGGCCATCTCCAGCGCCTCGGACAACTCTTCGCGCCAATCCGTCAGCGTTTGGTCCTGCCGTGCGTAAATCAGGTCGAAACTTACGCGATCAAACACGGACCGGGCCACGGAAAAGGCCGCACGCGCCTCATCGACATCATGCAACCGGCCCAGCCGTCGCAAATCCGGCCCCCGCAGGCTTTGCACGCCCAGCGACACCCGGTTCACACCGGCCTTTGCGTAGCCTTCAAACCGCCCGGCTTCGACCGACCGTGGATTGGCCTCCAGCGTCACCTCGATATCGTTGGCAAAGGTCCAACACTCCCGTGCGGCCGTGATCACGACTTCCACCGTTTCCGGCGCCATCAGCGAGGGCGTGCCGCCGCCAAAGAAGATCGAACTTAATACCCGACCCGGCGTTTCCTGCCCGGCTCGGCGCACCTCATCGGCCAACGCCCGCGCCCAGCGGGTCTGGTCGATCTGGCGCACCACGTGGCTGTTGAAGTCGCAATAGGGGCATTTGGCCTCGCAAAAGGGCCAATGCACATACAGGCCGAACCCGCCGGCCTGCCATGTTTCGGGCGATTTATGCGCCAAAGCACCCGGCCACGAATTTGGCAAAGGCGTCCGCCCGGTGCGAAATCTGGTTCTTTTCCCAGCGATCCATCTCGCCAAAGGTCACATCGTAGCCCTGCGGCATGAAAATCGGGTCATAGCCATGGCCCTGCGATCCCCGCATCGGCCAGACCACCTTACCCTCCATCACGCCGGGAAAGACCGCGTCCTCGCCATCCGGCCAGGCCAGCACCAGCGTACAGCAGAACCGCGCGGTCCAAGGTTCCTCTGCCCCGCGTTCGACCAGCAACCGGTGGGACTTTTCCATCGCCATGACAAAGTCGCGCCCGGTCGGGGTTTCTGCCCAATCCGCGGTGTAGACACCCGGGGCCTTGTCCAGGGCGTCGATCTCGATCCCGGAATCATCCGCCAAAGCGGGCAAACCGGTGGCCGAGGCCGCCGCATGGGCCTTGATCCGCGCGTTTTCCACAAAGGTCGTGCCGGTTTCCTCCGGTTCGGGGAGGCCCAGTTCGGCCGCACCCACGCAGGTCACGCCATAAGGCTCCAGCAGGGCTGCGATCTCGTCCAGCTTGCCTTGGTTGTGCGTGGCCACCAGCAGCCGGTCACCTTCGAACCGGCGCGTCACCGGACCGCGGCCTGTTGGATTGCCACAAGCTCGGACACACCTTTGTCGGCCAGATCCATCAGTTCAGCCATCTGGGGCCGCGAGAATGTGGATCCTTCGGCGCTCATCTGCACCTCGATCAGCTGTCCGTCGCCGCGCAGGATAAAGTTGCCGTCGACACCGGCCTCTGAATCCTCGGGGTAATCCAGATCCAGAACCGGCTGCCCGGCATAGATGCCACAGCTGACTGCCGCCACCTCGGATACCAGTGGATCGGTCACGATATCCCCAACCTTCATCAGGCGGTTCACGGCCATACGCAGGGCCACCCAGCCGCCGGTGATCGCCGCGCAGCGGGTGCCGCCATCGGCCTGGATCACGTCGCAGTCCACGGTGATCTGACGTTCACCCAGCGCATTGCGGTCCACCCCGGCGCGCAGCGCGCGCCCGATCAGCCGCTGGATCTCGATGGTGCGGCCACCCTGCTTGCCGGCCTGCGCCTCACGCCGCATCCGGGTGGAGGTCGACCGGGGCAGCATGCCGTATTCCGCGGTCACCCAACCCTGTCCGGATCCCTTGATGAAGGGCGGTACTCGCTCCTCCAGAGAGGCGGTGCACAGCACATGGGTATCGCCCACCTTGATCAGGCAGGACCCTTCTGCATGTTTGGTCACACCGGTTTCGATTGAAACGGCGCGCATTTCGCTTAGATTTCGTCCGGACGGTCGCATGATCCACCTCTTTCTGGTCACGTCCGGGATAGACAGCCGCACGGCGGATATGCAACCCCGATTGACGTCTTGGCCAAGCACTCTTTAATGGCTTCAACGAGGGCATAGGATGACCGAGGCAAAAAAAATTCTCAGTGACCTGAACGATCGCTCGCGCGAAGTCTTTCGCAAGGTGGTCGAAGGATACCTGTCCAGCGGCGAACCGGTGGGGTCGCGCACGCTGACGCGCAGCCTGTCGGAAAAGGTATCCGCCGCCACGATCCGCAACGTGATGCAGGATCTCGAATTCCTCGGCTTGCTGGACAGTCCGCATGTCTCTGCCGGGCGCGTGCCGACGCAGATGGGCCTCAGGATGTTTGTCGATGGCCTGCTTGAGGTTCGCGAACTCGATAATCAGGATCGCGAAAAGCTGGATGCCACGCTGGGCAGCAATTCCGGCGATGTCTCGGGTCTTCTGGATGCGGTCGGCTCTGCGCTGTCGGGTGTCACCCATGGCGCCTCTCTGGTTCTCAGCCCGAAACACGAAGCCCCGCTGAAACACATCGAATTCGTCAGTCTTGCGCACGATCGCGCGCTGGTGGTGATCGTCTTCGCCGATGGTCACGTGGAAAACCGGGTGTTCACGCCGCCCCCGGGCCTGACCCCCAGCGCCATGCGCGAGGCCGCCAATTTCGTGAACGCGCTGGTCGAGGGGCGCACCCTGTCGGAACTGCGCCGGGTCTTTCAGGAGGAAATCGCCAAGCGCCGCCGGGAAATCGACAGCCTTGCCGCGGATCTGATCGATGCCGGTATCGCCGTCTGGGACGGCACCGGCGACAGCAGCGAACGGCTGATCGTACGCGGTCGCGCCAATCTTCTGGGTGAGGATTCGGCGCAGGAAGAGGAGCTGGACCGCATCCGCAGCCTCTTTGATGACCTTGAACGCAAGCGGGACATCGCCGAATTCCTCGAACTGACCGACGAAGGCGAAGGGGTGCGCATTTTTATCGGCTCAGAGAACAAACTTTTCTCACTTTCGGGTTCCTCTCTGGTGGTCTCTCCATATATGAACGCGGACCGAAAGATCATCGGCGCGGTGGGCGTGATTGGCCCCACCCGCCTCAACTACGGTCGGATTGTCCCGATCGTCGACTACACGGCTCAACTGGTCGGGCGCATGATCGCCGACCGGCGTTAGAGGTAAAGGCATGGCAGACCCGAAAAAGGATGATTTTCTCGACGATATCGAAGCGGCCGCCGCCGAAGAGCAGGCCGAAATGACCGAGGAGATCGATGACGTGGCGCTGGAACTGGATACGCTTCGCGCAGAGCGCGATGACCTGAAAGACAAGTTCATGCGCGCCCTGGCGGATGCGGAAAACGCCCGCAAACGTGCAGACAAGGACCGGCGCGAGGCGCAGGCCTACGGTGGCACGCGCATCGCGCGCGACCTGCTGCCGGTCTACGACAACCTGAACCGCGCCCTTGACGCCGCACAGGAAGGCGACAGCGAGGCCTCGGTGGCATTGGTCGAAGGCGTGGAATTGACGCTCAAGGAGCTGCTCAAGGTCTTCGAACGGCACGGCGTGACCCGCATCAGCCCCCAGGTCGGCGAACGTTTTGACCCGCAACAGCACGAGGCTATGTTCGAAGCCCCGGTGCCGGGCACCAAGGCGGGCGACATCATCCAGGTCTCCGCCGAGGGATTCCTGCTTTACGACCGGCTGCTGCGTCCCGCGCAGGTTGGCGTCAGCTCGATGCCGGCATCCTGAACGGGCGGGCACGGACGCCCACCCTGCCCTGATTTCCAACGGCTTCCCCCATGGGAGGCCGTTTTTCTTTGCGGGGCATTTGCCAACCGTCAGTCCGGTGCCAGCAGCGCCTTGAGGTCATACAGCGCCTGCAGGGCGTCGCGTGGTGACAGCTCATCCGGCATGAGATCGCGCAGCTTTTCCTCTACCGCCGATGTTTCACGGGAAACCGGCGGTTCCGGCATACGGGCCGCGGCGGAAAAGAGCGGCAGATCGTCGATCAGCGCCTTGGGACTGGTGCGTTCGCGTTCACCCTTTTCCAAGGCTTCCAGCACGTCGCGGGCCCGCGCGATCACCGGCGCGGGCAGACCTGCCAGTTGGGCAACCTGCACGCCATAGGACCGATCCGCCGCACCATCGTGGACCTCGTGCAGAAAGATCACCTCACCGTCCCATTCCTTGACAGCGACAGTGGCGTTCCGGACGCCATCCAGCTTGCCGGCCAGGGCAGTTAGTTCATGGTAATGCGTGGCAAACAGCCCGCGAACGCGATTGACAGCCTGCAAATGCTCCAGCGTGGCCCAGGCGATGGACAACCCGTCATAGGTGGCCGTGCCGCGCCCGATCTCGTCAAGGATCACCAGCGCGCGTTCGTCGGCCTGATTGAGGATCGCGGCGGTTTCCACCATTTCCACCATGAAGGTCGACCGCCCGCGCGCCAGATCGTCACTCGCGCCCACGCGGCTGAAAATCTGGCTGACCAGTCCCACATGCGCGGATTGCGCAGGCACATAGGATCCCATCTGCGCCAGCAGGGCGATCAGCGCGTTCTGGCGCAGGTAGGTCGACTTACCGGCCATGTTCGGGCCGGTCAGCAGGGTGACCGCTGCCCCCTGCCCTTCGGCGTTCAATCGGCAGTCGTTGGCGATGAACGGCGTCCCGCTGGTGCTCAGCGCGGCCTCCACCACCGGATGACGCCCGGCGACCACCTCGAAAGCGCGGCTGTCGTCCACCTGCGGCAGGCACCAATCGCGTTGCCGGGCCAGTTCCGCCAGTCCCAGCGCCAGATCGAATTCCGCCAACGCGAGCGCCAGATCGGAGAGCACCGGCGCGGCGTCCAGAACCGCGCCTCTCAGACCGTCAAAAATGCGCCGCTCGATTTCCAGCGCCTCATTCCCTGCGTTCAGGATGCGGCGTTCGAGTTCCGAAAGCTCTACCGTGGTGAAGCGCACCTGGTTGGCGGTGGTCTGGCGGTGGATGAATCGTTCGGACAGCGCGTGCATCTTGTCCGCGTGAACGGCTGTCACTTCGATGAAATAACCCAGCACGTTGTTATGCTTGATCTTAAGAGACCCGATGCCTGTATCCGTACTGTATTCACCTTGCATACGAGCGATGACCCCGCGCCCCTCATCCCGCAGGGTCCGGGCCTCGTCCAGAGCGGCGTCATATCCGGGGGCGACAAACCCGCCGTCCGAGACCCGCAGCCCCGGTTCCGCGATCAAGGCGGTTTCCAGCAGCGCCAGCAATTCCTCCTGCCCGGTCAACGCGGTCAAAGATCGTTGCAACAGATCCGGCAGGTCCAACCCGGACAGCCTCTGCGCCAGCACCTCTGCCTGTTCCAGCGCCGACCGCACAGCGGCCAGATCGCGCGGTCCGCCGCGATCCAGACCCAGCCGGGACAGGGCGCGATCCACATCCGGCACCCGGCGCAAGGCGTCCCGCATGGTGTCCGACATGGACCCCTCGACCCCCCAGCGCACCGCCTCCAGCCGTTCGCGGATCACGGTCAGATCGCGCGAGGGCGAAGACACCCGCCGTTCCAACAACCGGGCGCCGGCCGAGGTCACCGTCATGTCGATGACCGACAGCAGCGATCCGGCGCGCCCGCCCTGCAGGCTGGAGGTCAGTTCGAGATTGCGGCGCGTCGCGGCGTCGATCTGCAGGATACGCGATACCTGTTCCTGACGCGGCGGACGCAACAGGGGCAACCGCCCCTTCTGCGTGATATCGAGGTAATCGACGAGGGCCCCCATGGCCGACAGCTCCGCCCGCCCGAAGGTCCCGAAGCCGGACAAGGTCTGAACTTTGAACAGGTCGCAAAGCCGGCCCTCTGCCGCACCGGAATCGAAAGAGGCCGCGCCCAGCACCGTGGGTTCAATCCCCAACTCGCCCAGCACCTCGCGAAGCGTCTCTTCGACACCGTCAGAGGCCAGAACCTCGGACGGGGCCAGCCGCGCCAGTTCCGCGCCGATGCGGGCCCGGCCAAGCGGCATGACGTGAAACGCGCCGGTCGAGATATCGGTCCAGGCAAGTGCCCAGTCATCCCGAACACAGCCCAGCGCGGCGAGGAAGTTGTGCCGCCGCGCCTCCAGCAGCGATTCTTCGGTCAGGGTGCCGGGTGTCACTAGCCGCACGACGTCTCGCTTGACCACGGATTTATAGCCGCGTTTCTTGGCTTCTTCCGGGCTTTCCAACTGTTCGCCCACTGCCACGCGAAATCCCTTGCGGATCAGCGTCAGCAAATAGCCCTCTGCCGCATGCACCGGCACGCCGCACATGGGAATGTCATCGCCCGCGTGTTTGCCGCGTTTGGTCAGCGCAATATCCAGCGCCGCGCTGGCCGCGACCGCGTCATCGAAGAACAACTCATAGAAGTCACCCATGCGATAGAACAGCAACGCATCGGGGTACTGTGCCTTGATCTCAAGGTACTGCGCCATCATCGGCGTGACGGCGTTATCCTTGGCTGTCGTCTTTCCCGCTTTGTTAGCGCTCACGTAGCTTCCCCCCGGCGGTTTCGCGTGACAATAAGGTGAGCAATCCGCGGGGAAAACCGCAAAACGGCCGGATGGAGGGGACATGTCCAAACGCAGATTCACCCGTGAAGAGGCTCTGGCCTTTCACCTTGAACCGACGCCGGGCAAATGGGAGGTGCAGGCCACCGTCCCGATGACGACACAACGCGATCTCAGCCTTGCCTATTCCCCGGGCGTGGCCGTGCCGTGCGAGGATATCGCCGCGAACCCCGAACTGGCCTATGACTATACCAACAAGGGCAACCTTGTGGCCGTGATCTCGAACGGGACCGCCGTGCTGGGGCTGGGCAACCTTGGCGCGCTGGGGTCGAAACCGGTGATGGAGGGCAAATCTGTCCTGTTCAAACGCTTTGCCGATGTGAACAGCATCGATATCGAGCTGGACACCGAAGACCCCGACGCGTTCTGCCAGGCGGTCAAGCTGATGGGGCCGACTTTTGGCGGCATCAACCTGGAAGACATCAAGGCGCCCGAGTGTTTCATCATCGAGCAGCGGCTCAAGGAAGAGATGGATATTCCCGTCTTCCACGATGACCAGCACGGCACGGCGGTGATCTGTGCCGCCGGTCTGATCAACGCGCTGCACATCTCTGGCAAGAAGATCGAGGACTGCAAGATTGTCCTGAACGGGGCCGGGGCCGCCGGGATCGCCTGTCTGGAACTGATCAAGTCGATGGGCGCGCGGCACGAAAACTGCATCATGTGCGACACCAAGGGCGTGATCTACCAAGGCCGTACCGAGGGCATGAACCAGTGGAAATCGGCCCATGCGGTGGTGACGGAGGCACGCTCGCTTGAGGATGCGATGGTGGGTGCGGATGTGTTCCTTGGCGTTTCGGCCAAGGGGGCGGTGACGCAGGACATGGTCGCCAGCATGGCTGACAACCCGGTGATCTTTGCCATGGCCAACCCCGATCCGGAAATCACCCCGGAAGAGGCGCATGAGGTGCGGGTGGATGCCATCGTCGCCACGGGACGCAGCGATTACCCGAACCAGGTCAACAACGTCCTCGGCTTTCCCTATCTGTTCCGCGGCGCGCTGGACATTCATGCCCGCGCCATCAACGATGAGATGAAGATCGCTTGTGCGCAGGCGCTGGCCGATCTCGCACGGGAGGATGTGCCGGACGAGGTGGCGTTGGCCTATGGCAAGTCGCTGACCTTTGGCCGGGACTACATCATTCCCACGCCGTTTGACCCGCGGCTGATCCACCGGATTCCGCCGGCCGTTGCCAAGGCGGGGATGGAAACCGGTGCCGCGCGCCGTCCCATCGTCGATATGGAGGCCTATGAGCACCGGCTTCAGGGCCGGATGGACCCGACCGCCTCGATCCTGCGGTCGATCAACGCACGGGCGCGGGCGGCACAGGCGCGGATGATCTTTGCCGAGGGCGATGATCCGCGCGTGTTGCGCGCGGCGGTGATGTATCAGCGATCGGGCCTTGGCAAGGCAATGGTCGTTGGCCGCGATTCCGACGTGAAGGAAAAGCTGGAACAGGCGGGTCTTGCCGACGCGGTGCGCGAGTTGGAGGTGGTGAACGCCGCCAACACCCGGCATCTCGATGCCTACAAGGACTTCCTGTACGAGCGTCTGCAGCGCCGGGGTATGGACCGGCAGGACATTCACCGGCTGGCCGCGCGCGACCGGCATGTCTTTGCCGCGCTGATGCTGGCGCACGGGCATGGTGACGGTCTGGTTACCGGGGCGACGCGGAAATCGGCGCATGTGCTGCAACTTATCAACCACGTCTTTGACGCCGATGCCGCGCATGGTGCGGTGGGTGTGACCGCGTTGTTGCAAAAGGGGCGGATCGTGCTCATCACCGATACGCTGGTGCATGAATGGCCCGATGAAGAGGATCTTGCCAATATCGCCGAACGGGCCGCCGGTGTCGCGCGGCATCTGGGGCTGGAGCCGCGCGTGGCCTTCGTGTCCTTCTCAACCTTCGGCTATCCGGTGTCTGAACGCGCCGAAAAGATGCATCAGGCCCCCCGCGTGCTGGACCGGCGCGGCGTGAACTTTGAATACGAGGGTGAAATGACCGTGGACGTTGCGCTGAACGTCAAGGCGCAGGAGCTTTACCCGTTCCAGCGTCTGACCGGCCCGGCCAATATCCTTGTTGTGCCCGCGCGGCACTCGGCCTCGATTTCCGTCAAGCTGATGCAGGAGATGGCGGGCGCCACGGTGATCGGCCCGATCCTGTCCGGTGTCGACCAGCCGATCCAGATCTGTTCGACGTCATCGACCGCCAATGACATCCTGAACATGGCGGTTCTGGCGGCGAACAAAATCGGCTGACGGTGCAGGGGCCAGACAGACAGGAGACAGGCATGACGATCTTCAACCTCGGCTCCATCAACATCGATCTCTTTTACCGGGTGCCGCATCTGCCGGGCCCGGGAGAGACGCTTGCCGCGCGCAGTTTTCATCGCGGGCTGGGCGGGAAGGGGGCCAACATGTCGGTCGCTGCCGCCCGGGCCGCCGCGCGCTGCGTTCATATCGGGGCCGTTGGTGGTGACGGTGGCTGGACCGTTCAGCGGTTGATGGAATACGGCGTGTATACACAGTATATTTCGACCGTCTCCGCCGACACCGGCAATGCGCTGATCGCCATTGATGATGCCGGTGAGAACAACATCATCCTCTATCCCGGCGCCAACCACGCGATCGACGAAGAGCAACTGCGCACCGCTCTGAATGACGCGCAGGCCAGCGACATCTTTCTCACCCAGAACGAAACCAACGCCCAACGCACCGGGGCCGAGATGGCATCGGCCAAGGGGATGCGGATCGCCTATGCGGCGGCGCCCTTTGATGCAGAGGCGGTGCAGGAGGTTCTGCCCCTGCTGGATCTGTTGTTCCTGAACGAGGTCGAGGCCGAGCAGTTGCAGGCGGCAACCGGTAAAGGCCCGCAGGATCTGCCGGTGCGCGACGTGATCGTGACCCTGGGCGGGGAGGGCGCGCGCTGGTACAACACCGATACCGGTGAGGTGCAAAGCTTTGACGCCGTACCGGTGACCCCGGTCGATACGACCGGGGCCGGGGACACGTTCACTGGTTACGTACTTGCCGGGCTGGACCGGGGCCTGCCCATGGCGCAGGCCATCGGGCAGGCAATGATCGCCGGCGCGATCATGGTCACGCGGGAAGGGACCGCAGACGTGATCCCGGACCTGCGCGACGTGCAGGATTTTGCGGGCTGAACGGCGTTACAGCACGAAATCGTCCGCCGTCAGGCCGGTGACATTGGCGACGCGGATCTCTGCATCCGCTGCGCCGTCGCCATTGGCATCCAGTTGCACGATGGTCGACCCGGTGGCGGTTTCGACCAAACGCAGTTCCGGGTTGCCGGAGGGGGCAAAACCACCGGTGCCGCGGAATTCGAAGACACCCGGCGACAGGCCCGCAACCACGATCAGGTCAACGCCCTGTTCGAAATCGAGGATCTGGTCGCGGTTGGCGCCGACCACGGTTTCTGCCGTGCTGCGAAAGACAAAGTTGTCCGCGTCCTGACCGCCGGTCAGCAGGTCAAAGCCCAGGCCGCCGGCAAGATCATCTTCGCCCGCGCGGCCGCGCAGGATGTCATTTCCGCTTTCGCCTTCGAGAATGTCATCGCCGTTGCCGCCATCCATCGTGTCATTGTTGCTGCCGCCTTCCAGAAGGTCGCTGCCGTCCTGACCAACAAGAATGTCATTGCCGGATCCGCCGATGATGGTGTCATCGCCGGCATTGCCATTCATCGTATCGTTGCCGGATCCGCCGTCCATCTCGTCATTGCCTTCACCGCCCAGCAGCATGTCTTCGTCCGCGCCGCCGAACAGGTAGTCGTCGCCACCACGACCCACCAACAGATCATCTCCGCTGCCGCCGTCGAGTTCGTCGTAGAGCGCACCACCGGAGAGGGTATCGTTGTCCTGGTCACCGTAGACCCGGCCGACGACAGAACCGCCTCCGCCCTCATACCGATCATTGCCATCGTCGAGATAGATGTTCCCGTTCATGACACCGGCATTGTAGATGTTGTTGGCTCCGGTTCCGGAGGAGGCAGTGTAGCTGCCCGCCCCGCCTGTGATCGTGCCGGTGTTATGCAGGAATGAATTCCCGGTCGAGCCGGATTGCCAGTTGGCGTAGATCCCATATCCGTTGAGCGCAACGATGTCGCCCGAGTTGACGATCCGGGTGAAGCCGGTTCCGCCGTCGACAACCACGGCGTCCGAAAACGCCTGAATGATTCCGCTGTTGATTACGTCGATATCCGCATTGCCGTCGGAATCGGCAAGTTGAACGGCGTCTTCGCCGGACATGATCGTGCCCGTGTTCTGCACATAGGCCCGGCTGGTGATGGTCGCAAGGATCGTGTCGCCGTTGGATGAAGAGACAAAGCCGGACGGTCCGACGATCATTTCAATACCGCCGCCGACGGCCTCGACCGCGCGGTGGTTTCCGGGCGAATTCGCCGCAAGGGTGCCATTTACTGTGAGATAGTTGACAAAGGCGCCACTGGAGACGAGGGCATCCGCGCCGGTGACCACAAGTTCGGCATCGTGGTTGGTGAGAAAGCCGGTTTCGTTTCCGACCAACGTGCGCGCAGCGCTGGAGAAGCCTGTGAGTACAAAACTCGCCATTTGGAAATTCCTTCTGAAAAAAGGTTAGCGTTCGCTCGGCAGCCGAGACGCGTGAAAAAAACAGTCATCAAATGCGGGTCACGCGTTGAAAATACAGTCTCGCGCCGCCGCAATCAGAATAGCAGATTCGGGGCAGAATGTTGAGAGCGTTACACGCATAGGCGGAGTATGGCCGAGACAAACGGGCCTATTGCGGGGGTCCAAGAAGCCGTGACTCAAGCGTTCGAAAACAAAAAACCCCCGGCGATGGGCTCGCCGGGGGCTAAATAGGGTCAAACGGGATTACAGGACGAAATCGTCCGCCGTCAGACCGGTCACGTTGGCCACACGAATTTCAGAATCGGCCGCGCCGTCCCCGTTGGAATCCAGTTGCACGATGGTCGACCCGGTGGCCGTTTCGATCAGGCGCAGTTCCGGGTTGCCGGAGGGGGCAAAACCCGCCGTGCCCCTGAACTCGAACACACCCGGCGACAGGCCCGCCACGACGATCAGGTCAAGACCCTGTTCGAAATCGAGAATCTGATCACGCAGGGCGCCAACAGCGGTTTCCGCCGTGCTGCGGAACACGAACAGATCTGCATCCTGACCACCTGTCAGCAGATCAAAGCCAAGACCCCCGGCCAGCTCATCCTCACCGGCGCGGCCGCGCAGGATGTCGTTGTCTTCGTCGCCTTCGAGGACATCGTCCCCGTTGCCACCGTCCATGGTATCGTTGCCGGAACCACCCTCAAGTTCGTCGCTGCCGTCCTGACCGACGAGGATATCGTTGCCGCTGCCGCCGAGGATGGTGTCATCGCCGCCGTTGCCGTTCAACGTATCATTATCGACGCCACCATCGATGCCATCGTTGCCTTCGCCACCAAGGATGATGTCGTTGCCACTGTCGCCATCCAGCAGGTCATCGCCGCCGCGGCCAATGACCGTGTCATCGCCCGCACCGCCAGCCATGTCGTCGGAGCTATTGCCACCCAGGAGGGTATCGTTGCCGATTTCACCATCAATGAAGCCGTTGACCACGCCACCGTTGTTGTCGAAGAAGTCGTTGCCACCGCCCAGATCGACGTCGCCGATGACTTCACCGGTGTTTCTGAAAATGTCGTTGCCATCGTCAAGATCGACAGCGCGGAAGTTGCTGTTGGTGGCCAAGAGGCCGCTGTTGTCCAGAATCACGTCGGAGTTCCGGGACGTGTACACCGCCTCGGACGCGGCGGTAATCTCACCAGAGTTGGAGAACCGCACCGTAGAGGCGTCACCCGCAAAGAAAATGACTGCATCGCCGGTTGTGGCCGTGATGGTGCCGGTGTTGGTGATGTAGTTTATCCCGGTATCGCCAACGTCAGCAGTCAACTCCACCACGTCGTCGGTCCCGACGATGGTTCCCGAGTTGAAAATTTCCCAAAGCCCGGTGCCCACGTCCACGTCAATCGTGTTGTTGTCGTTGGAGGTGATAAGGCCTGTATTGATCAGGTTGAAGGTCGCCGCGCCGTCGCTGTCCAAAAAGTCGATGGCGTCCCCGCTCGAAGAATGGATGGTGCCGTGGTTGACGATCTGCGCCAGTGTAGAGAGGTTCAGGTCAAGCGTGCCGCCGGTCGGGTTTTCGGCGTCGATCACGCCGTCCTTGCCATTCAGCAGTTCGAACACACTGCCGTCGGCATCGATACCCGAAAAGCCACCACCATAGGCATAGATAAAGCCGTGGTTGCTGACCCAGTTGGTGCCTGTGGTCGCAACGATGGCATCTGCACCGGTGATGTAAAGAGTGCCGTCGCGGTCGATAAAGCCGCTTTCAGAACCGATAAGCGAACGAGCGGTTGTTGAAAAACTTCCCAGGCCAAAATCAGCCATTTGTATAACTCCTTTAAAAGATTGAGTTCATTATGCCCGGTGGGCGCGTGCTCCCTGTTCTTTCCTCAAGTTGTTTTTTCAATAATTTCACAGGCCTAAACAGGCCGCATACACACGGACAAGATTGTTAACCACCTGGTCAAAGTCGGGCAAATTTTAAAACCGCCATTGACAGATGCCCAACAGTCGCACGCCGGGGCGTGTTTGGGGCGATTCGTCAGGTCGTTTCAGGAGATGATGCGTGCACCGCCGCTGGACGGGCGGTGATCCGACCAATCGTCGGTTTCGCTGAGTTCAAATGCAATAGCCCCCGGCGAAATGGTCACCGGGGGCTGAATGTTGTCATCGGTTCAGAGGACAAAGTCGTCTGCTGTCAGCCCTGTCACATTGGCGACGCGGATCTCTGCGTCCTGCGTTCCGTCGCCATTGTTGTCCAGCAGCACAAGGGTCGAACCGGAGGCGGTTTCGATCAGGCGCAGTTCCGGGTTTCCTGACGGGGCAAAACCCGCCGTGCCCCTGAACTCGAAAACACCCGGTGACAGACCCGCCACGACGATCAGGTCCTCACCTTGTTCGAAGTCGAGGATCTGGTCGCGCAGGGCTCCGACGGCGGTTTCCGCAGTGCTGCGGAACACGAACAGATCCGCATCCTGGCCGCCGGTCAGCAGGTCGAACCCAAGGCCCCCGGCCAATTCGTCCTCACCGGCGCGACCGCGCAGGATGTCATTCCCGCTGCCCCCTTCGAGGATGTCGTCGCCATTGCCGCCGTCCATCGTGTCATTGTCACCACCACCTTCCAGATAGTCGCTTCCGTCCTGACCGACGAGGATATCGTTGCCGTTATCGCCCAGAATTGTGTCATCTCCGGCATTGCCGTTCAGGACGTCGTTGTTGAGACCGCCGTCAAACACATCGTTTCCATTCCCGCCAAACACCGTGTCGTCGCCGGCTCCGCCGTCCAGCGTATCGTCCCCGTCATGGCCAACCAGCAGGTCATTGTCGGAACCACCGTTGAAAAAATCGTTGCCGGAGGCGCCCAACAGGGTGTCGTTGCCGGCGTCGCCATTCACGCTCAGCGATACGGACCCGTCTCCAATCCCGCGATAGAGGTCTGCGCCCCCATTGAGATCGACGCTACCGATGATGGTGCCGGAGTTGCTGACCGTATCGGATTCGTTCCCAGTTAGCAGAACGGTTCCGCCAGCATCGCCAAGGTTGTCAATGATTTCTCCGGTGTTGGTGATCCGCGCAGCCGATCCTGAGAACGCATCGATAAACGAAGTTATGATCGTGCCCGTATTCGTCAGGGTGGCGAACCCCGTGGCACTCATGCCCAGTTCACCGCCCTTCATGGTGCCGCTGTTAAAGACCTGGATATTGCGCATGTCAGAATCATCGAAAATGATCGCGGCTTCCGACAAAGACACCATACTGCCCGCGTTCATCACGAGCAGGTCGAAGGCGGCCGAGGCATCGATATCGATGGGTTCTTGATCGGCTGTGATCGTCCCATAGTTGACGATACGGTGACTGCCGGTGGCCACAGCGCTTTGGATGTCGATCCCGTCCGAAAGGCCTTGTATCACGCCGTAATTCACGATGTGGCTGAATTGCGAGAAGACCTCGACAGCCTCACTTCCTGAAAAAACATCTCCGTAGTTGTGGAACTCTGTTTGCTGTCCTCCCGCTGCCAGGTTGACCGCGTCACCGGTAGATCGGATGCTGTTCCCCGGCATGAGAAAGGTTTCGTCACCATTGGCAATCGTTACGAGGGCGGCAGAACCAAAAAGAAAATTAACAGCCATAATCACTGTCTCCCAGCAAATGTTTCGTTTTTGACCGGTCACATTCCATCGCGTCGTGCGACAACCCGGCCATCAGAAACATACAAAGAAAGACACAAAATTAAACTTTTTGTGGGAATGACATCATTGGCAGCGAGCCATGACCTAAGACGCCCGGCCCGCGCAATGGTCAGTTCACGAACGGCGCGGCACTGCCCCACAGCTGCTTGACCCGCTGATCCCGACCGCATCCTTTGCGGTAACGCTTGTACGCTTCGCTTTGCTTGACGACGCCAAAGCGGGTCACGACGCGCTTTGATCCCTTGTAGTAATCCTGGTGGTATCCCTCGGCGAGGTAGAAGGCCTTGGCGGGCAGGATCGGGGTGACGACCTTCTTGCCCAACACCTTTTCCGCCTCGGCCTTTGCCGCCTCTGCGGCGGCCTTTTGCGCGCCGTCGGTATAGAAGATCGCGGTGCGATAACTCTCGCCGCGATCGCAGAACTGTCCACCCGCATCGGTGGGATCGACGGACCGGAAGAAGGTGTCATACAGCTGCCGGACAGAAACCTTGCCGGGATCGAAGGTGATCTTGACCGCCTCGTAATGGCCGGTGCCGCCGCGCGTGACCTGTTTGTAGGTGGGGCTGGCCGTGCTGCCGCCGGTGTAACCAGACACCGCCTTGCTGACTCCGCGGACCTTTTCGAAATCCGCCTCCACGCACCAGAAACAGCCGCCCGCGACGATGATGTCGGCGGCCTGCGCGCGTTGCGCGGCAAGGGGCAGGGCGGCAATGGCAAGAAAGGCGATGGCGGTCAGGCGATGGGTCAATCTGAACATGGCAGGGTCTCCTTTGCGGGTCAGGCTGCATGGCTTGGCCCGTTCTGGCAATCCGGCACAGCCCGATCTCACCCGAAGGTGAGTGATGCGTGAAAATCTGAACTTTTTGGAAACTTTCTTGGTGTTCCATCGTGGTTAGGACCAGTCGGCGGTTAAGGAACAGTTTCCGCCAAACTTTCAGACTGGGAGAAAAATTATGAAATTCAGTGTTTTGACTGCATCTTTCTGTGTTTTCGCCGGTGCCGCCCTTGCGGGTGGCCACGGTATGGCCCCGATGGTCGAGGCCAAGGACCAAAGCGTAACCGAAGGCACCGTATCAGCGTCCAAGGTTGTAGCCCCGGCCAATGGCTGGCTGGTTGTGCACCGCACGGGCGAAGAGATGAAGCCGGGCCCCGTCGTCGGCCATGCCCCCCTGCGCAAGGGAGAGAACATGGATGTGACCGCGATCCTGACCGAAGAGGTCAAGGCAGGTGACATGCTCATGCTGATGGTCCACGGCGAGGACGGAGGCATGACGACCGGCATCTTTGAATACAGCCTTGGTGCCAAGGAAGATGGGCCGATCCGTCAGGACGGCGAGCTGGTGATGACGACCATCACCGCCCAATGAGCTTAGCACCGGGGCGGTCGCCAACTCCGGCCCGGTGCGCTGCCGATGGTTATACGGCAGTGACGTGCCCGCGTATTGGGTACGGTGGTCGACCGCGCGGAAACCGATTCCCGGGTGTCCGCGCGGTCGTCATGTACTTGTGGTCAGGACCGCTGTCGTCACCGGGCACCGCTGACCGTCATACATGCGGTCCAGTACCTGGGAAAAACAGGGGGCTGCATCGGGCACGGCCTCGAACAGGGTCATGCAGGACCGCACCTTCAGCGCATCCACCGGGCCAAGGATATCCACCGGATCCGTATTAGCGTGTGCCAAGAGAAGCTCTGCGCTGTCACGCAACCGCTGTCCCAGAACCGGGTGGGCATAATAGGCTTGGGCCTCATCCAGCCCGGCCAGACCAAAGTGCCGCGCGCGGGGCGAGCGGCCAAGCACTGCCAACTGTGGAAAGAACCACCAGATCCAATGCGTGACCTTCCGACCCTGACGCAATTCGCGTTGGACATCGGCCCAGACGGGCTCTTGCGCAGTCAGGAATTCGGCATGGGTGGCGGTCAAAGTCGGGCCTTTCCGCTGTTTGTTCAATCATAGGAAGTCTGGCGTTTCAAAGCGAGGAATGCGTTCAAGTGGGAAACCGCCGGGCTTTTCCCGATGTGCGGGATCTGGCCGATCCCCATTTGAAACCCATGAAAAGACGTGACTTTCTCAGCCTCGGGGCAGGCAGCGCGATTGCTGTTGCCGCGCCTCTCCCGCGCCTTGCGATGGCCGCTCCGGCGGTCCGGGCGCCCCGCAACCTCTTTGTCTGGGCCGTGGCCATGGCCCGCGCCGGCAACCCGATCTCGGTCGGGACGCTGGAACTGGCGCTGAAGGATCCGGCCGAACAGGCGCAGGCGCTGATTGGCCGGTTGGTGTCGCAGGGTGTGGTCCAAGCCCCCAATGCGCTGGGCATCGCCCGTGCTGCGCGCCCGGCCTTTTCCGGTCAGATCACCTCGCCCAAGGCCGCCGCGCGTGCCCGGGTGGATAATGTCCGGACAGCCCTGCGCAAAAGAGCAGATCTGTTCGCAGACAAGGCGGAACAGGAGATCGGCAAGGACGACCCGGAGGTTAAAGAAGCTGACCCAGTTTCATCGCCACCGACATGTCCCCCGACACCTTGAGCTTGCCCATGGCAAAGGCGGTCATCGGGTTCAACTTGCCCTGAACCAGCTTTGACAGATTGTCCTGCGAAATGCGGATGGTGCAATCGGTGGGGGCGTCAGAGCGTTCGACCGTGGTGCCGTCAAGGCGCAGCGCACCGTCGTCACCGCAGTCAAATGACAGGCTGTGGTCCAGCGGTTTCTGCGCCAGACCCTTGCGCATCAGCGCGGCGATTTCGTCGAGTGTCATCCTGTCCTCCCGGTTCCAGACTTCTATGGCGCAAAACGGGAGGGCAGGGGTAGCATGACGTTACGCGATGCCGCGTAACGTCATTTTTGGTCAGCCAAGGCGACGCTTGCGCGCGGCCAGCAGGCGCAGGCGCAGGGCGTTCAGCGTGATGAAGCCCTTGGCGTCCTTCTGATCGTACGCGCCGGCATCATCCTCGAAGGTCACATGCGCTTCGGAATAAAGCGAGTTGTCGGACCAGCGGCCGATGCAGCGCACGGAGCCTTTGTAGAGCTTCAGCTTCACGGTGCCGGAAACCAGTTCCTGCGACTTGTCGATGGCCGCCTGCAGCATTTCGCGTTCCGGCGAATACCAGAAGCCATTGTAGATCAGCTCTGCATATCGCGGCATCAGCGAGTCCTTGAGGTGGCCCGCGCCGCTGTCCAGCGTGATCTGTTCGATGCCGCGATGCGCCTCCAGCAGGATGGTGCCGCCGGGGGTTTCATAGATGCCGCGGGACTTCATGCCGACAAAGCGGTTTTCCACGAAATCGAGACGCCCGATGCCGTGCTTGCGGCCAAATTCATTGAGCGCAGTCAGGATCGTCGCGGGCGACATCGCCTCACCGTTGATCGCCACCGCGTCGCCCTTTTCAAAACTCACCTCGATAATCTCGGGCGTGTCGGGTGCGTCCTCGGGGTTCACGGTGCGCAGGTGGACGTATTCGGGCGCTTCTTGTGCCGGGTCTTCCAGCACGCGGCCTTCGGACGAGGTGTGCAGCAGGTTCGCGTCCACGCTGAACGGCGCCTCGCCGCGCTTGTCCTTGGCGATCGGGATCTGGTTCTTCTCGGCGAAGTCGATCAGCGAGGTGCGCGAGTTCAGGTCCCACTCACGCCACGGCGCGATCACCTTGATATCGGGGTTCAGCGCGGCGGCGCTGAGTTCGAACCGCACCTGGTCATTGCCCTTGCCGGTGGCGCCATGGGCCACGGCATCTGCGCCGGTTTCCTCGGCGATCTCGACCAGACGCTTGGAAATCAGCGGGCGCGCGATGGAGGTGCCCAGCAGGTAGAGCCCTTCGTAGACCGCATTGGCGCGGAACATCGGAAAGACGAAATCGCGCACGAATTCCTCACGCACGTCTTCGATGTAGATGTTCTCTTCCTTGATCCCCAGAAGACGCGCCTTTTCACGCGCGGGTTCCAGTTCTTCGCCCTGGCCGAGGTCAGCGGTAAAGGTCACCACTTCGCAGCCGTATTCCGTCTGCAGCCATTTGAGGATGATCGAAGTGTCGAGGCCGCCGGAATAGGCGAGGACAACTTTCTTGGGCGCGGTCATGGATGTGTCCCTTTGGGCAGTTTGCGGGGCGGATTAGCCTGTTTTCGGGGGGGCTGCAAGGAAGGGACGTTGACCTTGACCGTCCGCATGCTACGCCCTGTGATCAAGGATTTGCAGAAAGGCAGGCCATGCGCGGCTGGCAAATATTCCGATATTCCTTCTGGACGGTCATCAACAACATGGAGACCGCCTTTCGGTTGTCTGTGGTGCTGTATGCGCTGCAGGCGCTGAATCAGGTGCTGGTTCTGCTTTACGCGCCCGAGGATCCGGTACGGGGTGTGCCTGTAAGCCTTGAAATCGCGGCGACTTTTCTGGTCACCGGCATTCTGGCGATTTTTGCCAGCTTGTGGATCGCGGTCGCGTGGCATCGATACATTCTGACCGGCGAGTTCGAGGAAGGCGCGGTGCCGCCCTGGCACGGGTCGCTGATCCTTGGCTATCTCGGTCGGTCGATCATGATCGGCCTGATCATCTCGCTGGCCTTGATTGCGGCAGGGGTTCCCCTGTTCATGTTGGCCAACGCGGTGCCTGCGCTTGGGTTTTTCGTGTTGTTCGCGATGGCTCTCTTGGCGGCCTACCTCATCTTGCGCCTGGGGATCATCCTTCCTGCCGGGGCCATCGGGCAGAAACTGACCCTGGGCGAGGCCTGGGCGTCAACCTCCAAGGAACAGTCCACGATCCTTGCGCTTGCAGTGATCGTCGTGGTGCTGAGCGCGGTGTTGCAACTGCCCTCATGGCTGAATCCAGAGCCGCGCTCCGTCGTCAATCTTGTCTACAACGTCGTGACCGGATGGTTTGTCACGATGGTCGGGGTATCGCTGCTGACCACGCTCTTTGCGGTTTTCATCGAAGGCCGCAACATCGACTGACTTGCGCCCGGGCGGGGCTTGGGCCACAGGTTTTGCATGACTGATTTCATTCAAAAGGCGCGCGCTGCCGAAGTGGCGATGCGCGCGGTCTTTCCGCTCACGCCGCTGTTGCGCAATGCCCATCTGTCGGACCGGTTTGGTGCCGAGATCCTGCTCAAGCGCGAGGATCTGAGCCCGGTGCGCAGTTACAAACTGCGCGGGGCCTTCAACGCCATGCGAAAGGCCAAGGGAGAGGGGCTGTTCGTCTGCGCCTCTGCCGGCAATCACGCGCAGGGCGTGGCGTACATGTGCCGTCATTTCGGGGTACGCGGCGTGATCTTCATGCCCGTGACGACGCCGCAGCAGAAAATCCAGAAAACCCGCATCTTCGGCGGTGACACGATCGAGATCCGCTTGATCGGGGATTATTTCGACGATTGTCTGAAAGCGGCGCAGGCGTTCTGCGCCGAGGAAGGCGGGCATTTCCTGTCCCCGTTCGACGATGAGGACGTGATCGAAGGGCAGGCTTCGGTCGCCGTGGAAATCGAACAACAGCTGGGCCGCGCGCCGGATCATATCGTCATCCCGGTGGGCGGCGGCGGGTTGTCGTCGGGTGTGCTGAGCTATTTCGGCACCTCCGTGCAATATACCTTTGTCGAACCGTCGGGCGGGGCCTGCCTGCGTGCGGCCTTGCAGGCGGGACGGCCCGTCGCGCTGCCCTCGGTCAATACCTTTGCCGACGGGGCGGCGGTTGCCCGGATCGGAGAACGCACATTCGACCGGCTCAAGGGTGTCGGGCTGGCCAATACGCTGACGATCAATGAGGACCGCCTGTGCCTGACGATCCTTGAAATGCTGAACGTCGAAGGCATCGTGTTGGAACCGGCGGGGGCCTTGTCGGTCGATGCGCTGCAGGATCTGGGGCAGGGGATTGCCGGGCGCACCGTGGTTTGCATCACATCCGGCGGAAATTTCGATTTCGAACGCCTGCCAGAGGTCAAGGAACGCGCCCAACGCTACGCCGGGATCAAGAAATATTTCATTCTGCGCCTGCCGCAGCGTCCCGGCGCGCTGAAGGATTTCCTTGGGCTTCTCGGTCCCGAAGATGACATTGCCCGCTTTGAGTATCTCAAGAAGTCGGCGCGCAACTTCGGCTCTGTGCTGATCGGGATCGAAACGGCCAAGCCGGAGAATTTCCAGCGTCTCTTCGGGCAGCTGGATGCGCATGGGTTCACCTATCAGGACATCACCGAGGATGAGATCCTTGCGCAGTTCGTGATCTGATGTTTGCGGGCAAGCGGGTATTGCTGACCGGTGCCGCGCAGGGGATCGGCCGCGCGCTGGCCAATGCGCTGCATCAAGAGGGCGCGCGGTTGGCGGTGTCCGACATGGACGCGGACCTGTTGTCCGACGTCGATGCGGAGGTCCATGTCACGGCGGACCTGCGTGACCCGGAGCAGGTGCAGAAATTCGTTGCCGATGCGCGGCAGGCGTTGGGCGGCGTGGACATCCTGATTTCCAACGCCGGGTTTACCCGTGGTGCGGTGGATGGGCCCTGCAGCGTGTCCGATGAGCAATGGCAGGACAGTTGGGACGTACACGTCATGGCGCATCTTCGCGCCGCCCGCCTTGTGCTGCCGGAGATGCTGAACCGTGGCGAGGGGCGGTTGGTCAATATCGCCTCAGCTGCGGGGCTGCTCAGCCAGATCGGTGACGCGCCCTATTCCGCCAGCAAACATGCGGCGGTCAGTCTGGCGCAGTCACTGGCCATCGAACATGGCGATCAGGGAATCCGGGTGTCGGTGGTCTGCCCGCTGTATGTCGCGACACCCCTGCTGGGCTATGCCGAAGGCGCGCCGCAGGACCGGCCGCATGATCGCGTCCTGACAGCCGATGAAGTGGCCGCAACCATCATCGAGGGGCTTCGGCGGGACCGATTTCTCATCCTCCCGCACCCCGAAGCCGAAGTACATTTCCAACGCCGGGCCGCGGACATGGACCGCTGGATCGAGGGGATGCAACGGCTGCGGCGCAAGGCATTCGAAGACGGCCCTCCGCAGACCCTTGCCGATCTGCACCGGCGGATCTGAACGGCTCAGGCGGCCAGACGTCCGGGCAGGTCCTGTTCGAACTGCTTCTTGGAAGTTTCGAAAGCTGTACGGACCTCTGCCGGGGACACGGTCTCTGGCTGTCCGGCGGCGGCGGATTTCTCCCCCTCCTGGCACAGGGTCGCCAACGCCTGAAACCCGAGGTTCAGGGCCGCCCCTTTGAGAAAATGCATCTGTTCCTCGACAACAACCGGATTTCCGGCGCTGCCTTCCAGCAGGACGATGGCATTTTCGACCTCGTCCAGAAACAGCTCGACCACTTCGCCGAAATCCTCGGCGCCAATTTCATCCACCAGTTCATCGACTCGCGACCAATCAATCATGAGGCACCTCCTGCGCGTCAGGTTTACCCCCAGATGGTAAAGAGCGGCTTTCGCTGGGTGACCCGCAATCCCCGCGATGCCGCGCATTTTAAGTTTCAGATTGCATTAACGGTGTCGGGCTACTGACGGCCTGTGCGCAGGATGTAGGCCCAGTGCGAGAAGGATTCGAATTGGAGATCCGAAAAATCGATAGCCCGACGGAATTGACCGGTGCGATTCAGCGCGTGCTTCTGGTTGACGACAGCCGCGCGCAACTCAAGATGCTGGGCATGATGATGCGGCGCTGGGGGTTTGAGGTGCACACCGCAGATTCCGCATTGGAGGCGCTGGACATCTGCCGCCAACACCCGCCGGACCTTGTGCTGTCGGACTGGATGATGCCCGGTATGAACGGGATCGAATTCTGCCGGGCGTTCCGCGATCTCCCGCGGGACGGCTACGGCTATTTCATCCTGCTGACCTCCAAGAGCGAAAAGGAAGAAATCGCACAGGGGCTGGACGCGGGGGCCGATGATTTTCTGACCAAGCCGGTCAACCCGCACGAATTGCGCGCCCGCATCAAGGCCGGAGAGCGCATCGTTTCGATGGAGCGAGAGCTGTCCGAGAAGAACCGGCAGGTGTCAGAGGCGCTGGATGAGTTGCGCGAAATCCATACTGCGATCGACAACGATCTGCGGCAGGCCCGCACGATCCAGCAGTCGCTGGTGCCCGAACGGGTCTGCGAGATCCTGACCTCACGCGTCAGCCTGTTGTTGCATCCCTGCGGCCATGTGGGCGGCGACCTTGTGGGCATGTTCCGCCCCGGTTTCGGGCGTCTTGGCCTCTACAGCATCGACGTGTCCGGCCACGGGATCACCTCTGCAATGGTCACCGCGCGGGTGGCCGGATACCTGTCCAGCACCTTTCCTGAGCAGAACATCGCGCTGGAACGGCGCTTTGACAACTTTTTTGCCATGCGCGAACCCAGCGAGACGGCGCGCCTGTTGAACCAGAGACTCGCCGCCGATCCGGGGGTCGAGGAATATCTGACCATGGGTTATCTGGCCGCGGATCTTCTGTCCGGACGGATGCGCATGGTTCAGGCCGGGCATTCCCCGGCCCTGCTTCTGCGGCCGGACGGCAGTCATGAATTCATCGGCAACGGCGGCCTGCCGATCGGGCTGGTGGATGAGGTCAGCTATGAACAGCATGATTTCACCATGTCCTCTGGCGATCTGCTGCTGCTCTATTCCGACGGCTTCACCGAGGCCGTCACCAAGAGTGGTGAGATGTTGGGCGATGACGGGCTGGTGCAGCTGTTCCGCGACTCGGCGCGCGGCGGCGTCGGTCCCGACCTGCTGGAAGACATGTTCTGGCGGCTGACGGCCATCATGGAAAATCCCGAAAAGCTGGGCGATGACGTTTCGGCGGCCTTGCTGGAATTCGACGTCCTGAAACGCTGAGGAGCCGTGGCGACGATTTCAGACCAGCCCGAAACACTCCCTGACAAACGCCCGGTCACCGGGATTGCCCAGCTCCTGCGCCGCGTCCCCGGGCGGTAACCACAGCGCGGTATGCCCGTCCTCGGACGGGGGGCCATGGGGCCGCACCGGTTGGGCAAGGTAGATGATGCACAGTTTTTCCGCCCAGAGATCGTATTCCGGCATGAAGGTGAACCGCCGAAACGCGCCCAGCCGACGCGGTCGCGCGATGCGCCAGCCGGTTTCTTCGAACACTTCGCGGTAAAGCGCGGGCAGGGGCTGTTCGCCGGGATCGATCCCCCCGCCCGGCAGCTGAACCTCGGGCCAGGGGGTCATCTGATGGGTCAACAGAAGCTGCCCGTCACGCGGCAGAATGGCGTAGACTCCGGGCCGCAGGACATAGCGTTGCCCATCGCGCGGCGGTTTGCCATGCCGTGGTGTCATACCCGGCCCCCTTTGCGTCTCTGCTCAATCGGCTTATATGGACGCGATATGCCATTCGCAGGCAGACAAGGAAACCCCATGAGCATCGGCAACAAACTCGCCTGGGACGACACCGTCCTGCCCTTTCAGCTTGACCGTTCTGACATGCGCGGCCGCGTTGCGCGGCTTGACGGCGTGCTGTCGGGCGTGTTGAGCCAACACAAATACCCGCAAGCGGTCGAGGCTTTGGTGGCCGAGATGACGCTGCTGACCGCGCTGATCGGCCAGACCGTGAAACTGCGCTGGAAGCTTTCGCTGCAGGTTCAGACCAACGGCCCGGTGCGGATGATCGCCACCGATTACTTCGGCCCCACGGATGAGGGTGAGCCGGCCCGGATTCGCGCCTATGCCAGCTTTGACGCGGACCGGATCACCGACGACGCGCCCTTTAAACAGTTGGGTGACGGGTATTTCGCCATCCTGATCGATCAGGGCAAAGGCATGCAACCCTATCAGGGCATCACCCCGATTGCGGGCGACAGCCTGTCTGACTGCGCGGCGGCCTATTTCGCCCAGTCCGAACAGCTGCCCACGACCTTTGCGCTGTCCTTTGGCCGCTCGACGGAACCGGGTGTTCCGGAACATTGGCGCGCGGGCGGGATCATGTTGCAGCACATGCCCAAGGCCTCGCCCTTTGCGACGGAAGGGGGCTCTGGCGATGAGGGGCTGCTGATGGCGCAGGACCTTGTCAGTGGCGAAACGGAAGAGAACTGGAACCGGGTCAACAGCCACATTCAGACGGTCGAACAGCTGGAGCTGATCGGCCCGACCGTGCCGCCGACCGAACTGTTGCTACGGCTGTTCCACGAGGAATCGCCGCGCGTCTTCGACACCCAGCAGGTGCGGTTTGGCTGTACCTGCTCCGAAGCGCGCGTGCGTCAGAGCCTGTCGATCTATTCGGCCAAGGACATCGAGAAGATGACCACCGAAGAGGGCCGCGTCACCGCCGATTGCCAGTTCTGTGGCGCGCATTACGATCTGGACCCGGCGACAGTGGGGTTCGAGGCCGATGCCGACAGCTGAACAAGAGGCCGCGCTGCGCCGGGCACCCGGTGCAGTGGGCGCGCCGTCGTCCGATTTTGACCTGAACCCGGGTACGGTGCTGCCGGAGGGGCGCAAACTGCGTCCCGCCGGTGTGCTGGCCGCATTTCAACGCGGGCCGGAGGGGTTGGAACTGATCCTGACGAAACGGTCCAGCCGGTTGAAACATCACCCCGGCCAGATCGCCTTTCCGGGTGGCAAGGTGGATCCCGGCGATGCCGATGAGGTCGCCGCCGCGCTGCGCGAAGCGCATGAGGAAGTGGCGCTGAACCCCGCGCAGGTCGAGGTGCTGGGCACGCTGCCGCCGCATGAAACGGTGACCGGATTCATGGTCACGCCGGTTCTGGCGCTGATCGACGGCCCTTTTCAACCGGTGGCCGAACCGGGCGAGGTGGAAGAGGTCTTTGCCGTGCCCTTCGCGCATGTCACCGATCCGGCGCGGTATTCCGTGCAGGGGCGGCGTTGGCGCGGGCAACGCAGGTTGTATTACACCGTTCCCTTTGGCCCCCATTACATCTGGGGGGCAACCGCGCGGATGCTGCGCGCCCTGGCGGATCGGGTGCAGAAATGACCCGCGTCACCGGTGACTGGCTGGATTCGTCTTCGACGCAGGCGGTCATGGCGATGCTCGAAGACGGCGGCCATCTGGCCTACGTGGTCGGTGGCTGCGTGCGCAATGCGCTGTTGGGCGTGCCGGTGTCGGACGTCGACATTTCCACCGATGCCCGCCCCGAACGGGTGATGGATCTGGCCAGGGCTGCCGGGTTGAAATGTGTTCCCACGGGCATCGACCACGGCACCGTGACCGTGGTGGCCGAGGGGGAGGGGCATGAGATCACCACCTTCCGCGCGGATGTCGAAACCGATGGGCGGCGCGCCGTGGTGCGTTTTGCCGACGATATCGTCGAGGATGCGGTGCGGCGCGATTTCACCATGAACGCCCTGTATGCCGACCGGCACGGGACGGTTGTCGATCCGCTGGGCGGTTTGCCGGACCTCGATGCGCGGCGGTTCCGCTTCATTCTGGATGCCGATACCCGCATCCGGGAGGATTACCTGCGCATTCTGCGGTTTTTCCGGTTTTCCGCGTGGTACGGCGACCCGCATGAGGGCATGGACGCCGAGGCGCTGGATGCCATCGCCCGCAATCTGGACGGGCTGGACGTTTTGTCGCGCGAACGCGTCGGCGTGGAATTGGTGAAGCTGCTGAAAGCGCCGGATCCCTTGATGGCGGTATCGGTGATGGAACGCCTGGGCGTGCTGCCGCATGTGATGCCGGGCTCTGCGGCGCGAACGCTGGGCCCCTTTCTGCTGCTGGAAGCGCAGCTGAACTTGCCGGTGGATCCGATGGCCCGCATGGCCAGCCTTGGCTTTGCGGATGGTGCGTCATTGCGGCTGTCGAAGGCGCTGCAGAGGCAACTGGCCCTCTACACTGATCTGATGAGCAGCGCTGAGAGCCCCGCCGAGCTCGCCTATCGGCATGGGCAGGACGTGGCGCGAACTGCCGTTGCCCTGCGCTGCGCCAGTCTGGAGATGCCCCTGCCCGATGACCTGACGCAGCAGGCTGAACGAGGCGCTGACGCCAGATTTCCCCTGAAAGCCAAGGACTTGATGCATCTCCATCAGGGTCCGGCCCTTGGCGACGCCCTCCGCCGGACAGAGGCGATGTGGATTGCGTCGGGCTTTGCGTTAAACAAGGCAGAGTTGATCGACCGGATCGACGAGGGGTGACAGGGGCGGTTTTCTGTCCTAAAAAACCAGCGACTCAATTCTACCGGGGAGAAACGATGGTGCGTCCAAGGATCTTTATCAGCTTCGTCTGAGCCGATCTGGACGTACGGGATCGGCTTTGGCCAACCCCGTTCAAAACATCGTTGTCTTTTTTCGCCTTTGAAAGGCCCCGGTATGTTCCGCTTTTTTGAGAACCTCGTCGATCCCTATGAACCCTATGCGCAGAACGACACGCCGCCCCGGCGGCTGGTGCCGTTCATCCTGCAATACACGCGTCCGTTTCGGGGGGTGTTCATCGTTGCGACGCTGACCTCAATCGTCACCGCGACGATTGAAATCGGTTTGCTTTGGGCGATGGGCTGGGTGGTCGACATCCTCGAGGGGGATCCGGCGCAGGTCTGGGGCGCGCATGGTCTGGCCCTGATCGCGCTGGCTGTGTTCCTGTTGCTGCTGCGTCCGCTGATCAACGTCTTTGACGTGGCGCTGATCAACCAGACGATCCTGCCCAACCTTGGCACCCTGATCCGCTACCGCGCGCATGGCCATGTGTTGCGCCAGTCCGTCGGCTGGTTCGAAAACGATTTCGCGGGCCGGATCGCCAACCGGATCATGCAGACCCCGCCCGCAGTGGGCGAGGTTGCCTTTCAAACCTTTGACGCGATGACCTTTTCCATCGCTTATGTTGTCGGCGCGCTGGTCCTGTTGGGCGGGGCCGATCCGCGGCTGATGGTGCCGCTGGTTGTCTGGGTCGTGCTCTACGGTCTGCTGATCCGCTGGACGGTGCGGCATGTCTCGCCGGCGTCCAAGGCCTCGTCCGATGCGAGGTCACAGTTCAACGGGCGCGTGGTGGACAGCTATACCAACATTCAGTCGGTCAAGATGTTCGCGCAGCATGACCGGGAGCTGGCAGACGCCAAGGACGTGATCGAATACGGGCGGCACACCTTTCAAAAGGAGATGCGGCTCTACACCATCATGGATCTGGTGCTGAACCTGCTAAACGGTTTCCTGATCGTCGGGGTTGTCGGCACTGCGCTGTTCCTGTGGATGGGGGGCAGTGCCACGGCGGGGGCCGTGGCGGCGGCGACGGCGCTGGTTCTGCGGCTGAACGCGATGACCGGCTGGATCATGTGGGCGACAACCTCGCTGTTCCGCGAATTGGGGATCGTGCAGGAGGGGATGGAAACCATCGCGCAGCCGATCAGCCTGACGGATGCATCCGGGGCAGTGCCGCTGAAACTGACGGCAGGAGAGATCCGCGTCGAGGATCTGTCGCACCACTATGGGCGCGGGTCGGGGGGGCTGGACCAGATCTCGCTGACCATCCGTCCGGGTGAAAAGGTGGGGCTTGTCGGGCGGTCCGGCGCGGGAAAATCCACCTTGGTCAAGCTGTTGTTGCGGTTCTACGACGTGGAACAGGGGCGCATCCTGATCGACAGGCAGGACATCTCTGCCGTGACGCAGGACAGCCTGCGCCTGAGCATCGGTATGGTGCAGCAGGATTCCTCACTGCTGCACCGCTCGGTGCGGGACAACCTGCTCTACGGTCGCCCCGACGCTTCTGAGGATCAGATCATCGCGGCTGCCAAACAGGCGCAGGCGCATGAATTCATCCTCGATCTGGAGGATCCGCAGGGGCGCGCCGGCTATGACGCCCATGTGGGGGAACGTGGTGTGAAACTGTCGGGTGGGCAGCGGCAGCGGGTGACGTTGGCGCGGGTGATCCTGAAGGACGCGCCGATCCTCCTGCTGGATGAGGCGACAAGCGCGCTCGATTCCGAGGTCGAGGCGGCGATTCAGGATACGCTTTACGGCATGATGCAGGGCAAGACGGTCATCGCCGTCGCCCACCGTTTGAGCACGATCGCGCAGATGGACCGCATTCTGGTCATGGATCAGGGGCGGTTCGTTGAACAGGGCAACCATGACGCACTTTTGGCGCAGGGCGGCCTATATGCAGGTTTTTGGGCAAGGCAATCCGGCGGGTTTCTCGACCCGGACACTCAGTCCGCGACGGAAACGGATACGGAGGCAGCAGAATAATGCAGCTATTTCAACGACTGATATACCGGGCCGGCAACCTGATAGACCCCGAACGGCAGGCCGAGGGCCAGCCGCCCGACCGCCTGCGCGCCTTCATGGCATGGGCGCTGCAGGGGGGCTGGATGATCGTCTGGCTGGGCGTGGCGATTTCCGTCCTGGCCGGGATCACAGAGGTGCTGTCGATGTACCTGCTGGGCCGGGTCGTGGATGCGGTCGGCGCGCCGGTAGAGGTCAGTTTCCTGTCCGATCACGGCGTGCTGATTGCCGTGGCGGTGGGGCTGTTGCTGATCGCGCGGCCCCTGCTGTTCGGCGGGCTGGCGCTGACGCAGGCGGTGATGATCGGGCCCAACATCTTCAAGCTGATCCTCGCGCGGCTGTACCGCTGGACCATCGGCCAGTCGGTGACCTTTTTCGACGATGATTACGCCGGGCGCATCGCGCAGAAACAGCTACAGGCGGCGCGGTCCCTGACGGAAATCGTGATCGAATCGGTCAACGCCGTCACCTTCGGGCTTGCGACGGTCATCGGCACCGCCGTCCTGCTGGGCGCGATCCATCCCGTGATGCTGGCGCTACTGGTGGGCTGGTTCGCGCTGTACCTCGGCTTTCTGCGCGTCATGCTGCCCAAGATCCGCAGCCGCTCCGCCGCGCGGGCAGAGGCGCAGGCAATGGTGACCGGGCAGGTGGTGGACACGATTTCCAACATCAAGACGGTCAAGCTGTTCGCCGGGGACAGCCATGAGGACCGCATGGCGCTGGGCGCGATGGAGAGCCTGCGCGGCAAGGCTCTGCACTTTGGCGAGGCGACGACGACCTTCCGTCTTGGCCTGATCTTCATCGCCGGGATCTTGCCTGTGATCATGGTGGGCGCCGCGATTGTTTTGCGCTCTTCCGGTGTCTCTCCCGGCGATATCGCCGCCGTCGGCGCGGTGACGATCCGGCTGTCGCAGATGACCGGCTGGATCAGCTTTACGCTGATGGTGATCTACGGCCACGTCGGAGAGGTCGAGGACGGCATGGCCACGCTCAGCGTGGGCCACGCGCTGACCGATGCCCCCGAAGCCCATGACCTGACCGTAACGGACGGCGAGATCGTCTTTGACGATGTGCAGTTTGCCTATGGCGGGCGCACCGGCGGCGTGTCCGGTATTTCGCTGACCATTGCGCCCGGCGAAAAGCTGGCCATTGTCGGTGCCTCCGGCGCGGGCAAGTCCACCTTGGTTTCTCTGCTGCTGCGCCTTTACGACACCGAAGGTGGCTCTGTGCGGATCGACGGCGCCGATGTCGCCACGGTCACGCAGCACAGCCTGCGCCAGCAGATCGGCATGGTCACGCAGGAAACCGCCATGTTCAACCGCTCGGCGCTGGACAATATCCGCTACGGTCGGCCCAATGCCACCCGCGAAGAGGTGGTCGCTGCTGCCAAGCGGGCAGAGGCGCATGACTTCATCCTCGATCTGGCCGATTTCAAGGGCCGCAAGGGGTATGAGGCCTATCTGGGCGAACGCGGTGTGAAACTGTCCGGCGGACAGCGGCAGCGCATCGCGCTGGCCCGCGCGATACTGAAGGACGCACCGATCCTTGTTCTGGACGAGGCAACGAGCGCGCTGGATTCCGAGGTCGAGGCCTCGATCCAGGAGGCGCTGGCGCGGGTGATGGAGGGCAAGACCGTGCTGGCCATCGCGCACAGGCTGTCGACCATTTCCAGCATGGATCGCATCGTCGTCCTGCACGAAGGGCAGATCGCCGAACAAGGCAGCCACGATGACCTGTTGGCGGAGGGCGGGCTCTACGCGCGCTATTGGGAACGGCAGTCCGGCGGTTTCCTTGGCGAAGACGCGGTGGAGGCCGCCGAATGATCCGACGCTTGGGCGACATGATCGATCCCTTCGCCCCCGCCGAAGGACCGCCGCCGCAAAGCCTGTGGCCCTTTGCGCGCTGGGCGTTGCGCGGGTCGGAAAAGGCGATCCTCGCGGCGGTCTGCGTGACCTTCATGACCGGCTTGGCTGAACTGGTCGCCGCGCGTTTTACCGGTTGGGTGATAGACACCGCCGAGGCGACGGGGCAGGGGGCGTTCTGGGGGCCGTACTGGGGTCTGATCGTCTTTGGTCTGGTGTTTTTCCTGCTGGTGCGGCCGCTGATCTTTGTCTTTGACGCGGGCGTCAGCAGCATCCTGCTGGGGCCGAACCTGTTCCCGCTGGTCCTCAGCCGGATCAACCGGCACACGCTGGGCCATTCGATGCGGTTCTTTGAGAACGATTTCGCCGGCCGCATCAGTCAAAAGGCCTTTCAGACCGCCAGATCGCTGACCGACCTCGTGATCGAAGCGACCGATGTGCTGGTCTATGCGCTGGCGATGTTCCTTGGCTCCTTCGTTCTGATCGGGGCCATCGACCCGCGCCTGCTTTTGGTCTTTGCGCTGTGGGCAGTGCTCTATGTGGCGGCGCTGCGGTATTTCATCCCGCGTGTTCAGGCGCGCTCGCAGGCGCGGGCGGGGGCGCGCACCCATGTCAGCGGTCAGATCGTGGACACGCTGTCCAACATCGCCACGGTCAAGCTCTTCGCCGCTGACGATCAGGAGGATCGCGCCACGCTGGGCGCGCTGGACCGCTATCGTGATCGCTCGATGGAGTTCGGGACGATTTCCGCGTTTTTCCGGGTGGTTCTGATGACGCTGGGGGGCTTGCTGCCCATGGTGTCGATCCTTGGCGCGCTGTATCTCTGGACGCTGGGCAGTGCCTCGGCGGGCGATATCGCCATGACGGCCATGGTCACAACGCGGCTGTCGATGCTGACCAACCGGCTGGGCCGGGTGGTGATGACCATCTACACCCATATCGGAGAGATCGAGGACGGCGTCGCCACCCTGACCGGCACGCATGAGATCATGGATCGCGTTGACGCCTTGCCGCGCGCGCCGCACGGGCGGATCGTCTTTGATCATGTGGGCTTTGCCTATGGCGGCGAAAAGTCGGCGCTGCGGGATTTCGACCTGTCGATTGCGCCGGGGGAAAAGGTGGCGCTCGTCGGGGCCTCCGGCGCGGGAAAATCCACCGCCGTGTCGCTGTTATTGCGGCTCTATGACGTGGAACAGGGGCGCATCCTGCTGGGCGGGACAGACATTCGTGACGTGACTCAATCCGGCCTGCGGCAGGTGATTTCGGTGGTGCGGCAGGAAACGGCAATGTTCAACCGCTCCGCCATGGACAACATCCGATACGGCCGTCCCGATGCCACGGACGAAGAGGTCTTTGCCGCCGCCCGCCGGGCCTCGGCGCATGAGTTCATCCTTGATCTCAGCGATCACAAGGGCAACCGGGGCTATGACGCGCGGTTGGGCGAGCGGGGCGTGAAACTGTCCGGCGGCCAGCGGCAGCGCATCGCACTGGCCCGCGCGATCCTCAAGGACGCACCGGTTCTGATACTGGACGAAGCGACCAGCGCCTTGGATTCCGAGGTCGAGGCCGAAATCCAGACCGCCCTGCAGGAGGTCATGCAGGGCAAGACCGTTCTGGCCATCGCGCACCGCCTGTCCACCATCGCGCAGATGGACCGGATCGTGGTGATGGACGGGGGCCGGATCGTCGAACAGGGGCCGCATGAGGTGCTTCTGGCGCAGGGTGGCCTGTATGCCCGCTACTGGGAGCGGCAATCGGGCGGTTTCCTTGGGGCCGAAGCCGCGGAATAGTGACCGGCGCTGGCGCTTTGGGCATGCGGCGGCTATTGGGTATCTTTGCCAAGTAGAAACAGCAGGGTGGCGCTCATGTCCGAAGACGTGCAGCAGATAACGATAGAGCGTCTGGGCCATCACGGTGACGGCATCGCGCCGGGGCCGGTCTATGCGCCGGGGATGTTGCCGGGCGAGGTGGTCGAAGGCGTCGTGACCAACGGGTTCATGGCCGCGCCCCGCATCCTGACCCCCTCTGATCAGCGTGTTTCCCCTCCGTGCCGCCACGCGAAATCCTGCGGCGGGTGCCAGTTGCAGCACGCCGCCGACGACTTTGTGACGGCGTGGAAAGAGGGCGTGGTCCGCTGGGCGCTACAGGCGCATGGGCTGGAATGCACATTGCGCGAAACGGTGACCTCCCCGGCGCGGTCGCGCAGGCGGGCGGCGTTTTCGGCACGGCGGACCAAGAAGGGCGCGCTGGCGGGTTTCCATCAAAAGGCCTCTGACGTGGTGGTCGCGGTGCCGGATTGCCAGTTGGTGACGCCTGCCTTGGTCGCGTCCCTGCCGATTGTCGAACGGCTGGCCATCGCTGGCGCGTCACGCAAGGGCGAACTGTCGGTTCTGGTGACGGAAAGCCTGTCGGGGCTGGATGTCTCGGTGCGGGGCGGCAAGCCGGTGGATGACGAATTCCGGGTCGAACTGGCCCGGATCGCGCAGGAGGACGGGCTGGCGCGTCTGGCATGGGACGATGAGGTCCTGACGCTGAAACCGCCCCACCAGAAATTCGGCGAGGCGCTGGTTGTGCCACCGCCGGGGGCCTTTCTGCAGGCGACCGAAACCGGGCAGGCGGCGCTGCTTGCCGGGGTCAAGGAGGCGCTGGAGGGCGCGGCTTTCGTGGGCGATCTGTTCGCCGGGTGTGGCACCTTTGCCCTGCCGCTGGCGCGGCAGGCACGGGTCCACGCGGTCGAGGGCGACGCCGCCATGACCCGCGCGCTGGACAAAGGCTGGCGGCAGGCGCAGGGGCTGAAAAAGGTGACGCATGAGGCGCGCGACCTGTTCCGCAACCCGCTTTTGCCGGATGAGCTGGACCGCTTCGACGGGGTGGTGATCGACCCGCCGCGCGCCGGGGCAGAGGCGCAGGTGGAACAGATCGCCCGCGCCCGCGTGCCGCGTATCGCGCACGTGTCCTGCAATCCGGTCACCTTTGCGCGGGACTGCGCGCGGCTGGTTCAGGCGGGCTATCGCCTTGACTGGGTGCAGGTGGTTGACCAGTTCCGCTGGTCCACCCATGTGGAGGTCGTCGCAGGCCTGAGACTGGAGAAATGACCTGATGAATTTACGCGCGCGCGTCGGGGCAATCGTCGATATGCCCAGCGTCCAGAACGCCATCATTGCGGTGATTCTGCTGAACGCCGTGGTGCTGGGGATGGAAACATCCGACGCGCTGATGAGCCGTTACGGAGGGCTGATCGTGGCGCTGGACAAGATCTGTCTTGCGATCTTCATCGTTGAAATCGCGGCCAAGCTCTTTGCGCGCGGCTGGCGGTTCTTTCTCTCCGGCTGGAGCGTGTTCGATTTCGTGATCGTCGGCATCGCGCTTGTGCCGGGCGCGGGCGGCCTGTCGGTGCTGCGGGCGCTGCGCATCCTGCGGGTCTTGCGCGTGATTTCCGTGGCCCCGCGCCTGCGCCGGGTGGTCGAGGGGTTCGTCACCGCACTGCCGGGGATGGGCAGCGTGTTCCTGCTGATGGCGATCATCTTCTACATCGGCTCCGTCATGGCGACGAAGCTGTTCGGTGACAGTTTCCCCGACTGGTTTGGCGATTTGGGCCTGTCGGCCTATTCGCTGTTCCAAATCATGACGTTGGAAAGCTGGTCCATGGGGATCGTCCGCCCGGTGATGGAGGTCTACCCCTACGCCTGGCTGTTCTTCGTGCCCTTCATCATGGTCACCACATTCGCGGTGGTGAACCTGCTGGTGGGTCTGATCGTGAACTCGATGCAGGATGCCCACCACGAAGAGGATAACGAACGCACCGACCTCTACCGGGACGAGGTGCTGGCGCGCCTGGAAGCGATAGAGCGGCGTCTGGCCGAGCAGGGAGAACTGGCGAAGAAGTGACCTACACCGGATCGCGCGACTGATATAGACTGGCCCAAAATCAAAACGGGGCAGTGCAATGCGATTTCTGGGAATACTGATGGTCTTGACGCTTGGGCTGGGTTTGTCCGCCTGCGGCAAGTTCCCAACTTACAATGGGCCGGAGGTGACCCATGTTCTGGTGAACAAGGGTGCGCGCAAGATGTACCTGATTCATGATCAGGAGGTGCTGGAATCCTATGACGTGGGCCTTGGGTTCGCGCCGCGCGGACACAAGGCGATCGAGGGCGATGGCAGGACGCCCGAAGGCAGCTACATCATCGACCGGCGCAATCCCAACAGCCAGTTCTACCTGTCGATCGGGGTGTCCTACCCGAACCATCAGGACCGTGCCAAGGCGAACGGGATGGGCAAAAGCCCGGGGGGCGACATCTTCATTCACGGGCGGCCGTGGAAGTACCGCAAGGGCGGGCGCGACTGGACGGCGGGATGCATTGCGGTGTCCAACCGCGAAATACGCCAGATCTATTCGATGGTGAAGAACGGCACGCCGATCACCATCAACCCCTGAACGGTCCAAGGAAAAAGGCGGGGAACTCCCCGCCTTTTGTCATTCCGTGTGTTGTCTTGCAGCCGGGTTCAGCTTGCGGCGGCGGGGGTTGCAACGGCCACAATGCCCGAACCGGGCGCGCCCAGAACCATGCACCACCAGATCTTGCCGTTGGGTTCCTGATGCCAGGCAAAGCCGAGATCGCGCGCCGAACCGTCAAGGATCACGTTGCGGGTTTCCTGCTTTTCCATCCACGCGCCCAGCGTTTCCAGCTCTGTCTCGTAGGTTTCAGAGATCGTCTCACCCACAAGGCGGCCCTGATAGCCGACGCGGCGCACCCGGTCGATCGGCGAGGATCCGTCAGACCCAAAGTGCCACGGACGGTTCTGAACGGCCATGTCGCGCGCATGGGTAGCGGCGGCGGCGTTCAACTGCGCGTCCAGCGTAACCTCGGGGGCACCGGCGGACTTGCGCAGCGCATTCACCGCGTCCAGCATCCGGTACTGGATGCGTCCGTCGCTTGAATTCGAGATGCGATAGACCTGCGGCAGGGGTTTGCCGTCCGGTCCCAGCCGCGTCACCGGGGTTGTGGTCGGCGTGGTGGTGCAGGCAGCCATGGCTGCGGCAGACGACAGGGCGAGAAAGGCACGACGGTTCATTACAGGCTGCTCTTGGATCTTTGCATTTGGAACCGGCTTAGCGAAGGACGCGTTGCCAATCAAACCCACATCGGCGTGATGAGGCCCAATGACGCCTGTTTGAATTGCGACTGCGGCTTTCGGGCCATAATATGCCGACGCATCATTTTAACTGCCCAAGGACGAAGCATCATGACGAAGTTGGCAGGAAAACCGCTGGGCCGACGCGCCTTTCTGGCTGGTGGCGCGGCCCTGATCGGCACGCCCGTGCTGGCCCAGGACGTGAACCAGGGCACGACAGAGTTCGACCGTCAGGTCATCGGCTCCGTGCGCCGCAATATCTCCAGTTTCCGCACCCTGTCGTGGCAGGATTATTTCAGCAACACCCGCAACGGTGCGATCCTTGTCGATATTTCCTCACGCGCGCTGCACTTCTGGCGCGAGGATGGGGCCTATTACCTGTACCCCTCTTCGGTGCCGCTGACAGAGGATCTGACCCGTCGGGGCCGCACCAGCGTGATTCTGAAGGATCCCAACCCCGATTGGCGTCCGACGCCGTCGATGAAAAAGCGCAACCCCGAGTGGCCGGACTATGTGGGCCCGGGTCCGGACAACCCGCTGGGCACCCGCGCGCTGCATCTTGGCTGGACCTATTACCGGATCCATGGCACCCACGACACGCGCAAGATTGGCCGCCGTTCGTCGAACGGATGCATCGGTCTCTATAACGAGCATATCGAGCAACTCTACGAGATGGCCCGGGTCGGAACGCAGGTGTTGCTAATTTGACGACACCGGCCGTGACCTCCATTTCGGGCATGTCGGAACCAATTGCAAACCCTCCGAATTACTGCTTAGAGAGAGTCACGAGGTAAGTCTTGGGTGCCTGTCGGCGGTACGCTTATGTCCACGGCAGGCGAATATCTGGAGAAGAAACATGAAGAAAATCGCTCTCGCAGCCGTCTTCGCTGGCGCAGCATCCACCGCATTCGCTGGTTCGTACAAGTCGTACGCCAAGGACGAAGTCGTCATGGAGCCCGTCGTGGTCGTGGAAGAAACCCAGGAGGCATCGTCCTCCGCTGGTATCCTGATCCCGCTGCTCCTGATCGCGATCATCGCAGCTGCAGCCGCTGACTAATTGTCAGCCGGTTACGGACGATACAGACAATGAAAAAGGCGGTGCGACGACACCGCCTTTTTTGATTCCGGGTCCTGCCTGCGCCGCTGATTTGGTTAACGAAACCGCGCGCTTGGCCGGGTCAGCCGACCCAGCCCGACAGGTTTTCATCAATCACCTGGGTCAGCGCATCGATATGCGCCTCATCGGCGTTGAGGCAGGGGATATAGGTGAAATGCTCACCGCCCGCCTCTTCAAAGCTTTCCTTGATCTCTTCGTTGATCTCTTCCAGCGTCTCGATGCAATCCGCTGAGAAGGCCGGGGCGCAGATGGCGATGTGTTTCTTGCCGTCCTCTTTCGCCAGACGCGCGACCTCTTCGACGGTGTAGGGCTGCAGCCATTCCTCGGGGCCGAATCGGCTCTGGAAGGTGGTCTTGATCTGGGTGTTGTCCCAGCCCAGACGCTCTTTCAGCAGTCGAGTCGTTTTCTGGCACTGGCAGTGATAGGGATCGCCCTCCATCAGGTAGCGCTGCGGCAACCCGTGGTAGGAACAGACAAGGATTTCCGGACGGGACTCTGCCTGCGCATAGGCCCGCTCGATGGATTGCGCCAAGGCCTCGATATACATCGGATGCTCGAAATAGGGGTCCACGATGCGGGCCGTGGGCTGCCATTTCTCTTTCATCAGGGCGCGAAAGAACTGATCGTTCGCGGTGGCCGAGGTGGCGCCCGCATAATGCGGATAAAGCGGAAAGAACAGGATCTTGCGGCATCCCGCCTCGACCATCTTGCGCACCTTCGATTCGGTCGACGGATTGCCGTAGCGCATGCAGTAATCGACCATGACCTGATCACCATAGGCCAGCGACATGCGGTTGGTGATCTTTGCGGTCTGCTCCTTGGTGATCGTCGCAAGGGGGCTCTCATCGGCCTCCTCGTTCCAGATCGACTTGTAGGCCGCGCCAGAGGTGAAGGGCCGTTTCGACAGGATGATCAATTGCAGCAGCGGCTGCCATTTCCAGCGCGGATAGTCGATCACCCGCTGATCCGACAGGAATTCGTTCAGATAGCGCCGCATGGACCAATAATCCGTCCCATCCGGCGTGCCCAGGTTGGCCAGCAGCACGCCAACGCGCGGGCGCGGCAGTTTCGGATGGTCAGCCGGGGCAGAGGAATGCAGCGCGGCGGTATTTGTAGCGTCCAGCATGGCGGTGGTCCCGTGGTCTTGTTTACGGTCGGAGGTATCGCGGTTCATTGCGGCGTCAACTTTTTAGCGGTGTTTCCGAGGTGTTCAGCACGTCGGCAAGCCGTTGCGCCGCGGATCCGGGGCGCAGGGGCTGTGGTTGAGAGGCATCCGGCGCCCATCCGGTCAGCGTGATGATCTCGAACGTGGCGGGCACACGGCCATCTGGCAGGGCATAGGCCTGTTCATAAAGCCCGGCGGCGCGCAGCAGCACGGCGCGGCGGGTCGGCCGCCGCAGCCGCGTGTCCAGGGCGTTCGATTCGCCCATCGCCCGCAACTCGCGCATCAGGTGAAAGGCGGTCTGATAGCTGGCGGTCAGGGGCGCGGAATCGGCCACGGGCAGGGCCAGCCCGGCCCGCTGGATCAGCGCGCCAAGATCCCGGATCTCGCCCATGGGGGCGACGCGCGGCGACAGCCCGCCGGTCAGCTCGGTTTCCGCCTGCCCCAGTGCGGCGCGCAATTCATGCAGCGTCTGCCCGCCAAGGGTCAGCACAAGGCACAGCCCGTCGGGCCGCAGCGCACGGCGGCACTGTATCATCTGGCCCACCGGGTCATCCGCCCAATGCAGGCACAGCCCGTGAATCACCAGATCCTGCGAGGCTTCGGCCAGATCCAGAACCTCGGCGTCCGGGACGATCCGGGCGTTCGGGAACAGCGGCTCCCAGACCTGCGGGTAGGGGGTCACCACGGCCACATCCGTAAACGTCCTGTTAACCATGGCCAGACGATCCTGAGCGTCGTCGGCGGCGGCGTCATGCAGGAACAGCGCCTCACGCTGGGCGCGGGCGCGGTGCAGGGTCAGGGCATTCCGATCGGTCAGGCGCGGAGGATTAGGCATGGGTAAGGCTCTTAGGCTGTGGTCGGCGGGGATGCAAACGCTGGTGCAGCTGGTCTACCCGCCGCGCTGCCTTGCCTGCGGTGGATTGGTCGAAACGGACTTTGGCCTTTGCGGGGCTTGCTGGCGTGACACGCCGTTCATTTCCGGCCTTTCCTGCGATCTCTGCGGCGTGCCCCTGCCCGGTCAGTCGGACCGGGAGGAGGTCTGCGATGACTGTCTGACCATTGCGCGGCCATGGCAACACGGTCGGGCGGCGCTGGTCTATCGGGACCGGGGGCGGCGCATGGTTCTGGCGCTGAAACACGGCGACCGGCACGACATCGCCCGCCCCGCCGCGCGCTGGATGGCGCGGGTGAGCCGCAGCCTTGTTCGGGACGATACGCTGGTGGTGCCGGTGCCGCTGCATGTCAAACGCCACCTGCGCCGCCGCTACAACCAATCCGCCCTGCTGGCCGAGGCTTTGGCCACGGAACTGGGCTGCGACTGGTCGCCCGATGCCCTGCAGCGGCCAGAGCCGACGCCTGTGCTGGACGGGCGCAGCCGTCAGGAACGATTTGAGGCGCTGGAGGGGCGCATCCGGGTCGCGGAACGCGCGCGGGCACAGATCGACGGACGCCCGGTCCTGATCGTCGATGACGTGATGACCACAGGAGCGACGCTTTCTGCGGCATCCGAGGCCTGTCTTGCGGCCGGTGCAACAGAGATTTGCGTCTGCGTGCTGGCGCGCGCCGCCAAAGACGCCTAAATCACCTGCAAACACCCTTTTTGCGGAGGACCGACATGCAACCGGTCGAAATCTACTCGTCGCCGCTCTGCGGTTATTGCCACGCGGCCAAGCGCCTGCTCGACAGCAAGGGCGTGGACTATTCCGAGGTCGATGTCCTGCAACAGCCCGATCGCCGGTCCGAAATGATGGACCGCGCCAATGGCCGTCATACTGTGCCGCAGATCTTCATCGGCGAAACCCATGTGGGCGGCTATGACGATCTGGCGGCGCTGGAACGGCAGGGCAAGCTGGACCCCCTGCTGGCAGGGTGATGCGGGCCGCGCTCCTTCAGATGTCTTCGTCGGATGATCCGGCGGAAAACCTTGTCACGATGCAGGATATGCTGAGGCAGGCCAAGGATGCAGGCGCCGATCTGGCGCTGACGCCCGAGGTCTGCAACTGCGTCTCGATGGACCGCAGCCATCAGGCAAAGGTGCTGCGCGTCGAGGATCAAGACACCGTTCTGAAGGGCCTGCGCAAGACGGCGGCGGACCTGGATCTCTGGCTGCTGGTGGGCTCGCTGGCGCTGAAGGCGGATCCGCCGGAGACGCGCTTCGTCAACCGCTCGTTCCTGATCGGCCCGGATGGGGCGATCCGGGCGCGCTACGACAAGATGCACATGTTCGATGTGCAGGTCTCGGACACCGAAACCTACCGCGAATCATCGGGTTATGCGCCGGGGGATCGCGCGGTTCTGGCCGAAACGCCGCTGGGCGCTATCGGACTGACCGTCTGTTACGATGTCCGCTTTGCCTATCTCTATCGCACACTGGCACAGGCCGGGGCGCAGATCCTGACGGTGCCCGCCGCCTTTTCGCCCGGCACCGGCCCGGCGCATTGGCAGCCGCTCTTGCAGGCGCGCGCCATCGAAACCGGCAGCTATGTGCTGGCCCCGGCCCAGACCGGCACCCACAACGCGCAGGCGGGCCGCGCGCGCAAAACCTACGGGCACAGCATGGCGATAACCCCTTGGGGAGAGGTGCTGCTGGACGCCGGGACCGACCCGGGTGTCTTTTGCGTCGATCTGGACATGGCAAAGGTGGCCGAGGCGCGGCGCAAGGTGCCCGCCCTCACCCATGACCGCCAATTCACGGGACCACGGGCATGAGCGACGCCAGCGCCCTTGCCATCTCGCTCTTCAGCGAACTCCTGACAGCGGATCAGCTCTTGCGCGCGCGCCTCACCAAGGTGCTGCCCAACCGTATGGAAATCTCGCATTTCTCGGTGCTCAATCACCTAGCGCGCGGCGGCGAAAGAACCCCCGCCCAACTGGCCCGCGCCTTTCACGTCACACGCGGCGCGATGACCAACACGCTGGGCAAGCTTGAAATTGCGGGCTACGTCCACATCCGCCCGGACTGGGACGACGCCCGGCGCAAGCTGGTGTCGATCTCCTCCGCCGGACAATCCGCCCGCGAAGCGGCCCTGGCCGCGATCACACCCTTGATCGAGGAAATGCTCAGCGATCTTGGAGAGGCCAAGGTCAAGGCCGCGCTGCCCGTCCTGCGGGAATTGCGCCTGCGGCTGGAAGAATAGGGGGCGCTGCCCCCTTGTTCAGGCCGGTTTCAGCGCTGCGGTCACGTAATTCACGCTCAGATCCCGGTCACTGAGGCTCCATTTCCAGCTGATGGGATTGAAGACGAACCCCTTGCGGTCCACCGGGTCCAGCCCGGCGCGGCGCATCAGGTCATAGAGTTCGTCCGGGGTGATGAACTTGTTCCATTCATGTGTGCCCTTGGGCAGCCAGCGCATCACGTATTCGGCGCCGACGATGGCCATGGCAAAGCTTTTGGGGTTGCGGTTGATCGTGGAACAGATGTGCAGCCCGCCGGGCTTCAGCAATTCGCGGCACGCGGTCAGATAGGCCAGCGGGTCGGCCACGTGTTCCACCACCTCCATGTTCAGCACCGCGTCGAACTCTTCGCCTGCCGCGGCCATCGCCTCGGCGGTGGTGAAACGGTAATCGATCTCCAGCCCGGACTGCGCCGCGTGGGTCTGCGCCACGGGAATGTTGCGTTCGGCGGCATCCACGCCCACCACTTCCGCGCCCAGCCGCGCCATCGGTTCGGACAGCAGCCCGCCGCCGCAGCCGATGTCGAGGATGCGCAGCCCGTCGAACGGCTGCGGCGTTTTCAGATCGCGGTCGAATTCGGCGGCGATCTGCGCGGTGATGTAATCCAGCCGGCAGGGATTGAGCATGTGCAACGGCTTGAATTTTCCGTTCGGATCCCACCACTCTGCGGCCATGGCTTCGAACTTGGCGATCTCGGATGCGTCGACTGTGGTTGTCATGACTTTCCCCATGGTCTTTTGGCCTTGAGGCGCAATATAGGTAGGGCATGGACAAAATCCCGGGCCAAAAGCGCGCAGTGCAGTATCTCTACCCCGCGATCGACCCATTTGATCAGCGCATGCTGGACACGGGTGACGGTCACACGATCTATGTGGAACAATGCGGCAACCCGTCCGGGCAGCCGGTCATCGTGCTGCACGGCGGCCCCGGCGGCGGCTGCAGCCCGGCCATGCGGCGCTATTTCGACCCCGAACATTATCGCGTCATTCTCTTCGATCAGCGCGGCTGCGGGCGTTCCCGGCCTCATGCCAGCGTGGTCAAGAACACCACATGGGATCTTGTCGCCGATATCGAGCTGATCCGCGAAACGCTGGAAATCGACGAGGCGGTGGTCTTTGGCGGTAGCTGGGGCGCGACGCTCTCGTTGATCTATGCCATCAGCCACCCGGACCGGGTTCGGCACCTGGTGCTGCGCGGCGTCTTCATGATGACCGGGGCAGAGCTGAACTGGTTCTATGGCGGCGGCGCCGGTCAATTCTGGCCCGAACCCTGGGCGCGGTTTTCCGAGATGATCCCGGAGGAAGAGCGCGGCAACCTGATCGAGGCCTATCATCAGCGGCTGTTCAGCGGCGACATCCACACCGAGACCCGCTTTGCCCAGGCCTGGTCCTCATGGGAAAACGCGCTGGCCTCGGTCTATTCGAACGGGCAGGGCGGTGAGGCACCGGGGGATTACGCGCGCGCCTTTGCCCGGCTTGAGAACCATTACTTCATCAACCGCGGCTTCCTAGATGAAGACGGCTGGATCCTGAAAAACGTGAATCGAATCGCCGAAATCCCCGGTGTCATCGTGCAGGGGCGCTATGACATGATCTGCCCGCCGCGCCGCGCCTGGGAACTGGCGCGGAACTGGCCGGGGGCGGATCTGCGCATGATCCGCAACGCCGGGCACGCGCTGAGCGAGCCGGGGATCAGCGCCGAACTGGTGCGCGTGATGGATGAAATGGCGGCAGACAGCCGCTGATCGGCCTCCCGTGCCGGCCCTGATCACCCGGAAATCAAATTCCGAAGCGGGCTTTACATGTTGAACCAGCGCGTTAACGTGCTTGTAACAACAAAAAAGGACCAACAGGGACCTTGCATCCGGTTCTCAAAATCATCCTCCAGCGTCTCGGCTTGGGCCTGCTGACGCTGTTCATTGTCTCGATCGTCATCTTCACAGCGGTGAACATGTTGCCCGGCGACTTCGCCGAAGCGATTCTGGGACAGGGCGCAACGCCAGAGGCGGTGGAGGCAATCCGCCGTGACCTCGGGCTCGATCAGCATCCGGTGGCGCGTTATCTGGACTGGCTTGGCGGCGCGCTGCGGGGCGACCTTGGCAATTCCTTTGCGCAGGCCAACTTTGCAAGTTTCGTGGGCAGCGATTCCGGCGTGCGGGTCACCGTGGCGCAGCAGATCGCTCCGCGTTTTGCCAACACAATGTTCCTGGCCGGGGTGACGGCGGCGATCGCGGTGCCCTTTGCGGTGACGCTGGGCATACTGGCCGCGCTCTATCGCAATTCGGTCTTCGACAAGATTGCCAACATCTCGACGCTGACCTCGATCTCTTCGCCTGAATTCTTTCTGGCCTACATCCTGATCCTCTTCCTTGCCGTCCTGAACCCGGTGCTGCCGTCGCTGTCGAACATCTACGACGGGATGAGCTTTGGGGAGCGGCTGGAAAAGACGCTGTTGCCCGCCTTGACCCTGACTTTGGTTGTCACCGCGCACATGATGCGCATGACACGCGCCGCGATCATCAACCTTCTGGCATCGCCCTATATCGAAATGGCGCGCCTGAAGGGGATCAAACCGATGCGCGTGATCGTGCATCACGCCCTGCCCAACGCGCTGGCGCCGATCATCAACGTGATCGCGCTGAACCTTGCCTACCTCATCACCGGGGTCGTGGTGGTCGAGGTGGTGTTTGTCTATCCGGGCATCGGGCAGTTGTTCGTCGATAGCGTCAAGATCCGCGATATCCCGGTGGTGCAGGCCTGCTGCCTGATCTTTGCCGGGGCCTATATCCTGCTGAACCTGACCGCCGACATCCTGTCGATCCTGTCCAACCCGCGCCTGAGGCATCCGAAATGACGCTGTTGTGGATCATAGGTGGTTTTCTCGTACTGCTTGCCGGGGGCTGGTTGTTCCGCTTTGCCGGGCAGAAGATCACCGGAAACAAGCCCTCGTTCCGGGACATGCCGCTGGCCGTGGCCTTTGGTTATGTGCTGGGGGCGGCGGCGCTGATCTTTGGTATCTGGTACTATTTCCAGCCAACCGAGACAGAGCAGGGCGTTCCGGTTGCCCCGGTTCAGTTCTTTCGCTGGGCGGTACAGGGCGTTGCCATCAGCGCGGCGGCGGCCTTTGTGTTTCGGTTTGCCGGGCAATATCTGGGCACCGCCGGCACGCGCAAACTGTTCCGGCAGATGCCGCTCACGGCGGCCTTTGGCATCCTTGTCATCCTGATCTATGCCATTCTTGCGATCTTTGCGCCGCTGCTGGCGCCGCACGGGCAGGAACAGGTCTTTGGGCAGGCCAATATCGTGCCGGGCGGCAATCCGGCGCTGGGCGGCAGCCCGGATTTCCCGCTGGGTACGGATCAGATTGGCCGCGATATCCTGTCGCGCCTGATCTACGGCGCACAGAACACCGTGGGCATCGCCTTTGCCACCACGCTTCTGGCGTTTTTCGTCGGGGGAACGCTCGGGTTTCTGGCGGCAACGCTGCGCGGCTGGATGGATCAGGTGCTCAGCCGCGGGGTCGATGTGCTGATGGCGATCCCCTCGCTGATCTTTTCGCTGCTCTTGATCACCGTGGCCTCCGCTTGGGTCACGGGCTTTGGGCTGACCATCGCCATGGTGGTGATCATCGCGATGATCGATTCGACACGGGTGTTCCGCCTTGCCCGCGCGGTGGGCATGAACATCGTGGTGATGGATTACATCGAGGCCGCCAAGCTGCGCGGTGAGGGGCTGACCTATCTGATCTTCAAAGAGATCCTGCCCAACGCCACCGCACCGCTGCTTGCCGAATTCGGCCTGCGGTTCTGCTTTGTCTTCCTGACGATCTCGGCTCTGTCCTTCCTCGGACTTGGCATTCAGCCGCCGCTGGCGGACTGGGGCACCATGGTCAAGGATCTGTCGGCCTTCATCAACTACGCCGGATTCGCGCCGCTTGCCGCCTCTGTACCCCTGCTTGCCGCCGGGGCCATCGCGCTGTTGACCGTGGCCGTCAACTTTGTGGTGGACTGGATGCTGCACCGCTCGTCGGGCCTGAAGGAGTGAGCCATGTCTGATCTTCTGGTCGAGATGCGCGACGTCCATATCGAGGGCCGCTCGGACGAAACCTGGATGCCCATCATCAAGGGCGTCGATCTGACCCTGAACAAGGGCGAGGTGCTGGGCCTGATCGGCGAATCGGGGGCGGGCAAATCGACCCTCGGCCTTGCCGCCATGGGCTTTTGCCGTGACGGCGTGCGCATTTCCGGCGGCAGCGTCACCTTCGACGGCATCGACCTGCTGTCCGCCAGCGCCGAACAGAAACGCCAGCTGCTGGGCAAGCGGATCGCCTATGTCGCGCAATCCGCCGCGGCCAGCTTCAACCCCGCGCACAAGCTGATCGACCAGCACACGGAGGCGCCCGTTCAGCACGGTGTGTCAACCCGCGCCGAAAGCGCCGCCGACGGCATCGAGCTTTACGAAAAGCTGCGCCTGCCGAACCCGGACGAAATCGGCTTTCGCTATCCGCATCAGGTCTCCGGCGGACAGCTGCAGCGGGCGATGACGGCCATGGCCATGGCCTGCCGCCCCGACCTGATCATCTTTGACGAACCGACCACCGCGCTGGATGTCACCACCCAGATCGAGGTGCTGGCCAGCATCCGCGATATCGTCGAACAATTCGGCACGGCGGCGATCTACATCACCCACGACCTTGCCGTGGTTGCCCAGATGGCCGACCGCATCAAGGTGCTGCTCAAGGGCGATGAGGTCGAAGAGGCCGATACCCGCACCATGCTCTCGCAGCCGAAAGAGGACTACACCAAGAGCCTCTGGGCCGTGCGCGCCTTTGAACGGCCGCAGAAACCCGCGCCCGATGCCAATGCCACCCCGGTCATCTCCGTGCAGGGCATCACCGCCGCCTATGGCACCGTGGATGTGCTGCATGACGTCAGTTTCGACATCCATCAGGGACGAACGGTGGCCGTGGTGGGCGAATCCGGCTCTGGCAAATCGACCGCCGCGCGCTGCATCACCGGCCTTTTGCCGCCCCGCATCGGCAGCATCGAACTGGACGGAGAGGCCCTGCCGCTGGACTATCGCAAGCGCAGCAAGGAACAGCTGCGGCAGGTCCAGATGATCTACCAGATGGCCGACACCGCCCTGAACCCGCGCAAGACCATCGGCGAAATCATTGGCCGCCCTGTCGAATTCTACATGGGTCTGCGCGGCAGCGCGAAACGCAAACGCGTTGCGGATCTGCTGGAACAGATCGAACTGCCCGCCAGCCAGTACATCGACCGCCTGCCCAGCGAACTGTCGGGCGGACAGAAACAGCGCATCGGCATCGCCCGCGCTTTGGCCGCAGAACCCAAGTTCATCATCTGCGATGAGGTCACCAGCGCGCTGGATCAGCTGGTGGCAGAGGGCATCCTGCGCCTGCTCGCCCGCCTGCAGGACGAACTGCAACTCAGCTACATGTTCATCACCCATGACCTTGCCACCGTGCGCGCCATCGCGGACGAGGTGGTGGTGATGAAAGACGGACAGGTTGTCGAACAGGGCCCCAAGCTCGAAATGTTCAAGCCGCCGCACCACGCCTACACCGACCTTCTGCTCTCCTCCGTGCCGGAAATGGATCCGGATTGGTTGACCAACCTGCTGAAGGAACGCGGAGTTGATAACATTGGCGATGCCGCCGTCGGGAAAATGTCGTAAGACAGTGATCAATAATGAATGACCTGCCGGGAAACTGCCCGTCAGGCACTGACAAGGGAGACTGACATGACGAGAATCAGCAGACGCGGACTTCTGACCACTGGCGCAGCCGCCGGTGTTCTGGCCGCCTCGGGCCTGCCGCTGCGGGCACAGGCCAAACGTGGCGGACGCCTGCGCGCGGCGCTTTCGGGCGCAAACACCTCGGACAGCTGGGATGGCCGTACCCATTCCGACCTGTTCATGATCGCCTCGGCGCAGGGCACCGTATTCGACAGCCTGACCGAAGTGGCGGCAGACGGCTCTCTGGTGGGCGAACTGGCGACCTCGTGGGAGGCGTCGGCAGATGCAAAGACCTGGACCTTCGATCTGCGTCAGGGCGTGACCTTCCACAATGGCAAGGCGTTCGGCGCGGATGACGTGATCGCCTCGCTGCAGCTGCACGTGGCCGAAGGCGCGAAATCCGCGGCCAAGCCGATTGTCTCAGCCATCACCGAGATGAAAAAGGTCACCGACCATCAGGTGCAGTTCACGCTGGCCGCCGGGAACGCCGACTTCCCCTACCTGATGTCGGATTATCACCTGCTGATGTACCCGGCGGGCCAGATCGAAGAGGCCATCGCCAAGGGCATCGGCACCGGCCTTTATCAGGTCGAAAGCTTTGAGCCGGGCGTGCGCATGGTCGCCACCCGTTACCCCGATCACTACAAGGGTGACGGCGCGGGCTATTTCGACTCTGTCGAATACATCGCGGTGAACGACAACACCGCCCGGATGAATGCGCTGCTGACCGGTCAGGTCGACGCCATCAACCGGATCGACTTCAAGACAGAGGCGCTCTTGAAGGCAAACCCGATGGTGCGCATTCAGGAAGTGACGGGCAACCAGCACTACACCTTCCCGATGCTGACCAACGTTGCGCCCTTCAACGATGCGAACGTGCGCAAGGCGCTGAAATACGGCATCAACCGTCAGGAAATGGTCGATAAGATCCTGCTGGGTCACGGCCGTGTCGGCAACGACACCCCGATCGGTCCCGCCAACCAGTATTTCGCCGGCGACATGGAACAGCTTGCCTACGATCCCGACAAGGCGATGTTCCACCTCAAGGAAGCAGGCCTGTCCTCGCTCGATATCGACCTGTCGGCCTCCAACGCGGCTTTCGAAGGTGCGGTTGACGCGGCCCAGTTGTTCCAGGCTTCGGCCAAGGCAGGCGGCATCAACATCAACGTGGTGCAGGAACCGGCGGATGGCTACTGGTCCAACGTCTGGCTGAAAAAGCCGTTCTGCGCCTGCTACTGGTCGGGCCGCGCGACAGAGGACTGGATGTTCTCGACCGCCTATGAGGCCGGTGTGCCGTGGAATGACAGCCAGTGGGACGGCGACGACAACGCCCGCTTCCAGGAACTGCTGCTCTCGGCCCGCGCCGAACTGGACCCGGCCAAGCGCCGCGACCAGTACACCGAAATGCAGATGATCCTGCGTGACGAAGGCGGCGTTCTGGTGCCGATGTTCGCCAACTATGTTCAGGCCGTGTCGAACAAGGTGGCCAACCCGGACACCGTCGGCAACCTCTGGCAGATGGACAACGCCCGCATGGCGGAACGGTGGTGGATGGCGTAAACCGCCGCACCGGTTAACAAATCAGCGCCCGGCAATGCCCGGGCGCTGTTTTATTTCGGCACTGGTTCTTCACTGTTTCCATGCATTTGAGGCGGCAAGCATTGACAGAAAGCCTGTCCGCTTGGCACTGAATTGGTTAACTAAAGACTAATTTTCGGAGTTGAGTACTATGTTGCGTTCTGCGCTTGCCACTGCTTTGACCGTTGCCTCCTTGTCCACTGGCGCCCATGCAGCCAGCGTTGTGCCAGATGACGCATATTATTTTTCCATTTTCTATAATGGGTCTTTGGTTGGAACGCGAAGCATGACAGCTGACGTCGGCTCGGTCGATTACAACCTGCTTGATGTCATCTCCATCGACGCGAATGGCGATCTTGGTCCCGAAGTGGCCATCACCTTTGGCGCCTCCTACGATTTCGCCGGGACTTTGGTCGGTGCAATCGGGGACGATATCGATTTCGTACTGTCCGGTCTCGATTTCGGCGGCTTGGCCGTGACTGGATTTGAGCTTGATCCGGCCGGGCTTTTCGCTGGTGTGACGGCCAGCCTTGTCGGTGACTCCCTGACGTTCAGCTTTCAGGAACAACTTGTGGTCGGATCTGCCGGTGATCTCCTTGCCGGTGGACGTTTCGTGACCGCCACGCCGGTTCCGCTGCCGGCCTCCGCCCTTCTCATGATTGGCGCCGTTGGCGCGCTTGGTGCCGCGCGGACGCGCCGCAAGAAGGCGACCGCCTGAACCCTTCGGCCCTGCCAAAAGGTCCACGAGTCTGGTCAATAAAAAACAGGGCGCGTACACCGCGCCCTGTCTCGTTTCTGACCAACCGCCAAGGGGGGAATTCAGGCGTATGGGTTAAAGATCGGTAAAACCGCGCCTGTAACCCATTGATCCTGCATTCCCCCTAAGCTGTCCACGCGTGGACACCCCTAGAGGACGTAGCGGCTCAGGTCCGTCGAACGGGTCAGTTCGCCAAGATGTTTCTCGACAAATTCGGCGTCCACGACCACCTCGACCCCGGCCTGATCCGGCGCGGTAAAGCTCAGCTCCTCGAACACCCGTTCCATCACCGTATAAAGCCGCCGCGCGCCGATATTCTCGATGCTGGTGTTCACCTCGGCGGCGATCTTGGCCAGCGCGGCGATGCCCTCTTCGGTGAAACTCACGGTCACTTCCTCGGTCGCCATCAACGCCGTGTACTGGCGGGTCAGGGCGTTGTCCGTCTCTGTCAGGATGCGGACGAAATCCTCTTCGGTCAGCGCGCGCAGATTGACCCGGATCGGCAGACGCCCCTGCAATTCGGGCAGCAGGTCGGATGGCTTGGCAATGTGGAAGGCACCCGACGCGATGAACAGGATGTGGTCGGTCTTGACCGCGCCATGCTTGGTCGAAACCGTCGTGCCCTCGATCAGCGGCAGCAGGTCACGCTGCACGCCCTCGCGGCTGACATCCCCGCCGCGCGCCTCTTGCCGGGCGGCGACCTTGTCGATCTCGTCCAGGAACACGATGCCGTTCTGCTCCACCGATTCCAGCGCTGCCGTCTTGACCTGTTCGTCATCCAGCAGCTTGTCCGCCTCTTCCGAAATCAGGATCTCATAGCTCTCCGCAACGGTCAGGCGCTTGCGCGTGGTGCGCCCGCCAAAGGCCTTACCGAACATCTCGCCAAGGTTCATCATGCCCATATTGGCCCCCGGCTGGCCCGGGATTTCCATGGTCGGAAACGGAGAGGCGGTGTCGGCCACCTCAAGCTCGATCACGGTATCGTCCAACTCGCCAGCCTTCAGCTTGCGGCGGAACATGTCACGTGTGCCTTCGCGGGCGTCGGTCCCGGCGATGGCGGTGATCACCCGTTCCTCGGCGGCCTCATGCGCGCGGGCCTTGACGTCCTCGCGCATCTGCTCGCGGGTCTGGACGATGGCGGCATCCACCAGATCGCGGATGATCTGTTCCACGTCGCGGCCGACATAGCCAACTTCGGTGAACTTGGTCGCCTCCACCTTGATGAACGGCGCGCGGGCCAGTTTGGCCAGACGGCGCGAGATCTCTGTCTTGCCGACGCCGGTGGGGCCGATCATCAGAATGTTCTTGGGATAGACCTCATCGCGCAGGTCATCCGACAGCTGCTTGCGCCGCCAGCGGTTGCGCAGGGCCACGGCGACGGCGCGCTTGGCCTCTGCCTGTCCGATGATGAAACGGTCGAGTTCCGAAACGATTTCGCGGGGCGTGAGGTCTGTCATTTGGGTCCTGTGCATCATGCGGGGCATATGCCGCCGTCCGCGCAGAGATAACAACCTGTGCCGGGATTCCAACCCTTGACGGAACCGCGCCCTGCCTGCCGGGTTGAGTGGGCAGATGGAGGTTACCCAATGCCTGACGCCGGATCCGTCCCGATGGACATGTATCCAGACACGACGGATCACGGTCCGGTCTGCGTGATTGCCAACCCCCGTTCGGGGCGCAATTTGCGTGACCCGGCGGCTCTGTCGTCGGCGCGGGCCGTGCTGGGTGCCCGGGTCATCCCGTTCGACAGACGCCGCCCATTGGCAGAGGCGGTGGCAGAGGCGCGGGCGCAGGGCGCGCGCATGATCGTTTCTGCCGGTGGGGACGGCACCGCGATGGCGGTGGCGGGGATGCTGATCGGCACCGGCGTTCCGATGGCGGTCCTGCCGATGGGGACCTTCAACTATTTCGCGCGCGGTCTGGGCCTGTCGGAAGACCCGGAAACCGCAGCGTGCCAGATCATCGACGGGCGCGGCGTCAGCAGCCGCGTCGGCATGGTGAACGGGCAGGTCTTTTTGAACAACGCCAGCATCGGCATCTATCCGTCGATCCTGAAACAGCGCGAGTCGATCTATCGCCGCTGGGGACGGCGGCGTTTGATGGCGCATTGGTCGGTGGTCAAGACCTTCCTGCGGTTTCGAAAGCCACTGCAGGTCAGTCTGAATCTGGACGATAGGCAGGAGGTTCTCCGCACCGCGTTGGTTTTCGTGGGCCGGTCGGCCTTTCAGCTCTCTCGTTTTGGCATTGCCGGCGGCGATGCGGTGCAGAACGGTGAGTTCGCGGTTCTGGTGGTGCGGGCGGAGACGCGCAGAGAGTTGTTGCACCGAATGGTTCGTCTGGCCGTCGGGGCGTTGGAGGAAGGTGTCGATTATGATCTGTACCGTGGCGACCGGGTCAGCATCGGTCTGACAAAGCGGCGCGCGACGCTGTTGGCTTATGACGGCGAAAAGCGTCGGATGGCGGGGCCATTGGATTTTCGGATGTCGCATCAGCGTTTGCGGCTCATTGTGCCAAGGGAGGCTGCATGACGCGAGTCCTGCACCTGTCGGATCTGCATTACGGCAAGGATCGGCCCGAGCTGGAAGCGCCGCTGCTGGACTCCGTTCACCGTATCGATCCTGATCTGGTGGTGATTTCCGGCGACTTCACCCAGCGCGCGCGCAAGGGTCAATTTGCCCGCGCCAGCGCCTTTCTCGACCGGTTGCCCTGTCGCTGGCTGGCGGTGCCGGGCAATCATGACACGCCGCTGGACAACCTGTGGGTCCGGATGACGGCCCCTTGGGCGCGCTATCGCCGAGCCATCGATCCGGTATTGGAGCCCCGATACGAAGACTCCTCGATGGTGGTGGTGGGCGTGAACACCGTAAACCGGTTCAGTTGGCAGCGCGGGCGGTTGTCCAAACGGCGGATCGCCCGGGCCTGCGATGGCTTTGACACGGCCGGGTCGCGGGCGCGGATCGTCGTGCTGCACCACCCCTTGCAACATGGCCCGGAGGTGGGCAAGCGGCTGATGCGCGGTGCCGCGCAGGCGCTGGACCGTTTTGCCGGTTGCGGGGCGCAGATCGTGCTATCGGGCCACCTGCACAACACGGTGATCGCGCCGTTCCGGGCCTATCCCGGCTTGTTGTTCGTGCAGGCCGGGACCAGCCTGTCACGCCGTCTGCGCGGAGAGCCCAACACCTTCAACCTGCTGGAGATCGGGCAGGATTGCCTTATGGTTGAGACATGGGGGTCGGAGGGGACGGATTTCCAGCCCTCTGTGCGGCGGCATTTTCGCCGCAAAGATGGCGCATGGCACAGGGTGGCGGACCAGCCCGCCGACCCCTGACGCCGATCAGCCTGCCAGCGTTTCCACCGTCAGGTTGCCGTTGGTGTAGACGCAGATATCGGCGGCAATGCCCATGGCGGTACGGGCGATATCCTCGGCGCTTTTGTCGCTGTCCATCAGTGCACGGGCCGCCGCCAGCGCAAAGTTCCCGCCCGAGCCGATGGCGGCGACGTTATGTTCCGGTTCCAGCACGTCACCTGCGCCGGTGATCACGTAGAGTTCGCGCCCGTCCGAGACGATCAGCATCGCTTCCAGCTTTTGCAGGTATTTGTCGGTGCGCCAGTCCTTGGCCAGTTCGACGCTGGCGCGCTGCAACTGACCCGGCGCGGCCTCCAATTTTTTCTCCAGCCGTTCCAGAAGGGTAAAGGCATCCGCCGTGGATCCGGCAAAACCGCACAGCACCTCATGTCCGCCGGGGGAAATGCGGCGCACCTTGCGCGCGGTGCCCTTGATCACGGTCTGGCCGAGGCTGACCTGACCGTCGCCCGCGATGACCACCTGTCCGCCCTTGCGGACGCCGATGATGGTTGTGCCGTGCCAGCCGGGAAAATCGTCGGACATATGCGTGCTCCTTTTCGGTTGCTGGGCGATATGGACCCTGACGCCCAAAACGACAAGGGCGCCCGAAGGCGCCCCTGAAACATCACCCGGTCGCCCGGATCAGATCGATTCTTCGATCCAGCTTTGCAGCGCGGCCTTGGGGCGCGCACCGGCAAGGTTGGACACCGGCTGACCATCCTTGAAGATGAACAGGGCCGGGATGCCGCGCACACCCATGGCGGCGGCGGTGTTCGGGTTCTGGTCAACGTCGACCTTGGCGATCTTCACCTTGCCTTCCATTTCTTTGGAAAGCTCTTCCAGAGCCGGGCCGATCTGTTTGCACGGGCCGCACCATTCGGCCCAGAAGTCGACGACAACGGGGATGTCGGAGTTCTTCACCTCGGCGTCAAAGGTGTCATCGGTGACGGGAACGGTGGCCATTGGGAATCTCCTGAGGTTTAGCAGCCTGACAAGGTCGGGAAGGTATGGACGCCTCCGCCTGCCGTCAAGATGCGGCGGCACGCCCGAGGGATTGTGTCACAACATCGTGCGGCAGCGGCATATAGTGTGCGTTTGCCGTCCAGATCAGCGCCGTGTCGATGGTCCGTCCGGGATAGATCTGCGCCAGCGCGGCGGCGTAGGCCCCCATCTGGCGCAACAGCCCCTCCGGCACCTGCTCTGGCGTGGCGGGCAGCGTGCGGTTCGATTTGAAGTCGATGGCGGTCACGCGGTCCGGCGTGACGATCAGCCGGTCGATGATGCCGTGGATGCGTCCAAGGCCGGGCAGATCGGCGGTTACAGGCACCTCTGCCAGTGTTTCGGCGGCAAAGACGGGCGCAAGCTCGGGCGCGGACAGGACGGTCAGCGCCTCTTCCCGGATCATGTCCAGTTGGTCGGCAACGATGGACAGGTCAGGGTCATTGCGCAGGGTGCCGCACAGGCTGTCGGCGGATCCGGATCGCAAGTCCGCAGGCAGGGGCGCGAGGTTTTCCAGCAGGTGATGCAGCGCGGTGCCGCGGGCCTTGGCGATCTCTTCGGTGTCGCCCTGCGCCCCGGACAGCGCCTTTGCCCCGCCAAGGTCAGAGGGTGATTTCGCCTTCACCGGCTCTGGGGGTGTGGGAGCGGCAAGCGCCAGATGCGCGGGCAGGTGGGGCTGAGGTGGGGTCTCTTCAAGCCTGTCCTCGAACGGCAGGTGGGTCCAGGTCTCGTCGCCAAGACGCCAGCCTTCGCCGGTGTCGCCCTCGCCAAAGTCATATTCTTGTGCGACCTGTCCGGACCGCTCCATTCCGCGCGCGACCTTGTCGTACCAGGTTTCACCGCTTTTCCCCAGATCCCCCGCCGCGCCGACGATCAGCCATTTTTCGGCCCGCGTCATGGCGACATACAGCAGGCGGTCCTTTTCTTGCGCAGCCTTTTCCTTGGCGGCCTCCAGCGCCGCGCGTTGGCGCGCGGGCTGACCATCGGCGGTCATCTTCCACAGGGGGCCGTTTTCATCCTTCAGCAAGACATCCCGGATCGTAACCCCTGCCTTGGCGCAGTCGGGCAGGATGACGATCGGCGCCTCCAGCCCCTTGGAGCCGTGCACCGTCATGACGCGCAGCATCCGGCCCGCGCTGTCCGGTGCGCGCTTGATCTTCAGGTTGTCGGATTGCGCCCATTCCAGAAAGCCGGTCAACGAAGGCACCGAAGACTGCTCATAGGCCAGCGCCTGTTGCAGCAGCGCGTTGATGCCATCCTCTGCCTCTGGTCCCAGACGTCCGATCAACAGGCGGCGGCCGTTGTGACGGGTCAGGATGCGTTCGATCAGGTCATAGGGGCGCAGGAAATCGGTCTGCCCGCGCAGATCGTCCAGCACGCCCAGCACATTGGGGAAGTCCGCGCGCCGTTTGCGCAGGTCTTCCCACAGGTGTCTGCTCTGTCGGCGGTGGGCGAGGTCGAACAACTCCTGCTCAGACAGGCCAAACAGCGGAGAGCGCAGCACCGTGGCCAGCGACAGCGAATCCTCTGGCGTGGCGAGGAAACTCAGCAGGGCGATGATGTCGCGCACGGCCAGTTCGGCCATGACCTTCAGAACGTCGGCGCCCGCGATGGGCAGGCCCTCGTTCTTGCAGGCCCGGATGATCTCGGCAAACAGGCGCGAGCGGCTTTGCACAAGGATCAGGAAATCGCCCGCATGCACGGGCCGCGCACTGTAGGTGCCGGACTGGCCGTTTTCGACCGGTAGGGGGGTCTTGGCCTCGATGGTCCGTCGGATGAACCGTGCGATGCGCTGGGCAAGGATCACCGTGTGATGGCGCGATCCGGGGCGGTCCAGCGGTTCGAACCACGGGCTGTCGTCGTCGTCCTTGACCTTTTCCACCACCGGCCACAGGTCCACGCGCCCCGGCATCCGGTCCTTGAAGGCGCGGTGCGTCTGATCGGGGGTAAAGCCGGAGGGCACCGCCCCGTCAAAAGTGTTGTCCACCAAGCGCAGGATCGGTTCGGCCGAGCGAAAGCTGTAGAGCAGGTTTTCCTTTTGCAGCGGGCTGTCGGTGTTTTTCAGCCGTTCCGCGAAATCCTCGCGCATCCGGTCGAACTCGGACGGGTCGGCACCCTGAAAGGAATAGATCGACTGTTTCTTGTCCCCGACGACAAAGATCGTGCGTCGGGTGTCGGCCCGCGCGCCTTCGCCCGCCGCGAATTCCTGCGCCAGCCGTTCGATCACCTGCCATTGCACCGGGGATGTGTCCTGCGCCTCATCCACAAGAATGTGGTCGATGCCGCCGTCGATCCGGTACAATACCCATTCCGCGACGCCCGGATCGCTGAGCAGATCCCGCGCGCGGGTGATGAGGTCATCGAAATCCAGCCAGCCGCGCCGCAGCTTTTCGGCCTCGTAATCGGTTAGGAACCGGGTGGCAAAGGCGTGCAAGGCAATGTCGCGCTGGGCGGCGGCAAGTCCGCGCTGGGCGTCCAGAGCGTCCTCTGTCCGTGCGGCAAGCTGATCGAGCTGTTCGAACAGGTCGTGCGCATTCGTGCGCAGCTTCTTGGTTCCAAGGTTCTTGCGGATGGTGCCGCCCTGCGTCAGCAAAGCGGCCTGCACCACTGACAGCCCGGCGGCATCGGGGGCGGTGAACGAGGCCAATTGATCGCCCAGGGAAACGTCCGTCTTTCCACCCGTCTTCAGATGCGGGACCAGCGCGTCAAACAGCGGTTTTTCGGACCCAAGGAAGACCCGCGCCAGAAGGCTCTCCTCGGTCTCGTCCGGCGACAGGCCATAGCTGGCGCGGATTTCCTCGGCGCTCCAGGCGCGCAGGTAATCGTCCCTGCGGCCGCAAAGTTGCGCGGTCAGGTCCTCGACGTCATCACCCGAGATATAAGGGGCGATTGCCCGCAACAGATGCGCCTCCGGCCCCTCGGCGATGCGGTCCAGCACCTCGGCCCGCAGCAGTTCGGCGGCGCGATCCTCGATTTCGGTGAACTGGGGGCTGACGCGGGCCTCCAGCGGGAACCGCCGCAAGAGCGAGGCGCAGAACGAATGGATGGTCTGAATCCGCAGCCCGCCCGGCGTTTCGATGGCCCGCGCAAACAGGGTGCGGGCATCGCGCAGGAAATCGCTGCTCAGGCTCTGATCGACGCCCAACTGGTCCAGTTCGGCGCGCAACTGCGCCTCATCCTGCATGGCCCAGCTGCCCAGTCGCTTGAACAGGCGGTTCTGCATCTCTGTTGCCGCGGCCTTGGTATAGGTCAGACAAAGGATGTGCGACGGGTCCACCCCGTCCAGCAACAGCCGCGCCACCCGATCAGTCAGCACCCGCGTTTTGCCGGATCCGGCATTGGCGGCCAGCCACGTCGAATGCCAAGGGGCGGCGGCGCGGACCTGCGCCTCTGTCGCGTCGTCGCGTTTCATGTCAGCCCCTGTTTCTGCGGCGCGTCGGTGACTTCCCATTCGCCGTAGCGCGACAGGTGGTCGTATTCAGCGGTATCGCTGTCCTTTTGCAGCGCCCGGCGGGCGGTATAGCCGGTTCCGGCCTCGGCATAGGCGGTGATCAGGGCGGTGAATTCCTCCCAGACCTTGCCCGGCGGATTGTCTTCCAGCGGGGCGGGCACCTCTTGCGGTTTGGCCGGTTGCAGCGCGATGAACAGCGCACGGGCCACCTGACGCGGTGTCAGCGGGGCAAAGCCGCCGCGGGCGAGGATTGCCGCCTCCAGCAACAATTGCTTGTCGAACTTTTCCTGTTCGCCGGTCGAGGGGGCAGCCCCGGTCTTGTAGTCGTAAATATGCGCCAGCCCGCGTTCGTCGATGTCGATACGGTCGGCCTTGGCGGTCAGGGTAAAATCCAGTGCGGGGATCTCTGACTTGCCCTCGATCTCGAAGTGGCCGGGACGGGCCTGTTCCTGCCGCGCGGTCTCGGTCTCTACAAACCAGTCGGCAATTCGTGCCATCCGCGCCTGCCACAGCACGCGGACTGTCGGGAAGGGGACTTGATCCGGGTCATCAAGAACGCGCTTCGCCTGATCCATCAGTACGGCGGGCGTGAGCAGTGTCGGGTCCTGCACCGTCGTCGCCACGAAGGATTCCAGGATGTCATGCGTCAGCGTTCCACGCAGCAGGGCGTCGGGGGCCTGCATCAGCGGATCCAGCGGTTTCAGCCGCAGCACGCGCTTGGCATAGATGTGGAACGGATCGCGCACGAGGCGCTTGATATCGGTGACCGGCAGTTTCTTTGGTCGCGCCTCTGCAGGTGGCGCCGGGGACGGGCGCGGCGCGGGCTCTGCCGGGATCGGCGTTTCCGACACCTCGGCCAGCGCCAGCCAGTGCTGGCCCCGCGCCTGCATCTGTTTGATCGCCGTATCCCCGCCGCGTTCCGGCAGGCCCCGCATCAGGTTCAGCATCCGGTTCACCCAGCGCGATGGCACGGTCTCCGCCTCATCCGATTTCTGCGAGCGGGTGAACCAGACCTCTGGCGCGCCGGCGGCCTGTTGAAAGTCATGCGCCGACAGGCCGATCCGCCGGTCGGGCAGCAACAGCCCGGCGCGCGCGCGCATCTGGCGGTTCAGCCAGGGGTCCGCGCCCGGCATCTCGGGCCAGCTGCCTTCGTTCAGACCGGCAAGGATGACCAGATCGGCGTCCATTACCCGCGCCTCCAGCGTGCCCCAGATCAGGATCTGCGGATGCGGCGCGTCACGATCGCGGACTTCTTCGCGGGACAGGATCGCGCTGAGCAGATCGGCGAAGTCCCGCGCCGTCATGTCGGCACCTGCACCGGCCTCGCGCTGCAATTCCTGCAGCGTGCCCTGCAGTTTGCGCCCCGCGGTCTCTTGCCAGAGGCCGCCGCTGCCCGACTCCTCCGGTCCGGCACACAGCGCCTCGGCCAGTGTCAGCAGGTCCTGCACCCAATCCGCCAGCGCGCGTGTGGCACCATTGGTCCGGTCGCAGAAAGAGTTCGCCACCCAAGCGGCCCAATCGCCGCGCTGATTGGTTTGACCCCAGTCGATCAGGGCGTCGGGTTGCGGATAGGGCATGCCCGTGCGCCGGATGAAAAGTTCCAACTCACGCGTGTTCAGCAGATGCGGGCCACGATCGCCGCCCGAATGGGTCAGCGGGTGCTTCAGCAGGGTCAGCAAGGCCTCGGCGGTCAGCGGTTTGACGAACAGTTCCGCCACCTGCCGCAGCAAACGCCCCGGTGGGGTCAGCTGCGCCGGGGTGCCGGCGCTGTCGTCGGGCAGGATGTTCCAGCGGTCCAGCGCCGAGGTCACGCGGCGCGTCAGCATCCGGTCCGGAGAGACAACGGCGGCGCGGGTGCCGTCCTCGACCGCCTGCCGCAAACGCAGGGCAATGGCCAGCGCCTCTTCGCGTTGCGTCGGGGCCTCCAACAGGGTGACATCGGCCATTGCCTCTGGCAGCGGCGGCAGGTTCGGCCCCTCGGACAGCCATTGGTGGGTGACGGGTGCGGGCCGCAGCGCCAGAGACAAAACGCGGTTGCGATCCGCGCTGGGCGGCGGTGTGTCGGTCCAGGGGCGCAGGTCGGTGGGGCGCAGATCCAGATCGCGCATCAGCCGTGAAAAGCGGTACTGGGGATGATCCTCGCCGCTCAGCGGTTCGGTCAGCCGGTCCCAGACCGTGTCCGGCATATGCGGATCGAAACCGGGCAGGATCACCGCGCCCTGAGGCAGGCGGGCGACTGCCTGCATGAAGGCGGCGGTGGTGCCGCGCGACCCTGTCGACCCGGCGATCAGGATGGGGTGTTGCGGCGGGTTTTCGGCCCATTGCGCCAGTCGCAGGTCCAGCGCGCGGCGGGCATAGGCCTGCGGATCGGGGGCGCAGTCCGCCTCGAAATAGTGTTGCACGATGCTGAAGAACCGCAGCGCCCGCTGCCAGTGGCCGGATTGGTCCGTCACGTCGAGCTGTGCCACGGTTTCGGGCGTCACGCCTTCGCCCTGCATTTCCTCCATCAAGGAGGCGAGGCTGTCGGCAAGGTCAAAAAGCGCTGCCCGGGGTGCCAGATCCGGTTCGGCGTCCAGCAATTTCGAGACCAGACCGGTCAGTTCCAGCCTGCGGCGCAGCGGCGGCACAGGTGGCGGCAGTTGGGCGCGCGTCAGCGGGTCTGCCAGATCGGTCACGAGGCGGATGCGCGGCAGCAGGCTGGCCTCGCCGGCGTCGAAGACGCTGCGCAAGCGGCGCGCCATGCGGTCGGCGTTGACGTAGATTTCGACGCGGGCGATGGCCTCTGGCGGCTGTCCGCCAAGGCGGGCGCGCAGCCCGCGCACCAGTTCGGCGGTAAAATCCGCGCCGGGCTGCAGGGTGAACAGGCGCGGGCCGGGAACTTCAAACATTCAGCATCTCTTCGGCCAGATGAATCCCTTCGGGGTGGCCCACGTCGCACCATTGGCCGGGATAGGTCAGGCCAAACAGGCGACCGCGTTCCGCCTGCACGTTCCAGAGCCTGTTCAGCGAAAACACCTGTTCCGGGAAATCATGCAGGCTCTCGGTCCGGATGATCTGTGCCCCGGTGTAAACGAGGTCGCCCTTGCGCGTGAGCTGACCGTCGGACTGCAGCGTGAAATCCCCGTCGGTCTTGCGACCGATGGCGCGCGCGGTCGGGATACACAGCAACAGGGCGTCCATTTGATCCGGTTTCCATGCATCCCGAAGCAGGTCCAACGGATTCGGGCCGTTCCAGACAGCATCCGTATTCATCGTGTACACAGGGTGAATTCCCAGCAGTGGCAGGGCGTTGCGCAGCCCGCCGCCGGTATCGAGGATCTCGGGCTGTTCCACCGAAACCGCCACATTGGAGGTGGCAAGATGATCGACGACCTGTTGGGCAAGGTAATGCGCGTTAACCACACGGGTGGTGATGCCCGCCGTCAGGTCCAGCGCGTGATCCAGCAACGGTTTGCCCGCCACTTCGATCAGCGGTTTCGGACGAGAGGCGGTCAGCGCGCCCATGCGGGTGCCGAAACCGGCGGCGAAAAGCATTATGGCGTCGGGCATGGGGCCTTGAGGTGTTGCAGGTGATCCGGAGTGGGTTCGGGCAGCACGGACAGGGTTTCGCGCAGACCGGCAAGCGCCGGGTGCGACAGATCCTTTTGCAGATGCGCCCAGACCCGTGGAATGAGGTCAATGTAATGCAGTTTGCCGCGCGTGGCGGCGAGACGGGCAAAGACACCCAGAATGCGCAGGTTCCGCTGGGCCCCGAGCACGGCGAGGGAGGCGTGGAAACCCTCTTCGGGCAGTCCGGTGGCTTCCAGGTACTGCGCGATGCAGGCCTCTGCCGTGGCGGGTGACACGTCACGGCGGGCGTCCTCGATCAGGGAAATCAGATCATAGGCCCGGTGCCCCTGCAGCGCGTCCTGAAAATCCAGCAGGCCGGCGCGGGCGGCGCCGTCGCGACCGGGCAAGAGCAGGATGTTTTCGGCGTGGTAGTCGCGCAGAACCATGACATCCGCCGGCTGGGCATGCACCTCCAACAGCGGTTGAAAGGCGGCGAAGGCCTTTGGCAGGGCCTCGGGCGCATGGGTGTAGTGCAGAAAGGCAAGGTCGATCATCCCGGCCAACCGCTCTGGTGTGGCGCGTGGCAGACCGGCAGGCGGGTCGTGACGGTGCAGGGCAATCAACGCCTCGGTCGCGATGGCGTAGAGGGCGGCCTCAGCTTGATCATTGTTGGAAAGTCGCGCGATCAGTCCGTCGCCCAGATCCTCCAGCAGCAACTGGCCGGAGGCGGGATCGTCGGCCAAAATGGCGGGCGCGCTAAGGCCGATGCCCGTCAGGTGCCGTGCCAGCCGTGCGAATAGGGAAACATCCCCCTCCGGGTCCTGCATCAGGATCGCGGTGTCTTCCCCCCGCTGCAAACGCGTGTAGCGACGCGCAGAGGCGTCACCAGCCAGCGGGGCCCGCACAGTGTCGCCCCAGCCACTTGCCTTGAGAAATGCAGTCACGCGGGAACCCCTTCAGCCAAGCTGTCCCAGCGTGGATCTGTCCATGACAGGGTCAAAACGCGGGCGTCTTCGGACGCTGCTTCGGCAAAGGACAGGTTCAGTGCGTTCGCTGGCGTCAGATCCTCCAGACGGTCGGGCCATTCGACCAGACAGATTGCCGACTCGAACGCCTCTGTCAGGCCCAGTTCAACGCATTCATCCGGTCCGGTCAGGCGGTAAAGATCGGCATGCCAAAGCTCCCCGGCGCGCGTATCGTAAACCTGCACCAGCGTGAAAGTGGGCGACGGCACATCCTCTGGCCCGTCCTGCAGGGACTGGATCAGGCTGCGCGCGAAATGGGTCTTTCCTGCGCCGATCTGGCCGTGCAGCAGCAAAACATCACCGGGACGCAGGACCCGACCGACCCGCTGCGCAAAGGCGCGGGTGTCATCCGGTGTCGACAGCAGGATTTCGGCATGGCGGGGCATCATGGCGCGAGGATACAAGCGCCGCCACCGGCTGCAAGCGCGATCAACTCAACGCGTGCCGACGTTCGGGTTCCGCCTCGTGCAGGTACTCCTGTGCGGTGAGCTTGGTAAACCGGACCATGGTCGCCCCGGCTGCGACCGGCTGCACCGTGCAGCGCAGACGGCCCCCGTCCCTGAGATTGAGCTCTGCCTCCCAGCTTTGGCGATCACGCAGTGTCAGGACAAATTCGCGCAGGTCCGTCCAGATTGGCGACGGTTCGCAGGCCTTCTGCCAGTCCTTGGTGGCATCTACGATGGTGATTTCGGCAAAGGCGCTGTCGGGGTCACATTGCCACTGGGTGCGATAGGCGGCGTTGGAAAAGGTCAGCACGCCAAGACGGGAAAAGACCGAAACGGAGTCGTCGAAACAGTCCAGCACCGATTGCGTGAGTTCCAACTCGGAGCGGAACCGCCGGGTGAGCGAGATTTCCGCGCTGATGTCCTCAATCAGAAAGGCGACAGCGCCATCGGGGTGCGGGCGTCCCGTGATCTTGTACGTCAGGCCCGAAGGCAGGTTCCACGTCTCGCAATAGCGATCCTCACGCGCGGCGCTGACCACATCATAAAGCTTGTCGCGCCAAGAGGCGTAATTCTTGGGTTCGGGCATCATGCGGTTTTCCCGCATGTGGTCGAAAAAGCTGAGCAGGTTCGGCTTGGCCGACAGAAAATCAACCGGGAGGTGCGTCAGGTCCACCAAGGCGGGATTGAACAGAACCAGCCTGCGATCACGATCAAAGACCGCCAGACCGATGGGAAGATGGGCGAACGTCTTGGTCAGGGTCTGAACGAAGTTCCGCTGCGCCATTTCGGCGTTGACCAGACTGTTGATGCTGTTTGCGTAGTGCAGCCATCCGCCATCGATCGGCCGGGATACGACCTCGAACCACTGTTGAACCCGCGCTTCTGACCGCAGGCTGACACGGCTGGTCCGCTCGGCGCGGGCATCGGGCAGCGAAAACTCGAACGGGCCTTCACTTTGACCGCTGACGCCAACCTCGGCGCAGAGGCGTTCATAGGCCTCGTTGCTCCATATGACGTGCCCCTCCATGTCGGTCTGCCAAAGCGCGTCGGGTGCCGCTTGCGCCATGTCGATGATACGTCCGTATTCATCAAGAAAGCAGGTCGCGCGGAACAGGGTTGCGGCGCCGTCGGGGGCGCAGCGCAGACTGAGATGCACACGGCTGCGAAAGGGATCGGCCCGCAATTCGGCATTGGGGACCTTGGGCGAATGCCAGCTTGTGGCCTGGTCGGGCAGGGTTTTTGGCAGGTCGGGGAAACCGGGCAACATGGCCTCGCGAACCTCGTCCCATCCCATCCCGGTCAGCATGGTCCGTTCGAACAGAGCGGGTGCGTCAGGGGTGTGATCGACGACTTCGCCGTTGCGAAGAAGCAGAACCGTATCGGGAATTCCGGCGTGCATACCTCGTCGGTTGTCCCGTTTCGGACGCAGAGAATTGAGGATCAGCAGGACGACCAATGCTGCCGATCCGGCGCCTGCACCGATGGCTAGAAATAAGACGTCTTCCAAATCTCCGCCTCTTGTTGACCTTCAGGAATTCCCGGATGGATAACAATTCATGAAGGTTAATTTCTTGTTAAGTTTCAACGTAGGCGGGAAAGTATTTTGTTAAATTTCAATCAACCGGTTTTCGCCGAGAGCCGTCCCGGGTTTGGCTTGATCGGCGACGATCTTGCTGCGCGGCCAAACAACTTCGACAATTGCGCCGCGCCGTTCCTTTTCGTCCAAACCTTGGGTGTAAGGGTCTGATCCATTTGCAAAACTCAATTCCGCACCGCTGCGTTCCAGAAGAGTTTTTGCAATGAAAAGCCCGAGTCCCATACCCTCGTATTCCGGGCGCGCGCGTTTTTCGCTTTCGCTGCGGCGGCGGCGAACAAAGGGATCACCTATACGTCCGATTAGGTGTTGCGGAAATCCCCGACCGTCGTCGAGAATTCGAATTGACACTACGTCATCCGTCCACATGGCCTCGACCCAGACCTTGGTCCGGGCGAAATCGACGGCATTCTGAACGAGATTACGCAGCCCGTGAATTACCTCTGGCCTGCGCAGGATCTGCGGTTGGGTATATTCGCCGCCTGGCCCGGGGCCGTCTTCGATCAGGATTTCCTTGCCGCGGTCCTGATGCGGCTCGGCGGCCTCCCGGATCACTTCGACCAGCGGTGCGTGCCGCATGTGCAGGTCATCCTTCCCGGCGCGGCCCATACTGCGCAGGATGTCACGGCAGCGGTCGGCCTGTTCGCGGATCAGCAGCGCGTCGTCTTTCAGGTCCGGGTGGTCGTCCAGTTCCTCGGCCAATTCGGCCGATGTCAGCTTGATCGTGGCCAAGGGCGTGCCCAGTTCATGCGCCGCCGCCGCAACGACGCCGCCCAGATCGTTCAGTTTCTGCGCGCGGGCCAGCGCCATCTGCGTCGCGGCCAGCGCGTCGGACATGGAATTCATCTCGCGCGTGATGCGCCGCGAATAGACAGAGATAAAGACCAGCGCGATCGTGATCGCGACCCACTGGCCGTAGACGAAAATATCGGGGATACGCAGGATGAATCCCTCTTCGGTGCGCAGCGGCAGGTGATAATAGACCATGCCCGACACCAGCAAAAACGCTGTTGTCCCAAGAAGAAAAGTCGACCGCAGGCTGAGCACGGCCGCGGATACGGTCACGGGGCCAAGAACAAGCAGCGAGAACGGATTGTGCAATCCGCCCGTCAGATAGAGCAGGAAACAGAGTTGCAGCAGATCGAACATCACCATCATGAAGTTCTCGGTCTCGCTCAGGCGCTTGTTTTCCGGAAAGACCGAAATCGCGATGAGATTGCCGACGATGGAAACACCCACCGCAAGGTAGCACAGCCCCAGTTCCAACTGCAGGTTGTACAGGCGTTGGGCCAGGGTAATCGCCGTGATCTGCCCGACGATGGCGAACCACCGCAGAAGAATCATCGTGCGCAGCCGGATCCAGTTGCTGCGCTGCTCGTCAGTGAACAAACCGAATTCGCTCTGCGCCATATGCGCCCTTTCGTCTCAATTGCGGCCCCGTCCACAATCGTTAGCTAGAAGCAAAACATCTAAACCGGAGAATGTCATGCAGCGTCTTGCCGCAATCGCCGCTTTTGCCGCGCTCGTCGGATTGATGGGGGGGGTCTGGTACGTGACACAGCGCCCGTCCGGGGATGACAGGTTTGCGCAGTGCCGTCAGGGCGTGGTCGCTGGCGGGTCCGACCAGATCGGCGGGCCCTTCACGCTGGTCAACGGGGCCGGGGAGACGGTGACGGACCAGGATGTGATCACAGAGCCGACCCTGGTCTATTTCGGCTATACCTATTGCCCCGATGTCTGCCCCTTTGACACTGCGCGCAATGCCGACGCGGTGGATCTGCTGGCTGAACGCGGGATGAGCACCACGCCGGTCTTCATCTCCATCGACCCGGAGCGCGACACCCCCGAGGTGGTGGGAGAGTTTTCCGAACTGATCCATGACAAGATGATCGGTCTCACCGGGTCGGCGGAACAGGTCAAGGCCGCAAGCCTTGCCTATCGGACCTACTACAAGAAGCAGGAAGGTGACCCCGAGTATTACCTCGTCGATCACTCGACCTTCACCTATCTCGTGCTGCCCGAGCATGGCTTTGTCGAGTACTTCCGGCGCGAGGTCACACCCGAACAAATGGCCGACCGGGTGGCCTGCTTCATCGATGCCTCTTGACGACGTTAGATACGTTTGACCATCGGGGGTTAGCGGGCTAATACTCTTCTTTACGTAACGGCTTCGGGGAGGATGGCTCTTGGCGGATCGCAGCATCGAGGAACTCGGAGATGACCGGTCGCTGTTATTGGTCGACGATGACGAGCCCTTCCTCAGACGCCTGGCCAAGGCCATGGAGAAACGCGGATTCGAGGTCGAGATGGCCGGATCGGTGGCGGCTGGCACAGCCATCGCCACGGCGCGTCCCCCGGCCTATGCCGTTGTGGACCTGCGGTTGGAAGACGGCAATGGTCTGGACGTTGTCGAAGTCCTGCGGGAAAAGCGTCCGGATAGCCGCGTGGTTGTCCTGACGGGGTACGGTGCCATCGCCACGGCGGTTGCGGCGGTCAAGATCGGCGCCACCGATTACCTGTCCAAACCCGCTGATGCGACCGATATCACAAACGCGCTATTGGCCAAGGGCGACGACCTGCCGCCGCCGCCAGAGAACCCGATGAGCGCGGATCGCGTCCGTTGGGAGCATATTCAGCGCGTTTATGAGCTTTGTGATCGCAACGTCTCGGAAACCGCGCGGCGGCTGAACATGCACCGGCGGACCCTGCAACGGATTCTGGCGAAACGCTCTCCGCGCTGACGGAACCGACACGCAAACGTGCGGCGCTGTCCATTGCGGGGTCAGCGCCTCTCTCCCAATATATAGTGTCTACTGTATGCAATGCTGGCGAGAGCGCCGGTGGCGATCTCTCCGGCGAAAGGAGAGATCATGTTCAAACGTCTGTTCACCGCTTCCCTCGTCATGGGCGCCGCAGCGCTGGCGCCGCCTGTTGCCCTTGCCCAGACGGCCGTCTTTTGTGCGGATCGCGATACCGTGGTCACGCGCCTCGACGACCGCTTTGATGAGCGTCAGATCCTGATCGGCCTGACCTCGCAGACGACGATGCTGGAACTTTGGGCCTCTGAGGACAGCGGCCGCTTTACCGTCCTGATCACCAATGCGGACAAGCGCAGTTGCATCATGGCCAGCGGCACCGACCTGATGATTGATTATCCCGAACCGCCGGGAGTGGACGTCAGCAACTGACCGGGCCCTGACGCCGCGGCCTCATCAGCGCGCCAGCACGCTACAGATCGTAGCGTTTCAACACCTTGTCGACCGTTAGCCCGTTCCCCAGAGGCACGCCCCGTTTCACGCCGTAATCCTCGAACCCCCGGCTTTGGTAATAGGCAAGTCCGCCGCTGTTGTCCGCGCGGATATTGGCGTTTATCCAGCCATAGCCCAAGGCCCGCGCGGCGGATTCCGTGGCGCGAAACAGTGCCGATCCGATCCCAAGTCCGGTCTTTCCGCTGCGGGCAAAGGTGGCGATCTCGGCGGCCTCATCCGGCAGATACTCCGCCGGTTCGATCCACTGAAAGCCCATAACGGTCCCGATTTCATTCTCTGCCAGATGCCATGCAGAACGGCCGGGCGCGCGGGTCATCCAATCCTGCATCTCAGTGGTGCTGAGCGGGTTGGTCAACGCCGTTGTTCCGCCTGCGCTGATGATTTCGTTCAGCAACTCGGCAAGGGGGCGTGCATCCAGAGGGCCAGCAGGGCGGACGGTGATCCGCATCAGGGCATGTCCTGCAACAGAGACGCGTGGCGTGAGGTGAAATCCCGTCGCACCTCGACCGGGGGTCGCAGGTGGATGTCCAGATCGGCAATCATGTCGATATCCGGGGCGCCAAAGAATTTGTCCGCCTCGGCGCGGCTAAACCCGGCAATCTGGGTCGCCTCCATCCACGCGCTGACACGGTCTGCCTTCTTGATTTGGCGTTTCAAACGTTGGGGCGTCACCGCGGGCAGGCCAAAGCGGATATGGATCGCCGCCGTCAGCCTTTTGTCCAGATCCTCATAGCCCGGACCGACAGCGGCCTTCACCGGGGAAATCATGTCGCCAATGACGTATTCCGGGGCGTCATGCAGCAGGGCGGTCAGCCGCTCTGCCGGACGGGCCTGCGGGCACAACCGGCCAAAGATCACCTCGACCAGCAGCGAATGCTCGGCCACGGAATAGGCGTAATTTCCGCGCGTCTGCCCGTTCCAGCGCGCGACAAAGGCTAGGCCATGCGCGATGTCCTCGATCTCTATATCCACCGGGGTCGGGTCCAGCAGGTCCAGCCTGCGACCGGACAGCATTCTTTGCCAGGCACGGGGAGTACGGGCCATGATACGCCTCAGTTCTGGGAGATGAAGAACACGTTCCGCTCCATGCCACCGCACATGAGATAGCGCTGGTCCGGGAAATGCTCGATCAGGAAATCGGCGTACATGCCGCGTTGCCACGGGCGATCGGCCTCCAGCACGATCATCGGCGCGTTCTGTTCGATGATCCGTCGCGCACCCAGCAGTGCGGGTTTCTCATGGCCTTCGACGTCCAGATGCAGGATCGACACGATGCGGTCCGCCGGGCAGAGGTCATCCAGCGTGCTGACCTCGACCGGGACGGTGTCCCCGTCCTTGGCTGTCTCGACGATCTTGGCGCGGGCCGCCGTGGCGCTGCCGCCCTCACGGGCCAGTTGCAGGTGAAGCGTGCCGGAAGTTTCGCCGACCGCTACGGCTGCCAGATCGACGTTGGACAGGCCATTCAATGCGATGGTGCGCTGCGCGGCGGCAAAGCTGAGCGGATTGGGTTCAAAGCTGACAACGCGGGAACCGGGCGCAACGGCGCGGGACAGTGCAGGAAAGAAATCGCCGATGAAGGCACCGCCGGTCACGATATCGCCGCCAAACGCGCGCCGTGCCAGCAACGACAGGGTGTTGGGCTCGTAAACCTCCCCCCGTGCGAGGATTTTCGGGATCTCGCGTTTCGCATAGGCATCGGGCACGCAGTAAAAGCCGTGCTCGTTCACGCAAATGCGGTGTTCGAATTCCATCTGCCTGCACCCCTGCCCTGATTGGCGTTCTGGATATGACATCCGCGCTTGTTGTCAATCACATCCCTCTTTGGTACGGGGGCGCATACCGCACAAGCGGCACCAGGAGCATAGCCACATGACGAACGATTATATCGTAAAAGACATTTCGCTGGCAGATTTCGGGCGCAAGGAGCTCGATATCGCCGAGACCGAAATGCCGGGCCTGATGGCCCTTCGTGCCGAGTACGGCGAAGAAAAGCCCCTGAAAGGCGCTCGTATCGTTGGGTCGCTGCACATGACGATCCAGACCGCTGTTCTGATCGAGACGCTGACGGCCCTTGGCGCCGACGTGCGCTGGGCCTCGTGCAACATCTTCTCGACGCAGGATCACGCCGCGTCGGCGATTGCCGCGGCCGGTATTCCGGTCTTCGCGATCAAAGGCCAGACGCTGGAAGAGCATTGGGACTACCTCGACAAGTCCTTCATGTTCGAAGACGGCCCGAACATGATCCTCGACGATGGCGGCGACGCCACCCTGTACGTCCTGCTGGGCGCACGCGCCGAGGCGGGTGAGGACATCATCGCCGTGCCGACCTCTGAAGAAGAGGAAGTCATCAAGGCGCAGATCAAGAAGCGCATGGCGGCCTCCCCGGGCTGGTTCACCAAGACCCGCGACCAGATCATGGGCGTGTCCGAGGAAACCACCACCGGCGTGAACCGCCTGTACCAACTGGTGCGCGACGGTCAGCTGCCCTTCCCGGCGATCAACGTGAACGACTCTGTCACCAAGTCGAAGTTCGACAACAAGTACGGCTGCAAGGAATCGCTGGTCGACGGCATCCGCCGCGCCACCGACACCATGATGGCCGGCAAGGTTGCCGTGGTCTGCGGTTATGGCGATGTGGGCAAAGGCTCTGCCGCCTCGCTGAAAGGCGCGGGTGCCCGCGTGATCGTGACAGAGATCGATCCGATCTGCGCCCTGCAGGCAGCGATGGACGGTTTCCAGGTTGCCCCGCTGGAAGACGTGGTTGCCACGGCTGACATCTTTGTCACCACCACCGGCAACAAGGACGTGATCCGCATCGAGCACATGCGTGAGATGAAGGACATGGCCATCGTCGGCAACATCGGCCACTTCGACAATGAGATCCAGGTTGCCGCGCTGAAAAACCACAAGTGGACCAACATCAAGGAACAGGTGGACATGATCGAGATGCCGAACGGGCATCGCATCATCCTGCTGTCCGAAGGCCGCTTGTTGAACCTCGGCAACGCCACCGGCCACCCGTCGTTCGTGATGTCGGCGTCCTTCACCAACCAGGTGCTGGCGCAGATCGAGCTGTACAAGAACGGCGACAACTACAAGAACGAGGTCTACATCCTGCCCAAGCATCTGGATGAAAAGGTCGCGCGTCTGCACTTGGACCGGATCGGCGTCAAGCTGAGCGCCCTGACCGAAGAACAGGCCAGCTATATCGGCGTCAAGCCCGAGGGCCCGTTCAAGCCCGAGCACTACCGTTACTGACGGTTCGGATTGATTGACCAGAGCGCAACCGTCAGCCAATCGGCTGGCGGTTGTTCTTTTTCAGAGCCTGAAAACCGCAATCGGCAAAAAAATTCGTGAAGTTCATGAAACCGGTTTGAGCCGGAACGGGTTTGACGGTTTGATAGGAAAGTCTGCGCAACGGCATGCTGTCATGGGTCTTCCCGGTCGTTGCCATCGTTAGAAAGGTTCCGAATGTTTACCAGACGCCAGATGGTTGCCTCCCTCGCCGCACTTTCCACGCCGGTGATCGCGGGGCCTGCCTTCGCCGCGCCCGGAGATTGGGCGTCGTGGGACGCCCAGGTGACGCCGCCTGATTTCAATCTTGAAACGTCGAATCCCTGGGGTCTGCATCCGCGTTTTCTGCCGCGCAGGGTCACGGCCAATCCGGGGCTGAAGCCGGGCGACATTCATGTCGATGCCGTCGCGCGCTACCTCTACCACATTCAGGATGACGGCACCGCGATGCGCTATGGCGCGGCCATCGGCCGTGACGGCCTGTATGAGCCGGGCGTCTACACGATCAGGCGCAAGTCGAAGTGGCCGATGTGGACACCGACCGCCGCGATGATCGCGCGCGAACCGGAAAAGTACGCGGCATGGGCGGATGGGCAGCCCCCCGGTCCCAGCAATGCCTTGGGGTCGCGCGCTCTGTATCTCTACAAGGGCAACCGGGACACCTATTTGCGCATTCACGGAACACCGGCGCCGCGCTCCATCGGCACGCGGGCCAGTTCAGGCTGCGTGCGCATGGTGATGCCGCATATCAACTATCTGTACGAACAGGTGAGCACCGGCGTGACCGCCTATCTGTACCCCACCGATGGCGGCCCGCTGACGTCGTGAAACGGCGGTCCCTGGTCCAGAGGTTTCAGCGCCTCAGGACTGGGGGCGCGTACAGATCGGGTTGCCCGCGTTGGTGCGCAGGGGCAGTTCCGTGGTTTCGACCGGGCCGGTATGCGTGTACCAGTAACATCCATCCTCGGCCCGCACGCGCACATTGCTCAGATCCTGATAGGGCGCCGCGATGGCGGCCACGGATTCCGGCGCGGGAGAGGTGGGACCGCTGATTCCGCCACCGCCGGGAACCGGTTCACAGGCGGCAAGCGCCAGCAGGATGAGCGGGCTGGCAATCAAAACAAAAGGGCGACGTGTCATATGGGCATTCCGGTACTGGTGATTGCCGGACAGTTGCATTGCATGGCCCGGGCTTCAAGCCGCTTTGGGCCGGAATGGCCTCACCCCGCCAAGGGTGAGACATAACCCTCACGGATGACCGCCGGATCATAGGCCTTGCGGGCGAATACCTCGCGCACCAGCGGCTCGAAATGCTCTAGCGGCAGGGTATCGTAATCGGGGTCAAAGCTGGACTGGTCCCAGCGTTCGCAGAAGGCCGCGCAACTGTCGAAGCAGGGATGCTCCTTGAAACGCTCGCGTGCGTTGGGGTCCCAGCCGTAGTGGTGGCCGTAGTAGAAGCTTTGGAAGATGCCGTGGTGTTCCACCACCCAGGCCACGTCCCAGCGCACGAAGGGGCGGATCACCTCGGCCGAGAAACGGTCATGGTTCTGCGGTGCCAGCCCGTCGCCGACGTCATGCAACAACGCGCCCACGATCCAGTCTATATCGGCACCGTCGCGTTCGGCCCGTGTGGCGGATTGCAGGCCATGGGTCAGGCGGGTGATCCTGTAGCCTTCCAGAGTGACCTCCCCCTGTCGGCGCAATTCGTCCAGCACGCGGTCAGGCGTCAGGGCAAGGTAGGGTTTTTCCAGCTCTTCCAGCAGGAGGTAATCCTCCTTGGTGCCGTGTTTCATCTGGGTAAAGCTGACGGTGCGTGTGTCGCTCATGTCGTGCCCTTCTTGTTCGTTTTGGCCCCGATCCTCCGCAAGCGTTCCCGCGGGCATCCCCTTCTTCGTAAAGCGCTGGGCGTTGCGGGTCAAAAGTCCTGTTGAACCGGCGCGGACGGTCGCGCCGGATTGGTCGGCTCCGGCCCTGTGGTCGGTCCATTTCGCGCAAGGCACGTGCAGGATGATCCGGTGACAGCGCCCGGTCTGTCGGATTTCCGACGAGGCTCTGTCGTATCCGGTGGGCCGCAAGGGGGAAGGCGGGTCTGCATTTCCCTTGCCAAAAGTGGGGAACTGCGGTCACCATGCCCCCGCAAGGCGGTATGCCAAGAGACCTGCGCCTGACATGGGGCGCCAATACGAGGGAAAAAACTATGGGAAAGCGCGACGATCTGATCGCACAATATGCCGGTGACCTGAAGAACAAGTGCGGCGTCGAGCCTGACATGGATCTTCTGACCAAAGTGACCATCGGTTGCGGCCCGGCGATCTACAACGCGGATGCCTCTACCGTCGCGTCCAGCCAGCCGGCAGAGCTTGAGACCGTCAAGACGAATTTCCTGATCAAGAAGCTGGGCCTGTCCGATGGACCGGAACTGATGGACGCCATCAACAAGGTCATCGAAACCTATGGCAAGTCCGAGCGCAACAAGTACCGCGCAGTGGTGTACTACATGCTGACCAAGCACTTCGGCAAAGAGGCCGTTTACGGCTGAACCGAGGTCGCAGACCTGTCAAAGCCCCTGCATTGCGGGGGCTTTTTGATTCAATCGATTGAAATTGAACGGACTTTTGAATTGCCGATCCGGGGTGGCCGCCGTAGTCTGCATTTGCGGGCCAGAATGGCCGGACCAAAGAATTCGTTACACGTGTGGTGCGTAGGGAGCACGTGGGTGAGCGGAGGGTTCCGGTATTCTGGAACCCTCCGATTTTTCGCGCGTGCGTACGCCAGAAAACACTGTCTGCTTCAGACGCTATTTCAGAACAGCGTCAGGATCAGCCCCATCAGCGCGCAGGCCACGACCGCGTATCCGCCATCGATCACAGTCAGCTTGAACGGGCGCATCCCGTAGGCGTTGTTGATCGCCACCCAAGGCGCGATGAAGAACAACCCGATACCGATCCCGGACAGGAGGCCGCCGCCAATCGTGGCGACGCCGGAAGATTCGAACACGTGCCGCATCATGCCTGCGACCAGCAATTGCATCACAAAGGTAAACGCGAACAGCGCCGGGTTCTGCCCGCCTTCTGGATTGCCTTCGGCGTCCAGCGGAACACCAGTGGCCTTTTTCCACGGTTCCGCAAACACCAGATACCAGACGGCACCAGCCGCAAAGGCGACCACGGCCGCCACGATAACGTTGATGATTTCGATCATGGGTTTTGTCCTTGTTGCGCTTCCCGCCTGCGGGCAGCGCAAGTTTAGCATCAATTGGGAAATATGCAGCCTGAACACCCCGCGCGTCGCGCAATGGCTCCGCGCCGGGCCTTGGCTGGCAATACGCCGAGCAGAGTGACTGAAACGGCGTCAGGCTGTCAGCCCGGCCAATTCACAAAGGGTCCGCCATTCATCTTCGGTCACTGGCTGCACGGATAGCCGGGAGTTCTTGACCAACACCATTTCGGACAGGCGCGGCTCTGCCTTGATCTCGTCAAGGGTTACAGGGGTCGGCACCTTTTCCAGCGCCTTGATGTCCACGCATTCCCAGCGGTCGTCATCGGTCGTGCTGTCGGGGTGCGCCTCGGCGATGACCTCAACCGTGCCGACAACGGCCTTTTCCTTTTGCGAATGGTAAAAGAATCCACGGTCGCCCAAGGCCATTTCGCGCATGAAATTGCGCGCCTGATAGTTGCGGACGCCGTCCCATTCCTCGCCCGCGTCACCCTTGGCCACCTGATCGTCCCAGGACCAGGTGGAGGGTTCCGACTTGAACAGCCAGTAACGCATCAGATCACCTTTTTCCACGCGGTCAGGGTGACGTTTTCGAACAGGCCCGCCTTGGCGTAGGGATCGTTTTCGGCCCACTCTTTTGCGGCGGCCATGTCGGCGACGTCGAGCACGATCAGCGATCCGATCATCTCTCCGTCGTCATTCAGGAGAGGCCCAGCTTGGTAGACGTTGGTGGCCTTGAGGTATTCCAGGTGCGCGTCGCGCGTGTCCTTTCGGATCTGCAGGGCGCCGGGTTTGTCTTGTGCGATCAGGGCAATCAGCATGTCATTCATCCTTGAGTGGGCGGGAAAGAAGGGTGTCCATGGCCTGCGGCACGGTCAGATTGCCTTGGGTCAGGTCAGCGACGGCGGTACAAACGGGCAAGGGGAGGCCAAGGTTGGCGGCCAGACCGGCGGCGGCTCGGGCGGTGGCCGCACCTTCGACCGTTACTTCAGGATCAAAGGTCTCGCCCTGGCCAAGCGCCACTCCGAACCGATAGTTGCGCGATCCGTCAGAGGTGCATGTCAGCGTCAGGTCGCCCAACCCGGACAGACCTGTCAGGGTTTCGGGCGCCGCCCCCAGCCGCGCGGCTAAACGCTGCATCTCGGCAAAGCCGCGCGTCATCAGGGCCGCGCGGGCGCTGTCGCCCAGTCCGGCCCCAATGCAGGCGCCGCAGGCGATAGCGATGACGTTCTTCAGCGCGCCGCCAAGCTCCGCGCCGATGGTGTCATCGCTGCGGTAGAGCCGCAGCACGGGTGTCGACAGGGTCGCCTGCAATTGGCGACCCGCTGCCGCGTCAGAGCAGGCCAATGTCAGCGCGGTGGGCAGGCCACGGGCGATGTCTGCGGCAAAGCTGGGGCCGGTCAGGATGGCCGGCACGGCCTGCGGTTTGTGTCGCGCGATCAGCCCGCAGGGGCCGAGCCCTTCGGTCAGGTCGATGCCTTTGCAGCAGGCGACAAGGAACTGACCGCTCAACGGCGCGTCTATCTGGTCCAGCAGGACGGACAGCTGTTGCATCGGTACGGCCAGCAGCAAACTGTCGTGCTGCGTCGCCTGGGTCAGGTCCGATACGACCTTTACCGTTTCGGGCAGGATCACGCCGGGCAGGCGCGGGCTTTGGCGGTGTTCCATCATTTCCGCTGAGTGCCGTGCCCAAAGCGTCACCGGCCCCTTGCGGCCCAGAGCAACCGCCAGCGCCGTGCCAAAGGCACCCCCGCCAAGGACCGCTACGCTCATGCCTTGGCGCCTTTCTTTCCAGAGCCGATCAGGGGGGCGGCCCGTTGGTCCAGTGGCCAACGGGGGCGGGCGGAGAGGCTCATGTCATGCGTGACCCCGGCGCTCAGCAACTCGCCCCCGGCATAGGCAATCATCGCGGCATTATCGGTGCACAGGCGCAGCGGCGGCGCGGTGAACCGCACCCCCGAGGTTTCGCAGAGCCCCTGCAAAGCCGTCCGCAGGGGCGTATTGGCTGCCACGCCTCCGGCCACGGCCATTGCGGGAGCATCGGGCTGTTCCTGTAGGTACAGGTCGATCGCGCGGCGCGCCTTTTCGGTCAAGACATCGCGCACAGCGGCTTGAAACCCGGCACAAAGGTCTGCCACGTCCTGCCGGTGCAACCCGCCCTGCTCCGCAATCAACTGATCGCGCTGGCGCAGCAGCGCGGTTTTCAGACCGGAAAAGGACAAGTCGCATCCCGGCCTGTCCAGCAGGGGGCGGGGAAAGCGGAACCGTTTTTCATCACCGTCGCGCGCTGCGGCCTCGACCGATGGCCCGCCCGGTTGCGGCAGGCCCAGCAGGCGCGCGGTCTTGTCAAAAGCCTCGCCCGGGGCGTCGTCGATGGTGCCGCCCAGACGGGTGAAATCCTGTGGTCCGCGCACGATCAGGAATTGGCAATGTCCGCCCGACACCAGCAGCATGAGATAGGGATAGGCCAGATCGTCGGTCAGGCGCGGCGTCAGCGCGTGGCCCGCAAGATGGTTCACGCCCACCAGCGGCACACCCAGACCGGCGGTCAGCCCCTTGGCCAGCATCAGGCCCGACAAAACCCCGCCGATCAGCCCCGGCCCGGCGGTGACCGCGATGGCGTCGACGTCCTGCAAACTCACCCCGGCTTCGGCCAACGCGTCTTCAACACAATGGTCCAGCCGTTCCGCATGGGCGCGTGCGGCGATTTCTGGAACGACGCCGCCGAAATCCGCGTGCAGATCTGCCTGTCCCTTGACGACAGAGGCCAGCACCGCGCGTCCGCGCAATAGTGCCGCGGCGGTGTCGTCGCAGCTGCTTTCAAGGCCAAGGATAAGGGGAGCGGTCATCCGGTGTTCCCGTTGCGTTGCATGACACCAGCAGGTACCACCGCCATCAACGCCCCACAATCCCGGAGGCCGCATGGCCGAAACCCTGCCCGTGCTGCTGCTGACCCGCCCCCGGCTGGCGTCGGAGCATTTTGCCCGGGCGCTGGAGGAGGAGGGGCTGCGCTTTCGGGCCGTAATCTCGCCGCTGATATCGATCGTGGTAACCGGCCCCCTGCCGGATGACCGCAGGGCCAAGGGGCTGATCTTTACCTCTGCCAATGGCGTGAGCGCGTGGCTGGAACTTGGCGGACGGGTTGATTTGCCTGTTTATGCGGTGGGGCGGGCCACGGCCCATGCAGCCCGGGCTGCGGGCATGACGGCGATAAGCGCGGACGGAACGGTGGACGAGCTGTTTGGCTGGTTGACGGCACGGCGTCCGAAGACGCCGCTGTTGCATCTGCACGGGGTTCATGTGCGCGGAACCCTTGCGGAAATGCTGACAAAGGAGGGTCTGCCCTGCCGGTCTGCCGCGATCTACGATCAGCCCGCGCAGGATCTGACGGCAGAGGCGCGCGCGGCGCTGGCCGGTGACCTTCCGGTGGTGGTGCCGGTGTTTTCCCCCAGAACGGCGAAATTGCTGGCGCGGGAACACGCAAATGCGCCGCTTCTTGTCGCGGCAATGAGCGAAGCTGTGGTCAACGCTCTCTCGCCGCTGCATAAACAGGAACTGATAGTGGCTCAACGGCCCGAGTCGGAGGAGATGAAGAAGGCGGTGGCGCGTCTTCTGTCACAGGCGCGGGACGGGGCGTTTTGATTGGGTCCACCCCAGTTGGACCAAGATGCGATGTGAAAGGGTGACATCAGGTGGCGAAGTCGAGAAAGGACAAGACCGACGACACCAAGGCCGTCGAAGACAGCCTGACGTCGGAAGATCCGAAGACGCCGGAAGAGACAGTGATCGCCGATGAGGCGGACACGGTTGCGGATACCGTTGACGCCGCAGAGGCAGATCCGGCACCGGAGCGCGATGAACTCGCGGATGATGTGTCCGGAGAGGACAGCCTGACCGAGACGGCAGATTCATATGAGCCTGACGCGGACGCGTTGGCCGGCGTCGACGGTGCGGACGCTGCACCGGCAGAGGGCGATGACACGCTTTCCGGTGAGGACAGCCTTGAAACCGCAGAGCCGGAAGCGGAGACCTCGGCCCTTGCGCCGCAGGTGATCCGCGAAACCGTTGTGGAACGCAAAGGCGGCTTCGGTCCCATGGTGTTGGGCGGTGTCGTTGCGGCTGCGCTGGGCTATGCTGCGGGGGCCTATCCCGATCTGCCCTTCATGGGCGGCGGTGCGGTCGAGGAAGATCCCTTTGTCACCGAAACCAAGGCTGCGTTGCGGTCTCAGGTGGAACAGATCGAAACCCTGACCAAGAAGGCGGGGGAAAATGCCGATGCGATCAGCGGGATCGATCTGGCGCCGCTTTCCGGTTCGATCACGGCGGCGGAAGGAAAGCTGACGACGCTGGAAACCACCCTGACCGGTTTGCAGTCCTCTGTCACAGGGCTGTCGGACCAGATCAAGGCCATGGACACGCGCCTGTCGACAATCGAGAAGCAGCCGCTGATCGACGCCGTTTCACCCGAAACGGTTGCCGCCTATGAGCGTGAACTGGACACTCTGAAGGCGCAGGTTGCGGCGCAGCAGGCCGCGATCGCCGAGGCGCAAAAGGAGCAGCTGGCCGCGGTCAAGGCAGCGAAAGAAGAGATCGAGGCCGTGGCGGCCCGGGCCCGCGATGCGGAGACCAGCGCCGAAACCCGCGCCAAGCTGGCCGCCAGCCGCGCCGCGCTTGCCGATCTCACCACGCGTGCCCGCGATGGCAAACCCTACGCAGAGCCGCTGGCGGTGCTGACCGGCAATGGCGTTGCGGTGCCCGATGCACTTGCGCAGTCTGCCGAGGACGGGCTGCCGACGACGTCGGTTCTGCTGTCGGAATTCCCGGCCGCCGCGCGTGACGCATTGGCCGCTGCGCGCGCCAACCGGAGCGACGACGCGGAAAACGGCGGCCTTGCAGGGTTCTTCCAGAGCCAGCTGGGCGCCCGGTCGGTCACTCCGCGAGAGGGCAACGACCCCGATGCGGTGCTGTCACGTGCAGAGGCCGCCCTGCGCGGCGGTGATCTGGACACCACTTTGTCTGAGATTTCCGCCCTGCCCGACGTTGCGCAGGCAGAACTTTCCGACTGGGTGGCGCTGGCCACGCTGCGGCGCGATGCGCTGGCGGCGACCGCCGCGCTCTCCCAGGAACTCAATCAGGAATAAGGGTCCGCACCATGCTTTGGTCACTCATCAAGATCGTTGTGTTCGTCGCGTTGGTTGCGGCCCTGGCCCTTGGCGCGGGCTACCTGCTGGAAAGCCAGGGCGGGTTGCAGATCACCGTTGCGGGCATGGAATACAACCTTGGTCCGCTGCAATCGGTCATTGCCGCCATCTTGCTGGTCGTCGGTGTCTGGCTTTTCTTCAAGCTGCTCGGACTGGTCATCGCCACGCTGAAATTCATCAATGGCGACGACACCGCGCTCAGCCGCTATTTCGATCGCAACCGCGAGCGCAAGGGATACGAGGCGCTGTCCGAGGGACTGATGGCGCTGGCCTCGGGCGAGGGGCGGCTGGCCATTGCAAAGGCGACCAAGGCCGACAAGTACCTGCACAAGCCGGAACTGACGGACCTGATCACCGCGCAGGCGGCGGAAATGTCCGGCGACCGCAAGAAGGCCGAAGAGGTCTACAAGCGCCTGCTGAAGTCCGAAAACACCCGCTTTGTCGGCATCCGTGGGCTGATGCGGCAAAAGCTGGAGGCCGGTGAAACCGACACCGCCCTGCAACTGGCGGAACGCGCTTTTGCCATCAAGCCAAAGCATGGCGAGGTGCAGGACACCCTGCTGCAATTGCAGGCGGAAAAACATGATTGGGCCGGGGCGCGCAAGACGCTGGCGACCAAGCTGAAGCATGGCGCTCTGCCGCGGGATGTCTTCAAGCGGCGCGATGCGGTTCTGGCGCTGTCCGCAGCGACCGAGATCGAGGATACCGAAGCCAGTGGCAAGGCCGCCGAGATCGCTCTGGAGGCCAACCGCGCCTCGCCCGATCTGGTCCCTGCCGCGGCCTTGGCGGCTCGGGCCTATATCGGTCAGGGGCGCAAGCGCAACGCGATCAAGGTGCTGAAAAAGGCCTGGGAGGCGCATCCGCATCCTGATCTGGCCGCGTCCTTTGCCGCGATCGAACCGGATGAAACCCCGGAGGCCCGCGTGAAACGGTTTGTTCAGCTGACCCGTATCCAGCCGGACCACCGTGAGACCAAGCTGCTCAAGGCGGAACTGAACCTCGCCGCCGAGGATTTCCCTGAGGCGCGTCGCGCGCTGGGCGATCTGGTGGAAAAGAATCCGGATGCGCGGGTTCTCGCGATCATGGCGGCCATCGAAAAGGGTGAGGGCGCAAAGGATGCCGTTGTGCGCGGCTGGCTGGCGAAGGCGTTGACCGCACCGCGCGGCCCGCAATGGGTCTGCGACAAGTGCAAAACGATCCACGCCGAATGGGCACCGATCTGCACCAACTGCTCTGCCTTCGATACGCTCAGCTGGACCACGCCGCCGCAATCCGAGGTGGTCCTGCCCGCAGGAGCCGAGATGCTGCCGCTGATCATTGGATCTCTGGAGGACAAGTCACAGGAGCCGGCGGATGAGGCAGACGTGATAAACGTCGGCCCGGATGCCCCGGCCTCCGCTGCCCCGACAGAGGCCAAGGCCCCGACATCTGAGCCCGAGGACGCGGAAATCATCGAGGCCGAAGAGCCTGTGAAAGCGGGCGCAAAATAGCACTTCCCCTTGCGCGGCCTGTTTGCTAATAGGCCGCGCACCAGTGCCGGTGTAGCTCAGCTGGTAGAGCACGTCATTCGTAATGATGGGGTCGGGGGTTCGAGTCCCTTCACCGGCACCACTTTCTTGTCCAAAGAAAGTTAGAGACATCCAGAAAATCAAGAAATACAAGGGGTTTGCGGCCCCTATGGTCCGAAGTCGTGCGGCTTGGTCCAGTACAATACGGCCCCGATGGGGGTAGATCAGGGGGTATCGCAGCAAGTGCGCGAATGAGGATACCCCCAGCATGCCCTTAAACGATGCTCAAATTCGCAGTCTCAAACCGAAGGAAAAGCCCTACAAGGTCTCAGATTTCGAGGGCCTCTATCTCGATGTCAGACCGGGCGGGTCGAAGCTATGGCGCATGAAGTACCGCTTCGAGGGCAAAGAGAAGCTTCTCTCGCTTGGCGCGTATCCTGCGGTTAGCCTCTCAGCCGCCCGCAAGAAAAAGGACGACGCGCGGGCGCTATTGGCGGAAGGCAATGACCCGAGCGCGGTGAGACAGGAAGAAAAGCGGGAGGCGCAGAAGGTCACTGAACGTACCTTCGGCAAGCTCGCGGACCAGTTTATCGACAAGGCCCGCCGCGAAGGTCGTGCCGCTGCAACGATGGCCAAGACGGAGTGGCTTCTGGATATGGCGAAGGCTGCTTTTGGTCCCCGTCCAATTACGGAAATCACAGCGCCGGACATCCTTGTCGTTCTCCGCAAAGTCGAAGCAAAAGGAAACTACGAAACGGCTAAGCGCTTGCGCTCCAAGATTGGCGGAGTTTTCCGCTATGCTGTGGCCAACGGCGCGGCGGAGAGTGACCCGACATATGCCCTGCAAGATGCTCTGATCCGGCCTCGGGCGACTTCACGCGCGGCTATAACCGATCCTAAAGCCTTCGGTGCGCTTCTGAGGGCGATTGATGGGTTTCACGGCCAAACGACAACGCGGATCGGCCTTCAACTCCTTGCGTTGCTGGCCCAGCGCCCAGGCGAAATCCGACATGCGAAATGGCAGGATCTTGATACGGAAAATTCTGTGTGGTCGATTCCGGCAGAGCAGATGAAGATGCGGCGCGCGCATGATGTTCCATTGCCGGGCCGAGCAATGGAACTTATCGAAGAACTACGAGAGATCACCGGCACGGGCGCTTACCTATTCCCGAGTCTACGCTCCTTCAAGCGCCCCATGAGTGAGAACACATTGAACGCGGCGTTGCGTCGGATCGGTTACTCTGGCGATGAAATGACTGCGCATGGTTTCCGCGCGACCTTCTCGACATTGGCCAATGAAAGCGTCCTCTGGCACCCGGACGCGATAGAAAGGCAGTTGGCCCATGTTGAAGGCAACGTGGTGCGGCGCGCTTATGCGCGAGGCCTGCACTGGGAAGAGCGGATCCGCATGTCAGAGTGGTGGGCTGGATATCTGGAAGAACTCAGGGCAGGCTAGGGTCAGGATGCATTGATTTCGCGTGAACAGCATGATTCACGGCTTCGAAAACGGAGCGGTGACATGAGCGATCTCTTCTGGCTGACCGACGCGCAGATGGCACGCCTGGCCCCTTTCTTTCCCA
>NZ_JBQQXJ010000011.1:0-173924 GCF_052266595.1 Antarctobacter jejuensis | reverse complement strand
TTCAAAGCCAGTTCCGAAGCCGCCAAGAAAACAAGAAAGGAGACGCCGGCATTGACCACAACATGACCGCCGAGGAATAAACAAGGGTGGGTCAAATCTCGGTGAAAAAACCGGGTCACTTCTCAGCGGAAATCAACAGGTCCGGACGACGCGAACGATACCGCGAGGTACGGTCACGCTCCGGAATACCCTCGTCGAGAAAGGCATTCTAAGTGAAGAAGGTGAATTCCTCGTCTTCACAAGTGCTTACAGTTTTGCGTCTGCGTCAGCCGCCGCTGCAGCAGTAATCGGCGCGAGCGCCAATGGTCGAATCCTATGGAAGCTTCCGGACGGACACAATTACGCAGACTGGGAAGCCGCTCAGAGCATGTCCGGCTGTGCCTCCCGGTGAGGCCACTCAGGGGCGGTGGCGAGTTGGATTTCTGTTCCATCTCAGCGAACGCGACTCCAGTCGAAGTGTTTAGATTGCCCCTCCGGAAAGTTATTTAGTTACAGAGCCTTGCAAGAAATTCACCAAATCTGCGCAGTCATCAGGTCCAGAGAATATCCGGCCGAGAGAACGGATTTTGGGCCAACAGCTGCTGCGACGGTGCTCTGCCTGTCCCGCAAACCCCTTTGAAAACACGGAAAAATCCGGCCGCAGCCGGATCGGGAGAACGCTTTCGCGAGGGCAAGTGGCGGAGAGGAAGGGATTCGAACCCTCGAGACGGTCTCCCGCCTACACACTTTCCAGGCGTGCGCCTTCGACCACTCGGCCACCTCTCCGTCGACCCCTTTAGCAAGGACCCGCTGTGGGCTGCAAGGGGCTTTTGATTTGATAACGTCATGAAAGACAGGGATGGCGCTTGGAAACGGCTTGCAACGCCGGGCAAACTGGGCGCCATTTGTCAAACTGGCGAAAAACGGGAGGGGGTCGGGAATGTTCGCACGCGAAAACCTGCGGTATGAGGCGCTTGACCTGCCGGACCGGGCCAAGATGAGCGACGCCGAAATGGTAAGGGCTGCCGAGGCGTTTCATGACCGGATGAAGCGCCGGCATACAGTCCGGGATTTCAGCGACCGCCCCGTTCCAAGGCGCGTGATCGAGGATTGCGTGCGTGCGGCCGGGACGGCCCCGTCCGGCGCCAATCACCAGCCCTGGCACTTCGTGGCGATCTCGAACGCCGGCATCAAGGCGCAGATACGCGCGGCGGCCGAGGAAGAGGAAAGACGCTTTTACGAAGGCGCCGCGGGCGACGAGTGGCTCAAGGCGCTGGAACCGATCGGAACCGGACCGGAAAAACCGCACCTGGAGATCGCGCCGTGGCTGATCGTGGTCTTTGCCCAACGCTACGGCGAATTTGACGATGGCACCCGGTTCAAGAATTACTACGTGCCCGAAAGCGTTGGGATCGCCACGGGGGTGCTGTTGACGGCGCTGCATCATGCCGGGCTGGTCTCTTTGACCCATACGCCCAATCCGATGAAATTCCTCAACGGTCTTCTGGGACGTCCAGATCAGGAAAAGCCCACCATGATCATAGCCGCCGGGCATCCGGCTGAGGGGGCAACTGTGCCTGCCGTAGCGAAGATCAAAAAGCCGCTGGAAGAAATCCTGACCGTCGAGGAATAGGATCAGCGCAAGCTGACCCAGCCTGCCCCGGCCTCTGCACTGTCGGCGCAGGCCTCCATGAAACGCACGCCGGACAGCCCTGTGACACCGTCCGGATACTGAATCACTCCGTCCTGCAGGGACACACCGGCGCGGCGGGCGGCAATCGCGATGCCGATCTCGGCGTAGAGGTTGGCCCAGGCGTCGGTCAGTGCCTCTCCGTGACCGCGCGGCAGATGCACAAGCCGTTCGGCGGCTGGGTCCATACCCGCGCCGTGGCCACGGACGTAGACCCGTTCTGCTTCATCCAGTCGCGTCACGCGCAGATGTTCAGGATACTCCTGATCCCACTCCAGCCCGCCTTCCGTGCCGAAGACCCGCAGGCGCAGCCCGCAATAGTTGCCCGGCGCGGCCTGCGTCACCCAGATCTGTCCCGGCGCGCCATTGCTCAGTTCCAGCTTGAGAAAGGCGGTGTCCTCCAGCGCGCTGGCCCCGCCGCAGCGATGGAAATCGGCCCGGACTTGAGTGGCGTCCAGCCCGGTGACAACCTTCATCAGATGATAGGCATGGGTGCCGATATCGCCCGTGGCAGAGGTCCGCCCCACGATCTCGGGGTTGCGCCGCCACGCAACCGAGGGGTTCTCCTCAGCCTCGGCGCCCGTACCCCAGTCCTGCACATATTCCACCAAGACCTGACGGATTTCGCCCAGAACCCCCTGCGCAACCAGCGCCTGCGCCTGACGGATCATGGCGTGATGGGCATAGGGATAGGTCAGCGCGAGTGTCAGCCCGGCGTCCCGCGCTCTTTGAACCAGCGCCTCTGCGTCGGGGATCGCGATCGTCATGGGCTTGTCGAGGATCACGTCGATGCCTGCATCAAGAAAGGCGCAGGCAATGTCGTAATGGCTGTTGTTGGGGGTGCAGATACTGACCGCCTCGATGCCATCCTCGCGGTTCGCCTCGGCCCGGGCCATTTCCAAGTAGTCGGTATAGGTGCGCTCCGGTGCGATGCCATGATCGGCAGCAGAGGCCCGCGCCGTGTCCGGGTTGCGTGACAACGCACCAGCCACAAGGTCCCATTGGCCCGACAGACGGATACCGCTGCGGTGCCAATCGCCAACGATGGCGCCACGTCCGCCGCCAACCTGCCCAAGCCGCAGCTTGCGCCCCAGAGGAGGAATGCGAAGCCCACGGTCCAGAGTGAAATCGGTGGTGGTCATGCGGGTTCCTTTCCTGTGCTCGCTCATGCTTAGCGCGCAGCATCAAGGGACGGAACAGGCAATCGGGGCGCGGTTTACCGCGCCCCGTCAGGGATCAGGCCGGTTTCGCATCGCGAAAGAAGATGCGGTACAGCACCGGCGCCGCCACCAGCGTCAGCACAGAGGCGAAGGCCAGACCGCCCATGATGGTGATGGCCATCGACACAAAGAAGGCATCCGACAACAGCGGCGCCATACCAAGGATCGTCGTCCCTGCGGCCAGAACCACGGGGCGCAGACGCGACACGCAGGCGGTGACGATGGCCTGTTCCAGCGCCACGCCCTCTGCGCGCACAAGATCGATTTCCTCGACCAGCACGATACCGTTCTTGATCAGCATCCCCGACAGGCTGAGCAGACCCAGCAGCGCGGTAAAGGTGAACGGCAGCCCGGTACCCAACAGGCCCAGCACCACGCCGTTCACAGACATCGGCACCAAGAGCCAGATGATCAGCGGCTGCCGCAGCGCGTTGAACAACACGACCGAGATCAGCACCATGACGATCAGGCTGAGCGGCAGCTGCTTGCCAAGGCTGGCGTTGGCGTTTGCCGAGTTTTCGAACTCGCCCCCCCACTCCATCTTGTAGCCGACAGGCAGCGGCAGCGCCTCTATGGCCGAACGGATTTCGCTGTGCACGGCGGCGGCAGTCTGCTCCGGCGGGATGTCGGCCTGCACGGTGATGGTCGGCAAACGGTCGCGGCGCATGAACAGCGTGTTTTCCGCCTTCACTTCCAACCCGTCAACGGCCTGTTCCAGCGGGACAAAACCGTTCGCCGTGTCAGAGTAGATCAACTGGTCCATCAGCGTCAGACCGGCGGTTTCATCCACGCGCAGGATGATCGGAATTTGTCGGTCGCCTTCGCGATAGGTGCCTCCTGCAATGCCGTCCGTGGCAAACAACAGGGTGTCGGCCACGTTGTCGCGGCTGATCCCGGCAGCCTGCGCGCGGTCGGTGGCGTAGATCGGACGCAGCACCAGTTCCTGTTCCCGCCAGTTGGTACGGATGTGGCGCAGATTGTCCGAGGTTTCGGACATCGTTTGCGCAGCGGTTTCGGCCAGTTCACGCAGAATCGCCGGGTCCGAGCCGGAAAAACGCACCTCGATCGGCGCGCCGCCACCGGGACCAAAGACAAGCCGCTTGGTCCGGAATTCCGCCCCGGGGAAATGGCTGTTCCCGAAGGCGTCCAGATCCGCCTGCAATGCCGGAATCTGCTCGATGTTGTCGGTCCGCACGATCAGGTGGCCATAGCTGGAATTCGGGCGCTCGGACTCGTAGGTCAGCATGAAGCGGTCCGCCCCCTGCCCCACGAACGTCGCCACGGACACAACCTCTGGCCGCTCTGCCAGCCACTCTTCCAGCCGCGTCAGATCCGACGCGGTTTCCTGAATCGCCGTGCCTTGCGGCAGCTTGTAATGCACGAAAAACAGCGGCGTGTTCGAGTTGGGAAAGAACTGCTGCTTGATCATGCCAAAGCCCGCGTAACAGGCCACTGTCACCCCGACCAAGGCCACAAGAACCAGCCACCGGATTCGCAGCGCGCCGCGCAGGACGGCGCCATATGCCCGGAACAGGATCCCGGAATAGGCTTCGGCGCCCTCACCCGAACCGGTCTTGAACAGGTAGTGACCCAAGAGCGGCGTCACCGTGATCGCCAGAACCCAGCTGAGCAGCAGCGAAATGCCGATGACTGCGAAAAGCGAGAACAGGAATTCGCCCGTCGAATCCGGCGACAAGCCGATCCCCGCAAAGGCCATGATGCCGATCACCGTTGCCCCCAGCAGCGGGGTCTGCGTGCGTCCCGCCACCTCTGTCGCGGCCTCCCGGGACTTTCGCCCGCCTGCCATGGAGATCTGCATCCCTTCGGCAACCACGATGGCGTTGTCCACCAGCATCCCCATGGCGATGATCAGCGCGCCAAGTGAAATCCGCTCCATCTCGATCGAGAAGATGGCCATGAAGAACAGCGTCCCGACAACGGTCAGCAAAAGCGTCCCGCCCACGACGATAGAGGCCCGCCAGCCCATGAACAGGGCCAGCACGACAACCACGATCCCGACGGACATGGCAAGGTTGACGAGAAAGGCGTTCGACGCCTCATCCACGACAACGTGCTGTTCGTAGATCGGGTGCAGTTCGACACCCCAGGGGATGTCCTGCTCCAGCTCGGCAAAGCGGTCAGCGACGCGATAGCCCACGTCCACGATGTTTTCGCTGCTGAGTCCCGCGATGCCCAGCGCAAAGGCGTCGTCGCCGTTGAAACGGATCAGCACCGAAGGCGTGTCCGTGCGCCCGCGCGAGACGTCGGCGATGTCGATCAGGTTCAAAACCTCGCCGCCTATGCCGATGTTGAGGCCCGCGATATCGGTGACGGTATCCGTGCCTTCGGGGTATTCGATCACCGTGCGGCTGGTGCCGTGGCGGACGGTACCCGCGTTGGTCACGCTGTTGGCGGTGGAGATCGCGTTCAGAAAGGCGAGCGGGGAAACCCCCTGCGCGGTGGCAAGAGCCGGATCGGAATCCACGTAGATGGTTTCCGCCGGCAAGCCGGTGACGACCACATCCGCCACCCCGTCCACGGCCAGAAACTCGCGCCGCAGAAAGGTTGCCAACTGGTGAACTTCGGCGTCGCTCAATCCGTCTGCGGTCACCGCATAATACAGGCCATACACATCGCCGAACTGGTCGTTGACGACCGGCGTGCCGACGCCATCCGGCAGGCCCGCGGCGGCATTGGACACCCGCGCCCGCAACTTGTCCCAGACCTGCGGCAGTTCGTTGCCGTCAAAGGTGTCGCGGATTGCCACGTCGATAATCGACCGGCCGGGTTGGTTGATTGACGATATCCGGTCAACCTCGCCCATTTTCTGGATCGCGGATTCAAGCGGTTCGGAGACCTCGATGGCGACCTGTTCGGCAGACGCGCCGGGGTACTGTGTAACGACGACCGCCTGTTTGATGGTGAATGCCGGATCTTCCAGCCGCCCGAGCGACAGAAATCCCCATATCCCGCCAAGGATACAGCCCAGCATGATGAGCCACGTGATCAGTGGCTTGTCGATGGAAGCGCGTGCGATGGACATGGAATTACTCCGAGAACCCCTTGAAGCGCCGGACAGCCTGTCCGTCACTCAGCATTCCGGCCCCGGCCACGATGACCTCAATCCCCGGTTCCAGCAGATCGGCCAGCAGGAACTCTCCGTCCGGTCCGGCCTCGATCGTCACCTCACGGCGGCGCGCGACACCAGCGTCGGCATCGCCCGGTTCGAACACCATCAGGGCGGTCGTGCCGTCGGGATCGATGACGACTGCGCTGGCGGGCACTTCGATACGATCAGCCGAGAGTTTCAGATCGGCGGTCACGGTGATCGAACTGCCCGGCAACACGCCCTCGCCCGGCTCTTCGAGCATGGCCAGCGTGATCTTGAACGTCTGGCCAACAGCGCTGGCCTCGGCCCGGAACTCGCGCACTTCCAGCGGAATCTGCCGGTCGGACCCGGTGAAGGTGCCGAAAATCTTCATATCCGGATCCTTGCCCGCGCGGCGGAACAGAACTTCGGGCACCTCGATCTCGACCCGCCATTCGCTGATATCGTGCAGACGCACGATGGCTGTTCCGGCCTGAACGGTCGTGAAATTGGCCACGTTGCGCGTCGCCACCAATCCGTCGAAGGGCGCGCGCAGGGTGGCACGGTCCAATGCGTATTGCGCATCTCCAACCGCGATTTCGGCCAGATCGGCAGCGGTCTGCGCGTCCTCCAGAGAGGCCTCGCTGACGGTTGCGCGCGAAAGCTGCTTGAGGCGGTTCAGGCTGCGATCAGCCTGTTCCTTTTGCAGCTTGGCCTGATCCAGCGTGCGCTGAAACGATTCAAGGTCCAGTTGCGCAATCAGCGCATCCTTGGCCACCGGCTCACCTTCGAGAACCGGGAAACGGTTCAACTGTCCGGAAACCTGAAAGGCAAGGTCGACAGTTTGGCGGGCCACCACGGTGCCAAAGAAGTGGCGGCGCATGACACCATCGCCCTTTTCAAGGCTCATGACCTTGACCGGGCGTGGCACGTCCTGCGCGCTGGCGGGAGTGGTGGCGATGATCAGGAGGAGGAGGAATCGGGGGAGGAAACGCATATTGTCCAATCCGGCTTGTCGTCTCTGTGGCGCGGCATACACGGCTTCAGGGCCAGGCACGACTGCCGTTGCCCTAGATTTCAGCCCACGTCGCGTCAATGTGAAAGGGGTGCGCAAGCGCACAGAGACCTTCACATAGGGCGGGATTGCCAGAATTTCAGACCGTTTCGACAGATTCTCGCAAATTCCACAACGCCTGAATGTCCGGATTGGTCAGGCCCAGCGTTTCAAACGCCAGCAGCGCCGTGCCCAGAACAAGGTCGCGGGCGAATTCCGGCGCTTCGTCGTGCTGCCAAAGGGCGGCAAGCGACCCGGCAGGCATTGCGAAATCAGCCAGACGCCGTGCGTCGCGTGAAATGGGCTGAAAATCGCGCTGCCATTGCGTCCCGTTGCGCAGGCCGAACCCTTCGACCAGCTTGCCGGGGTGACGTTCGAATTCGCCGCCGCCGCCCTTGATGACGGTCAGGTTACGCCAGCCCAGCAATTCCGCCGCATCGGCCTGCAACAGGCGATAGGGCGGGTGAAACACCCCCTGCACGCTGGCCGACGCGCGCCCGGGGTTGAGCATCCGGCAAACCGTGTTGACGCAGGACCGCAGGCCCAGCGTGTCACGCAGGTCCAACAGCCGGAACAACGCCGGATGCGCCACCTCAAGCGGCAGGTAGGCGATGCAGTGTGCATCCAGCGCCTGCGCCGCTTCCTCCGCCGTGCGCACGACCGGGATCCCCAATTCCGCGATCCCGTCCCGGATCGCGGTATCCCTCCCGTTCCAGCCGTGCAGAAGCACGCGGTGCCCCTGATCCGCAACCAGTTTCGCGGCCAGCAGAAACCAGGGCAGGCCCCTTGTCCGCCCGGCGGCATAACAGGGCCAATCCAGATCGGCGCGCGGCCAGTCGCCCAGTGCCCCCTGCGCGGCGCGTGCAAATCCGGCGATCTCTTCTTTCGTCTCGCCTTTCATCCGCAGCAGCATCAGCAGCGCGCCCACCGCCTCGGGTGCGGCGCCCTGCAGCATCTGAGACATGGCGTCGACGGCTTCGTCCTCGGTCAACGACCGTGACCGCCCCGGACCACGGCCCAGCGTGCGGACATGTTCGGACAGGCTCATTCAGCGGCTTCCCTTGTCTGCGCCATGGCCAAAAGGTCGGCCAGTTCCGGGCGGCAGGAACCGCAGTTCGTGCCCGCCTGCAAGGCCGCGCCGATGGCGTCGACGCTCATCAGGCCCTCTGTTTCGATGGCGGCAAGGATAGTGTTCACGCCGACACCAAAGCAAGAGCACAGGATCGGCCCCGGATCGGGCATATCTGCAGGCGACCGTCCGGACAGCAGGCTCTGATCCGGTGCGTCGGGCAATGAGGCAAGGTAGTCGCGCATCACCGCTACGGGTTCGGGTGACACGAACAGCGCGGCAATCAGCCTGTCCCCGTCGCGCAGGGCGATCCGCGCACTGCCGCGCTTGGTATCTATGACAGAGGTGATTTGCGCGTCGGGCTCATTGAACAGACGGCGCGCCTCTGCTTCCCAATCGTCGACCTCTGCCAGCCCCGCCAGTTCGGCGCGCATGCCTGCGGTGGTCGTGGCCAAAGCCCAGTAATCGGATGACGGCGCTATGGTCTTTGCCGACACGGCAAAGCCGTACCACGCTGCCTGCAGGCGCGTAACGTTGACCACGCTGGCTTTGCTTTCCGGCTGCCCCGAAACGGGATCGGTCTCGGCGGCGACAACGGCGTCGATCCGTGCAGAAGGCGCGGTTTCGCCGGTCCAGTGCATCGGGGCAAAGACCTGCCCCGGCTGCACCGCATCGGTGATCCGCGCCCGCAGGATGGCGCTGCCTTGCGGGCTGTCGACGCGGACAAGATCGGCAGGCGCGATGTCCTGTGCCCGCGCGTCCAGAGGATGTATCTCCAGAAACGGCTCGGCCAGATGCGCCGACAGACGCGGCGACAGGGCGGTGCGGGTCATGGTGTGCCACTGATCCCGTGTACGCCCGGTGTTGAGCCGAAACGGAAAGCGCGGCCCGGTGCGCGCGGCAGGGGGACGGTAGGTGACCGGCAAAAGACGCGCCCTGCCGCCGGGATGATAGAACTGCCCGTCGGCAAAGAACCGTCCGCCGCTGCGATGGGCCGTCACCGGCCACCGCGTGGGTTGCAGGTCCTCGTATTGCTCTTCCCGCAGACCGGCGAGGCCGGATATGTCAAAGTCCCGGCCGAAACCTCCGGCGATCCCCGACAGGGCGGCATATTCCCGGAAAATCTCTGCCGGACTCTGATAGTCGAACGCCCCGTGCCAGCCCATGCGACGGCCAACCTCGGCCAGGATCTCCCAATCCGGGCGCGCCTGACCGGGCACGGGCAACACGGCCCGCTGACGGCTGATGGTGCGATCGGAATTGGTGACCGTGCCGTCCTTTTCCGCCCATGCGGTGGCCGGCAGCAGGACATGCGCAAGCCGCGCGGTATCGGTCGCGCCCGTGATGTCGCTGACCACCACAAAGTCACAACCTGCGATCGCATCGCGCACCGCGTCGGCCTCCGGCATGGAGACGGCGGGATTGGTGTGAATGATCCACAGCGCCTTGATCCGACCGTCCCCAACGGCGCGGAACATGTCCACGGCCTTCAGCCCCGGCTTGTCCGGAACCTGCGGCGCGGACCAGAAATCGCGCACCGCGACCCGGTGATCGGCGTTTTCGAGGTCCAGATGGCAGGCCAGCATATTGGCCAGCCCGCCCACCTCGCGTCCCCCCATCGCATTGGGCTGCCCGGTGACGGACAGCGGCCCGCATCCGGGTTTACCGATCCGGCCCGTGGCGAGGTGGCAGTTGAGGATCGCGTTGACCTTGTCAGAGCCGGAGGTCGACTGGTTCACCCCCTGGCTGAAGATGGTCACCACCTTCTCGTTCCGGATCCAAAGGGTGCAGAAGGCAAGGACCTCCTGCTCGCTCAGCCCGACAACCGATGTGTCCTCCATGCTGGCCGTTCTCAGCACCGCGTCAAAGCCTTCGGTGTACTGCAGGAACTCCTTGTCCAGCGCCCCCTGTTCGTAGATTTCCGCAAACAGGCGATTGAACAGCGCCACATCCGATCCCGGCTGCAGGGCAAGGTGCATGTCTGCGCCATCGCAACTGGCGGTGCGGCGCGGGTCGATCACGACGATCTTCGTGCCCTTCGCCTTACGCGCCGCCAAGACGCGCTGATACAGCACCGGGTGACACCACGCGAGGTTGGAGCCGACGAGGACGATCAAATCGGCCTCCTCCAGATCCTCATAGGTGCCGGGCACCGTATCGGTGCCAAAGGCGCGCTTGTGACCCGCAACGGTCGAAGCCATGCAGAGGCGCGAGTTGGTGTCGATATTGGCCGAACCGATGAAGCCTTTCATCAGCTTGTTGGCGACGTAGTAATCCTCGGTCAGCAACTGACCTGAAACGTAGAAACCAACGCTGTCCGGTCCGTGTTCTGCCACGGTTGCGGAAAATCGGTCCGCCACAGTTTGCAGGGCATGATCCCACGATACGTCCTGTCCATCGATGCGCGGGGCCATCAGTCGGTGACCCAAGCCCAGCGTCTCGCCCAGCGCCGATCCCTTGGAGCAGAGCCGCCCAAGGTTGGCCGGATGCTGCGGGTCGCCCCGCACATCCAGCCCACCCACGCCGTTGGGCGTAAGCAATACACCGCAGCCCACCCCGCAATAGGGGCAGGTCGAGCGTACGGTCGTCTGTCCGGTCCCTGCCCCGCCATCCATTACGCCGCGCTCCGCTTTTCCAGCGCGGAAACGTCCAGCAGGATGCGCCCGTCCTCGACTTGGACAGGGTAGACATCGATCCGCCCGTCGTCTGCGCCCTGCGCCTGACCGGTGTTCAGGTCAAAGACCCAGTTGTGCAGCGGGCAGGTCACTTTCTGCCCATGCACGATCCCTTCGGACAGGGGACCGGCCTTGTGCGGACAGGTGTTGGAGGCGGCAAAAACCTCGGCCTCGCCGGTGCGGAAGACGGCGATGCAACCCGCGTGTGTCTTGACCAGTCGGGCACCGCGCAGCGGCACATCGTCAAGGGCGCCAATATCGATCCAGTTCATTCCGCTGCCTCCTTGGTGAAATCGGCCATGGGCTGGAAACGGCGCGCCGCCTCCGGTTCTGCCCGCTCGGCCCAGGGGTCCTTCTGATAGACGCTTTGCGAGACATCGAACCGCGCCACCAGGGCTGCGCGCTCGGCGTCATCCGCCAGAACCTCCTTGACCCAGTCGAGCCCGACCTTGGCGACCCACTTGTAAGCCCGGTCAAGGTACTTGGCGTTCTCGCGATAGAGCTGGACAAAGGCGGTGGTCCATTCAATCGCCTCTTCTTCGGTCTTCACATCGACCAGACGCTCGGTCTCTTTCACGTCCATGCCCGCAGCACCCGCGACGCTGACCTGATAGCCGCTGTCGACGCAGATGATGCCCACGTCCTTGCAGGTGGCCTCGGCGCAGTTGCGCGGACAGCCCGAAACGCCCAGCTTGACCTTGTGCGGCGTCCAGGACCCCCACAGCTTTTTCTCAAGCTTGATGCCAAGGCCGGTGCTGTCCTGCGTGCCAAAGCGGCACCAGTCCGATCCGACACAGGTCTTCACCGTACGCAGACCCTTGGTATAGGCGTGACCGGATACCATGCCCGCCTGGTTCAGATCATGCCAGATCGCCGGCAGATCCTCTTTCTTCACCCCCAGAAGGTCGATCCGCATACCGCCGGTAACCTTCACCGTTGCACCGTATTTCTCGGCCGCCTGCGCGATGGCGATCAACTCCTGCGGGGTGGTCATCCCGCCCCACATACGTGGCATGACGGAATAGGTGCCGTCCTTTTGGATGTTGGCATGGTTGCGTTCATTGACGAACCGGCTTTGCGGGTCGTCCTTGTACTCCAGCGGCCAATCCGCCAGCAGATAATAGTTGATCGCCGGGCGGCAGACATGGCAGCCGTTGACCGTCTTCCAGCCCAACTCCTGCCAGACCGCTTCCTGGCTTTTCAGCTCCTGGCTCTTGATCAGGCGGCGCACGTCTTCGTGGGACAGGTCGGTGCAGCCACAGATCGATTGCGCGGCGGGCATCTGGAACCCGTCGCCCAGCGTGACCTGAAGCACCTGCTCCACAAGCCCGGTGCAGGTCCCGCAAGAGGCGCTGGCCTTGGTGGTCGCCTTGACCGCGCCCAGATCGGTGGCGCCTCCTTCGATGGCCGCGACGATGGTGGATTTGCAGACGCCGTTACAGCCACAGATTTCCGCCTCAGGCGGCAAGGCTGCAACGGCTGAGAGAGGGTCCGTTTGGCCACCTCCCTGGTAGGCGGGACCAAAGATCAGCGTTTCACGCATCTCTTCGATGTCGGTGCCGTCCTTGATCAGGCCAAAGAACCAGTTGCTGTCGGCGGTGTCGCCGTACATCACCGCGCCGACCAGCTTGTTGCCTTCAATCACTAGGCGTTTGTAGACACCGCGCGCCGGATCGCGGAACACGATATCCTCGCGCCCCTCGCCTTCGGCGAAGTCGCCCGCACTGAACAGGTCACAGCCGGTGACCTTCAGCTTGGTCGACAGTTCGCGCATCACAAAGGCGCTGTCTTCACCCGTCAGCGTCCCGGCCAGAACCTTCGCCTGATCATACAGCGGCGCAACAAGGCCAAAGAGGTTGCCCTCGAACTCCACGCATTCGCCCACGGCAAAGATATCCGGATCCGAGGTGCGCATCTGCGCATCGACCTTGATCGCACGACCACAATCAAGCCCCGCCTCTTGTCCCAGTTTGACAGAAGGACGGATCCCCACAGCCATCACGACAATATCGCAGGGCAATTCGGTTCCGTCGGCAAGCCGCACCATTTCCGCCTTGCCGTCACCGGTGATCTCTTTGGTCGAGGCCTCCAGCAGCACCTCGATGCCGCGGCGCTCCAGATCCTTCTTCAGCAGATAGCCGGCCGCAGCGTCCAGCTGCCGCTCCATCAGGTGGCTGGCGATGTGCAACACGGTCACGTCCATCCCGCGCAGACGCAGACCTGCCGCCGCCTCAAGGCCCAGCAACCCGCCGCCGATCACCACCGCCCGCGCGCCGGGTTTGCCCGCCGCGTCGATCATGGCGTTGGTGTCCTCGAGGTCGCGATAGGCGACAACGCCGGGCAGATCATGACCCGGAACCGGGATGATGAACGGTGCCGAACCGGTGCCGAGGATCAGCTTGTCATAAGCCACTTCCCCGTGTTCGCCGATCACCACCTTGCGGTCGCGGTCAATCCCCGTGACCGTTTCGCCGAAACGGCAAGTGATCTGGTTGTCCGCGTACCAGCCATCGTCATGGGTGACGATTTCCTGGTAGGACTTCTCGCCCGACAGGACCGGCGAGAGCATGATGCGGTTGTAGTTGCCGCGCGGTTCAGCGTTGAACAGCGTGATCTCGAAGTCTTGCGGCGCGGTCTCCCGCAGGTGCTCCAGCACCCGGCCAGAGGCCATGCCTGCTCCGATGACGACAAGTTTCTGCATGATCCTTCGTCCTCTCAGCAATACCACGCCACGATGTGCGCGATGTCTCCGTCGTGATGGATCGGCAGGGCCACCATCGTCTTGTATCCGGCCGTCACGCCCGGCGCGCCGCTTTCGACCACGGGCAACCCGGTGCCCAGCGCCTTGCCGATGACACCCTGCCAGGGTTCGACACGGCGCGGCTCTGTCTGGGTGTCGTCGGTCCACAGCGGTCCGTCGCGCTCACAGATGCCGTCCATCAGGATCGCCGCCGATTTGCTGCCCACCTTGGCGGGACGCGCGTCCCACAGCTCGAACCGCCGCGCGATGGGGGTGCCTAAGGCCGTCAGCAGGGTCAGCACAAAGGTCTTGCCGCCCGGCACCGGGATCGGCACGCCAAGGCCGGTGGTCAGGCCCGCGCGTCCGGCGCTGTCGGCACGGATAAACTTGTACCCCGACCCCAGCTCGCGCATCAGCATCGGCGTGTTCGACGCCCAGACACCGCCGGGCAGTCCCTGCCCGCGCGGGAAATGCGTGTGCTGGCTGACCCATTCAAAATGGCGCGCGGCACCGTAGTAACCGTCGTCCAGCATTAGCAGACCGTCCTGCTCGTGCCAGATCTCGATGGCCCCCACATGGGTCTCATCATCGCCGCACAGCACGACCAGAACCGCCTTCAGCGTCTCGCCGTCAAAAACCGGCACGGCGACAGCGCTGGTCAGCCCCGCGGCCTTGGCGGCTTCGGTCCGCTTGAAGTAGCTGCCGTCGAACCCTTTCAGAACAACGGGCCGCCCCTCTGCCCAGGCCTTGCCGGGCAGCCCCTCACCGCGCGCAAACTGTGTCGCGCGAGAGGCTTCCTCGAAAGCTTCCAGATCGCCGTAGCTGCCGTCCGCCAGTTTCAGCACATCGCCATCGGGCACCCAGACTTCGCTGACTTTGACGAAGGTTTGTGCAGCGGCGTCGGAGTCCAGTACCGTTTCCATGGTCTAATCCCTTTCCGGCGCGCTCAGGCGGCCTTGCGATTGGTCGGCTTGGCCGGTTTCGGTTCGGACTTGCCGTGCTTGCCGTGCTCATATTCCTCAAGGAAATCGAGCACCTGCGCGCGGTAGTGGTAGTAATCGGGATGTTCGAGCAGCGCCTTGCGCGAGCGGGGGCGCGGCAGGTCCACATCGACGATCTTGCCGATGGTCGCCTGCGGCCCGTTGGTCATCATCACCACCCGGTCCGCCAGCAGGATCGCCTCGTCAACGTCATGGGTCACGCAGATCGCGGTGACCTTGGTCCGGTCCCAGACCTCCATCAGCACTTCCTGCAACTCCCAGCGCGTCAGGCTGTCCAGCATGCCAAAGGGTTCGTCCAGCAGCAGCAGTTTGGGCGACAGGGCAAAGGCACGCGCGATCCCCACACGTTGCTTCATGCCGTTCGACATATCGACCGCGGGGCGATCCATCGCATCCGCCAGCCCCACGCGTTCAAGGTAATATTCCACCACGTCCTGCCGTTCGGCCTGCGATGCGCGGGGGAAAACCTTGTCGACGCCGATGGCACAGTTTTCCCGCGCCGTCAGCCATGGGAACAGCGAGGGCGACTGAAACACCACCGCGCGTTCCGGGTCCGCGCCTTCGACATGGCGACCGTCCAGCTTGATCGCGCCCTTGGAGATCGAATTCAGACCGGCGGCCATGGTCAGCACCGTGGACTTGCCACAGCCCGAGTGACCGATCAGAGAGATGAACTCGCCCCGGTTCATTTTCAGGTTGAAGTCCTCGACCACGGTCAGCGGCCCCTTGGGCGTGGCATAGACCTTGTGCAATTGGCTGAAATCAAGGAACCGCTCTTCGATCATGCCCTCCTGGGCCTCCTTGATGGCCTTTGGCACACCGTGGATCGGGGTCACGTCCGGCAGCACGCGGGTGCCTTCGGCCTTGGCCTCGATACCAACGTCCATCAGGTACTGGGTGACCTTGCCGCGCAACGATTTGAACCGCTCGTCATGGTTCATGACCGTGCGTTCGCGGGGGCGTTCGATGTCCACCGTGAAATGCTCGCCCAGTGAACCGTCCGGGTTCAGCGCGATGATCCGGTCAGCCAGCAGGATCGCCTCGTCAACGTCGTTGGTGATCAGAACACAGGTCTTTTTCTCGGCTTCCCAGATTTTCTCGACCTCATCCGCCAGATTGGCGCGGGTTAGCGCGTCCAGCGCCGACAGCGGTTCGTCCAGCAGCAGGACCTCGGGGTTCATGGCCAGCGCGCGCGCCACGTTCACTCGCTGACGCATGCCGCCGGACAGTTCCGCCGGGCGCCGCGTGGCGGCATGGCTTAGTCCCACCATCTGCACGTAGTGCGCCACCTTCGCGGCCTTTTCCGCCTTCGGCATGGAGGGGAACACGGTGTCCACCGCCAGTTGCACGTTCCCGTTCACCGTCAACCAGGGCATCAGCGAATAGTTCTGAAAGATCACGCCGCGCTCGCGCCCCGGCCCCTCGATGGGCTTGCCCTTGAAGGTGACGCTGCCCTTGGTCGGCTTTTCCAGCCCGGCCATCAGGTTGATCAGCGTCGTCTTGCCGGTTCCGGAGAAGCCCAGCAGCACGAGGAACTCGCCTTCCTGCACTTCGAGGTCGATGTTTTTCAGAACCGTGGCGGCATTGGTGCCTTCGCCAAAGCTCTTGGTGACATTCTTGAAATCGATCACAGCCATGTCGTTCACCGCTGGTTCGAGAAGGTGAAGAGGCTCTGCAGCGCGTACATCACGCGATCCAGCAGGAAGCCGATGATACCGATGGTAAAGACGGCAACCATGATCTTGGCCAGCGAGCTGGAAGAGCCGTTCTGGAATTCATCCCAGACGAATTTGCCAAGACCCGGGTTCTGCGCCAGCATCTCTGCCGCGATCAGCACCATCCAGCCTACGCCCAGCGACAGCCGCAGCCCGGTAAAGATCAGCGGCAGCGCCGAGGGCAGAACCAGCTTGGTGACCTTGGTGTAGGTGTTCATCTTCAACACCTTGGAAACGTTGACCAGATCCTTGTCGATCGAGGCCACGCCCAGCGCGGTGTTGATGATCGTCGGCCAGATCGAACACAGCGTGACCGTGATCGCGGAGATCAGGAACGACTTGGCGAAAAGCCCGTCATTGGTGGCGTAAACGGCCGAAACGATCATGGTGACGATCGGCAGCCATGCCAGCGGCGAAACCGGCTTGAAAATCTGGATCAGCGGGTTCATCGCGGCGTTGGCCGTGGGGGACAGGCCGGCCATGATGCCCAGCGGAATGGCAATCACGGTGCCGATGAAGAACCCGAAAAAGACCGTTTGGATCGAGGTCCAGATCTGCGCGTAATAGCTGGGCGCACCGGTATAGGCGACGTTCTTGACCTTTTCCGGCTGGCCCGCGTCGATGAACTTCTGGTTCCGCTTCTCGACCATCTCCTCGAACTTCGCCTGCTTGGCGGCCTTGGCCTGGGCGTCGGCGTGCAGGTTCTTGGCCTCTTCCCAGACGGCGGCCGGACCGGGCACCGCGCCAAGCGAGGTCTGCACCTGCGGCGCAAGCGTGCCCCAGAGAACAAGGAAGCCCGCGATGGCGATCAGCGGCACAGCCAGCAGACGCCACAGCTCTTTCATCTGCGCCTTGGGGTTGTCACCGGCCATGGCCTTCAGCGCCGGGGTGATCCAGCTGAGGCCGAGAACCTGAAACCATTTGTCGGCGGCATTGATACGGGTGAACAGACGGGCGCGGCGGGCCTCTCGGGTGGCCTCTGCGCTCAGCGTCTCGGGGTCGATGGCGGTCATGGCTGCGATCCTCACGGTCGGGTCGGTCGGATGGTGCGCCATGCAGGCACACCCTACGGGGTTGGGTAGGGTGCGCATGTTCTGCGCACCGCTGGTTCATTCGGGTCGGGGCGGCACCGGGACCGTGGTGCCCGCCCCGGTCAGCTCATCAGCCTTTGACTTCTGCGCCGACGACGATCTGCTCGCCTTTCAGGCCGATCGGCAGGCTGTCGAGGTAGGCGTTGGGCGCTTTGCCGTCGTAGGGGATGCCGTCGATGATATCGCCCGCGGGGGTCGGCACCTTGTAACCGTCGCTGTCCCAGGGGAAATCGGCCTCGTTTGCCAGACCCTCATCGACCAGCAAGCGCGCGGCCTGCAGGTAGATGTCGGGGCGATAGACCCTCTGCGCGACCTCGTCATACCAGGCGTCGGACTTCGGCTCGGCGATCTGGCCCCAGCGGCGCATCTGGGTCAGGTACCAGACCGCGTCCGAGTAAAAGGGGTAGGTCGCGTTGTAGCGGAAGAAGACGTTGAAATCGGGAATGTCGCGCTTGTCGCCCTTCTCGAATTCGAAGAAGCCGGTCATCGAGTTGGCGATCACGTCGTAATCGGCCCCCACGTATTCGGGACGCGACAGGATCTCGACCGCTTCGGGGCGGTTGGCGTTGTCGTTTTCGTCCAGCCAGATCGCCGCGCGGATCAGCGCCTTGGTCAGCGCCAGCGTGGTGTTCGGATACTGCTCGGCGAATTCGGCGGTGATACCGAACACCTTTTCCGGGTTGTTCTTCCACAGCTGATAGTCGGTGATGACCGGCACGCCGATGCCCTTGAACACCGCCTGCTGGTTCCACGGCTCACCCACGCAGTAGCCATAGATGGTGCCGGCCTCCAGCGTGGCGGGCATCTGCGGCGGCGGGGTCACGGACAGGAACACATCCGCGCCGATCTGGCCGGTGACGTTCTCGGGGCTGTAATAGCCCGGGTGCAGACCACCGGCGGCCAGCCAGTAACGCAGTTCATAGTTGTGGGTCGAAACCGGGAAGACCATGCCCATGTTGAAGGGCTTGCCTTCGGATTTGAACTCTTCGACCACCGGCGCCAGCGCCTCTGCCGAAATCGGGTGCTGCGGGCGGCCGTCGTCCATCTTGGGGATATGCGGCAGCATCTTTTCCCAGATCTCGTTCGACACGGTGATGCCGTTGCCGTTCAGGTCCATCGAGAAGGGGGTGATGATATGCGCCTCGGTGCCGAACCCGATGGTCGCCGCCAGCGGTTGACCGGCCAGCATGTGCGCGCCGTCCAACTGTCCGCCGATCACGCCGTCCAGCAGCACCTTCCAGTTGGCCTGCGCCTCCAGCGTGACGAACAGGCCTTCGTCCAGGAAATAGCCTTGCTCATAGGCCACGGCGAGCGGCGCCATGTCGGTCAGCTTGATGAAACCAAAGGTCAGTTCGTCCTTTTCAAGCTCCAGCATCTGGGCAAAGGCCGGGCTGATCAGGGCAGTGGTGGCCGCAAGGCCGAAGAGGAAAGACTTCATTGGGTCGGTCCCTTTTTCGTTGTAGGGCGCCCGGCTCCGTCACAGGGAAACACCGGGCCAAAACAAAAAGCCGCAAACACGCCTCGTCCGGGAGGTGGACGAAGAGTGAGCGGCGTTGCTCGGAAAATCCCGATCTTTGGGAGGCGTTCTCTGGACGCACATCGTTGCGCGCCTTGACCTATTGATCCGACAATTCCGGCCTTCGTTCAAAGCAAAATTGCGGCGCTGCAGCGTAATTGCCGAAAAGTCGGGGCCAGAAATGCTGCGTTGCCGCAAAAATGGGCACTAGCCCTGATCGGGGTCAAAAATCCGGCCATCGAAAAACGCATCGGGCAGCAGCGACAGCTGGCCTTTCTGCGAGGCGACGGCCGTTCTTGCCCGAATCGAACCTTCGAGCTTTTCCGAAGCGCCGGGCAGATCGGCCGGCGTCGCCTCCATTTGCTGGCGGTAGATATCGCTGCGAAAGACCTCGGCGGCGGCAGCGCGGGCCGCACGGTCATCCATACCCGCGCGCAGCGCCAGGCGGTGCGCAATCCACTTGGCCTGACTGCGCCACGGGAAATTCGCCGCGCCTCCGTGGAATTCGATGAAGCGGTCGACCTGCCGCTGCTCGCCCAGTGTGGAAATGGTCAGTTGTCCGGTCAGCGCCCTGTCAATCAGTTCCGACGGCAGGTCCAGATACGGCTGCCGAGACAGGATTTCCGCCGCAGAGGTGCGCCTCTCGGGCGCATTCAGCCAGCGGCCTGCCCGCCAGACCGCGCGCATCAGCTTGCCCAGCAGGTGCGGCTCGGTTTCGGCCCAGCCGGTCCGCACAGCCAGCACCTTTTCCGGGGCAAAGGCCCAGATCGCCTGCCCCGGCAACAACAACGCGCCTGCCTTTGCCTCGACCGCAGCCGATCCCCAAGGCTCGCCAACACAAAATGCGTCAATATCCCCCTCGGCCAACGCCTCGGCCATCAGGGGTGGCGGCACCGTTCGCAATTCGACACCCGTGGCCGACAGGCCCGTGACGTCCAGCCAATAGTGCAAGAGTTCCACATGCATCGAAAAGGGAAAGGGCACGCCAAAGACCAGCGGCCCCTCGGCCACACCGGCCAGCGCAGCCGCCGCCCCCTGCGCATCGTGGAAATCAAAACCGTATCCCGCGTCGCGCAACCGCGCCTCCAGCGCGCGGCCCACACCGATGACATTGCCGTTGACCGACAGGACCGACACCGCCGACAAGGGCTGCGAAAACCCGCCAAGCCCCAGCGCCATGGCAACCGGCACCGGTGACAGCAGATGCGCGGCGTCCACCCGGCCAAAGGCCAGCATATCCCGCACCGACGACCATGACGGCGCCGCCACAAGATCGAGATCGATCCCCTCTTCGCGGGCGAATCCCATTTCATGCGCCACGATCAGCGGCGCGGCGTCCACAAGCGGCACATAGGCAACGGGCAGCGTGACCGTCTTCATGACAGCAGCCCCGAGGCCGTGACCAGCGCCTCGGCCACATCGGCCACGCGCCTGCCCTGATCCATCGCCGCCTTGCGCAACAGGGCGTAGGCCTCTTCCTCTTGTATGCCGCGCGCCTTCATCAACAGACCCTTGGCGCGGTCGATGACCTTGCGTTCCTCCAGCGCGCGTCGGGTTTCGGCCAGTTCGCTGCGCATCTGGCGCGCAATCTGGAACCGGGCGATGGCAGCATCCAGCACCGGTTTCAGACGCTCCGGTTTCAGCCCGTCGACCACATAGGCGGACAGCCCGGCCTCAATCGCCTCTCGGGCCAGCCCCCCCGCCGCGCCGGAAACGAACATCGCGACCGGCCGGTCCAGCGGTCCGGAGGCCAGCGTCAGTTCCTCCAGCATGTCGCGGGTCGGATTGTCGATATCGATCAGCACAACGTCCGGGGCCAGTGCACCGATACGACGCGCAAGGCTGGAGACATTTCCGATGACATGCACATCGTAAGAGCCCGAGGCGCGCAACGCATCGACGATGGCGATGGCGCGGTCCCGGTCTTCTTCGACAACAACGATGGTCATGCGATCTGGCATGAAACCATGTCACAACACCGGCAGACGAAGGCAAGCAAGCGCAGGGGATTTGCGCACACCGCGACAGCACATGCCAAAAAATTAGGCGGCCCAGCGGGATTTTGGTGAAACGTTCCCACGGGCAGCTGCACCGCAAGCCTGAATTGCATAAACGCCGGTCCCTGTGCAAGGAACCGGCGCTTGAGTGATCGTCCTTCCCGCAGCGCGGAAAGGGGTTTTGTCTGATCAGGTCTACGCGGTGCGGGCCGGTCATCCGGCCCGCGCCACGTCACCTTACCCTTGGAAGAGCGACAACAGCGACTGCGGCGCCTGGTTGGCGATCGACAGCGCCTGAACACCCAGCTGCTGCTGCACCTGCAGCGCCTGCAAACGGGCCGAGGCCTCTTCCATGTCGGCATCGACCAGCGCGCCGATGCCGGATTTCAGCGCGTCGGTCAGCTGAGAGACAAATTCGACCTGCGTTTCGATCCGCCCCTGCGCCGAACCAAAGGCGGCGGCGGCGTCGATGGCCGTCTGGATCAGCGTTTCGACCTCCAGCAAGGCAGAGTCCGCGCCCGCCTGCGTGCTGACATCGATATCCGACAGCGCCTCCAGCCGGCCACCGATGGTGGTGTCGGTTGCCGCGTAGCTGCGCACCTGAACCGAGAAGTTGTCGCCGGTGTTGTTGGCGCCGGTGAAATCCAGCTGGTTCGCATTGGTGCCGTTCACTGCCGCGGCAATGCCCAACCCATCCGTGATGTCCGAGTTGTCGGCCACGTATTTGTTGAACGCCGCCACAAGACCCGCCGTCACGTCTGCCTGCGTATCACCGTCGCGGGCGACGTAGGTGATTTCCTGTGCGCCTGCGGTTGCGGTGGTGTTGAAGGTGGCAAGGCCAGCCGCACCTGCGGTGATCTCGATCGAGAAGCCGGTGCCCGCTGCCACGGTCGCGGTGCCTGCTCCCGCGGTTTGCCCGATAACGGCCAGCGTAGTCGGCTGCGTCGCGGCACCGGTCAGGGCCACAGCGGCGGTGTTTGCGGCGCCGGACGCTTCGTCCGTACCAACGGCAGTTGCGCCGGTTGTGGCCACGTCGATGGATGCCACACTGGTTCCCAGATCCTGCTTCGCCACGGTGATGTCAGAGGCGGTCACGCCGCTGCCCGACCGATCCAGCGAGGACAGAATATTGATCTGGCCGGATCCCGCCGTCAGATCGGTGTTGGACAGCAGGTTCAGCCCGTTGAACTGGGCGGCGCCGACAACGGCGGAAATCTGATCGCGCAGCGCATCGATATCCGTCTGGATCTTGGCCCGATCTACGTTCTCTTCCTGCGCGGCAACGACACGTCCCTTGATCTCGGTCAGCAGGTCAGTGACGGTTTCGGCCGCCTGACGGGCGACGGCAACGGTCGACTGACCAAGGTTGAGGCTGTCGGAAATGCCTTTAAAGCCCTTCACGTCAGCTTCCATCACCTTGGAGATGGCCCAGACGGCAGAGTTGTCCTTGGCAGTGGCGACACGCTTGCCGGTCGAGATGTCCCTTTGTGTGTCGGCCAGGCTCGAGTTGATGGATTTGAGGGTTTGCAGCGCGACCATGGCGCCGTTGTTCGTCAGGATACTAGACATATTCTTGCCCTTGATTTCGAAAGCGCGTTTTGGCGCCGGTTTTCATTTGCCGCGATCGGCTTTTCTGACGTCGTTCTGACAGATGCAGGCCATGGGTTCCGGTCTGCGCCACCGCATTTGGTGCGCCGCCAACCTCTCCGTTTCGAACTAACAGAAAGCTAAAAGCAAAAAGTTCGTTCAATCGAATTTGTCAGAAAGACGAACGGTTCAACGAATCCACCGCCGGGACGCAATCCCGCCCGGCAACGAAAAAGGGCCTTCGCCGCATGGCGAAAGCCCTCTCACGTTTCAGCCAACCCATTGAGGACAGACCATTTTCCACTGTCCCTAGTGGGTCGTTCAGCCGATGTAGGCGCGCAGCGCGGCCTCTACTCCCTCGGCCCAGATTCGGTTCAGCGCCTCTGCGAAGGCCGCGGAAAAGCGGGCGTCATCCGCAAGTTTGCCGTAGAAATGGCGCTGTTCGAGCCAAGCCTGCGGGTTCTCACGCGCCTCGATCGAAGCCTTGACCAGATCCTCCCAGACCGGATCGTTGGCGATGATTTCGGTGCCGTCCTCGCGCGTGCCGTAGCACATCCGCGCCCAGAGCGCCTGGCTCAGCGCCAGCCCTTCCAGCGGCGTGCCGGCGGCGACCGCATCACGGATCACCGGCAGGACCGCACCGGTATGCCGGGACGAACCGTCGAAGGCCACGCGGCGCACCGTGTCGATGATCTTGGGGTTCGAGAACCGCTCATCGATCAGATCGACATAGGCCTCTGGCGTCATGCCCGGCACCGCGTGCACATGCGGTGCGATTTCGTCCAGCGCCACCTTGCGCAGCAGGCCACGGATCAGCGGATGTGACATGGTGGCGTCGATCGACTCGATGCCCAGCACCTCTGCCGGGGCGGCGATGATCTGGTGACCACCGTTCAGCATCCGCAGCTTCATCGCCTCGTAGTCGTGGACCAGGTCGGTGATCGTGGCCCCCACCTTTTCCCAGTCCGGGCGCCCGGCGCAGAACTTGTCCTCGATCACCCATTGGCGGAAATTCTCATGCGTGACCGGCACGTCATCGTCGATGCCGAATTCGCGCACCAGCGCCAGTTCCCGCGGGCCGGTCGCGGGCACGATGCAATCCACCATCGAATTGGGGAACGTGACCTCGGCGGCAATCCAGTCCGCCAGCGCCGGATCGGCCAGACGCGCAAGGCCCAGCACCACTTCCTCCAGCTTGGTGCCGTTGCCCGGCAGGTTGTCACAGCTCTGACAGGTGAACGGGCCCGCGCCGCTGTCGCGCCGCTTACGCAGGGCGGCGATCATCGCACCAAAGGCCGTGCGCGGCGTATCGAGGTTGGCGATGTCATGCTGGATGTCGGGGTGCGAGGGATCAAAGCTCTTGGTCGCCGGATCAAGGTAATACCCGCCCTCCGTCACCGTCAGCGCGACGATGCGGATTGCCGGATCAGCCATCTGTTCGATCAGGGGGCCGTTGCCTTCAACGATCGGCACATAGTCGATCATCGAGCCGACGACCTCGGCGGAGCTGCTCTTGGGGTCCAGCTCGATCAGGGTGGTCAGGCAGTCCTGATTCAACATCTTTTCGCGCATCGCCGCATCATAGGCACGGACGCCCGCACCGACGATGGCCCAGTCATGCGCCAGCCCCTGCTGCATCAGCCGATGCAGATACCAGGCCTGATGCCCGCGGTGAAAATTCCCCAGCCCGATATGAACGATACCGGGTGTCAGGGCCGAACGATCATAAGTCGGGACCAGAACGCCCTCGGGCAAGTCGGACAGATTGGCGTTGCAAAGCTTGATCGCCATGAGACCCTCGCTGTTATTCGCGGGGCCAGCGCCCCGGAGTGTTTTATGCGCCGGTCGGTCAGCTCATCCACTGACCGCCGTCGACGTTATATGTCTGCGACACGATGTAATCCGCCTCGGACGAGGCCAGAAACACCGCCATACCCGACAGATCATCGGGCTTTGCATATCGGCCCGCAGGCACGCTGGCCTCGACCTCGCGCTTTTTCTGCCCCGGCGCCTTGCCTTCCAGCTTGGCGAACATGGCATCCACGTGGACCCAGTGATCGCCTTCGACGACGCCCGGCGCGATGGCATTCACGTTGATGCCATGCTTGATCAGGTTCAGCCCGGCCGACTGCGTCATCGAAATGACCGCCGCCTTGGTCGAGCAGTAGACCAACACCAGGGGTTCACCACGGCGCCCCGCCTGGGACGCCATGTTGATGATCTTGCCGCCGTGGCCCTGTGCGATCATCTGCCGGGCCGCGGCCTGCATGGTAAACAGCGTGCCCGCGACGTTGATCGCATACAGCCGGTCATAGCTGTCGCGGGTGATATCCACCGTCTCCGCCGCGTCGAATACCGCCGCGTTGTTGACAAGGATATCCAGCTTGCCTGCCCTCTCGACCACGCCCGAAATGGCCGCATCGATACTGTCCTGCCGTGTCACGTCGAGGTGCAGCGCATAGGCCCCCTCGCCGATCTCGGCGGCGGTTTGCTCCGCCGCCTCCATGTTTATGTCACCAATCGCAACGGTGGCGCCTTCGCGCACATAAGCCTCGGCAAACCCCCTGCCGATGCCGCGAGCGGCACCGGTGATAAGGGCGGATTTCCCGTCGAGGCGCATTAGGCGATCCGCAGCCCGTCGGCACCGAACTTGTGGATGTGCTGCGCCTGCGGCGTCAGGTAGACGGTGTCGCCGTGGTTCACGGCCACTTCGCCACCCGCACGCACGGTCAGCGGATCGCAACCCGGGATGCCGTGGATGTGGATGAAGGTGTCAGAGCCAAGGTGCTCGGCCACGCCGACGGTGCCCTGCCACATGCCTTCGGTGGTCGAGACGTCGATATGCTCGGGCCGGATGCCGATGGTGTGGGCATTGTGCTTGGCCGCTTCGCCGCCTTCGATCAGGTTCATCTTGGGCGAGCCGATGAAACCGGCCACGAACTTGTTGCGCGGTTCGCGATACAGTTCCAGCGGGCTGCCCACCTGTTCGATCACGCCGGCCTGCAGCACCACGATCTTGTCGGCCATGGTCATGGCTTCGACCTGGTCGTGGGTCACATAGATCATCGTGGTCGCCAGACGCTTGTGCATCTCGGAGATTTCCAGACGCATGCCGACCCGCAGCGCGGCATCCAGGTTCGACAGCGGTTCGTCGAACAGGAAGGCCGAGGGTTCGCGCACGATGGCACGGCCGATGGCCACACGCTGACGCTGACCACCCGAAAGCTGACCCGGACGACGATCGAGGTAGTCGGTCAGGTTCAGCGCCTTGGCCGCGGCCTCGATGCGCCGGTCCTGTTCGGCCTGATCCATACCCGCCATCTTCATCGGGAAGGCAATGTTCTTGCGCACCGTCATGTGGGGGTACAGGGCGTAGGACTGGAACACCATGGCCAGACCGCGCTTGGCGGGCGGCAGGCTGGTGGCGTCCTGACCGTCGATTTCGATCTTGCCGCTGGTGATGTCCTCCAGCCCTGCGATCAGACGCAGGAGGGTGGATTTACCGCAGCCCGAAGGGCCGACGAAGACCGTGAACTCGCCATCGTTGATGTTGAGGTCGAGCGGCGGGATGACGTTGACGTCGCCGAAGCTCTTGGTCACTTGAGTTAGGTTGATTTGTCCCATGTTCTCAGGTCCTTATTTCACAGCGCCGAAGGTCAGACCGCTGACAAGTTGCTTCTGGCTGAACCAGCCAAGGATGAGGATCGGCGCGATGGCCATGGTCGATGCCGCGCTGAGCTTGGCGTAGAAGAGACCCTCGGGGCTGGAGTAGCTGGCAATGAAGGCCGTCAGTGGCGCCGCATTGGCTGCCGTCAGGTTCAAGGTCCAGAACGCTTCGTTCCAGGCGAGGATAAAGTTCAGCAGCAGGGTCGAGGCGATGCCCGGAATGGCCATCGGTGTGAGGATGTAGAGGATCTCGTCCTTGAGGCTGGCCCCGTCCATCCGCCCCGCTTCGAGGATATCCACTGGGATTTCCTTGAAGTAGGTGTAGAGCATCCAGACGATGATCGGCAGGTTGATCAGCATCAGCACCACGACCAGACCAAGACGGCTGTCCAGAAGGCCAAGTTTGATGAAGATCAGGTAGATCGGGTACAGAACGCCGACCGCCGGGAGCATCTTGGTCGAGAGCATCCAGAGCAGGATGTCCTTGGTCTTGCGCGAGGGCACAAAGGCCATCGACCAGGCCGCGGGAACCGCGATGATGATGCCGAGGACGGTAGAGCCACCGGCGATGATGATCGAGTTCCACAGGAAGCGGGCGTAGTTCGACCGCTCCAGAACTGTCCTGTAGTTCTCCAGCGTCCATTCAAAGCCCAGGAACACCGGCGGATCGGCAATGGCGACAGCCTCGGTCTTGAAGCTGGTGAGGATGGTCCAGAGGATCGGGAAGAAGATCAGCAGACCAACTGCCCAAGCGGCGGCGGTGTTGATCACCTTGCGTTGGTTTGTAACGGCACGTGCCATGATGTTATCTCCTCACGCGTCCAGGTTCTTGCCGACGATGCGCATCAGGAAGATGGCAACGATATTGGCGAGAATGATTGCATAGACACCACCCGCAGACCCAAGTCCGACGTTCTGGCTTTCCAGAACACGCTGGAAGATCAGGTATGTCAGGGTCCGAGAGCCGAAGGCACCACCGGTCGTCACAAAGATCTCGGCGAAGATCGACAGCAGGAAGATGGTCTCGATCAGGATCACGATGGTGATCGCGCGGCTGAGGTGCGGCAGGATAATGTACCAAAAGCGCTTGAGCACGGGCGCGCCGTCCATTTCGGAGGCTTCCAGCTGCTCACCGTCCAGCGACTGGATCGCGGTCAGCAGGATCAGCGTGGCGAAGGGCAGCCATTGCCAGCTGACGATCATGATGATCGAGAACAGCGAGGCGTCGGACAGCCAGACCACCGGGTCGGCACCAAAGAATTTCCAGAGATGTGCAAAGAGGCCGTTCACCGGGTCCATGAACATGTTCTTCCAGACCAGCGCGGACACGGTTGGCATGACGAAGAAGGGCGCGATCACAAGGATCCGGACAACACCCTGTCCCCACATGGGCTGATTGAGAAGGATCCCAAGCAACACACCGAAGACCACGGTGATCAGCAGGGCGCCGCCGACGATGATCAGGGTTGCCTGGACGCTGGGCCAAAAGGCCGATGATGTCACGAACCGGACGTAGTTGTCGAAACCTGCCCACCCGAGGTCACCACCACGCAGCGGCAGGTATCTTTTGAAAGAGAAATACAGCGTCATGATCAAGGGAACCAGCATCCATCCAAGTAGAAGGATTACTGCGGGTGCCATCATCATGCGCGCTGCGGATCGGGAATGCTGGGTCGCCATGGCGCACATCCTCTCTGCTCACGCAAATTGCGCGTTGAACGGGGCTGATACTGGTATTGGGAACAGGGTCGTCTAAGGGAGACGGGGGGTGGCTAACCACCCCCCGTCCCTTGGGAGGATGCCTCAGTAACCTGCGGCTTCCAGTTCTTCTTCTGCGATGGCTTGCGCCTTCTCCAGAGCTTCGTCTGCGGTCTGCTGACCGGCCAGAGCTGCGGAGAATTCCTGACCGATCTGGCCTGCAAGGCCGGCCCATTCCGGAATGGCGGCGAACTGAACGCCAACATAGGGAACCGGGTCAACGGTCGGGTTGTTCGGGTCAGCCGACAGGATCGAGTCCAGGGTCATCTGAGCGAACGGAACGGCCTGGTACTCGGGGGTCTCGTACAGCGAGGTACGTGCGCCCGGAGGAACGTTGGCCCAGCCTTCGTTGGCCGCAACAAGCTGGATGTACTCTTTCGAGGTCGCCCACTTGATGAACTCTTTCGCGGCATCTTCTTTCTGGGTGCCTGCCGGAATGGCCAGCGCCCATGCCCAAAGCCAGTTGGAGTTCTTGCCGAGGCCGGTGTTCGGGGCCAGAGCAAAGCCAACCTTGTCAGCCACTTCCGAGTCGGTCGGGTTGGTCACGAAGGATGCCGCAACAGTTGCGTCGATCCACATGCCGCACTTGCCCTGCTGGAACAGCGACAGGTTTTCGTTGAAGCCGTTCGACGAGGCTCCCGGAGGGCCTGCTTCGTTCATCAGGTCGATGTAGAAGTTCAGCGTGTTCGACCATGCTTCGGTGTTGTACTGGGGGGTCCAGTTCTCGTCCACGAAGCGGGCGCCAAAGGCGTTCGACATCGCGGTGAGGAACGCCATGTTCTCACCCCAGCCGGCCTTGCCGCGCAGGCAGATGCCGTAGACTTCGTTGTCCTTGTCGGTCATGGCGACAGCAGCTTCCCGGATGAACTCCCAGGTCGGTGCCTTCGGCATTTCCAGACCAGCAGCTTCCATCAGGTCGGTGCGGTACATGATCATCGAGGATTCGCCGTAGAAGGGCGCTGCATAGAGCGTGTCTTCGTAGCTCAGACCGCCGGCCATTGCGGGCAGGATGTCGTCGGCGTCGTATTCTTCGCCCAGATCATCCAGTGCAACCAGCCAGCCGTTGGCGGCCCAGATCGGCGTTTCGTACATGCCGATGGTCATGATGTCGAACTGACCACCTTTGTTCGAAATGTCGGTGGTGACGCGCGTCCGCAGGGTGTTCTCTTCCAGAGTGACCCAGTTCACCTCGTGGCCAGTCTTGGCAGTGAAGTCGTCAGTCAGGCCCTGCATGCGGATCATGTCGCCGTTGTTCACGGTCGCAATGGTCAGCGTCTCTGCATTCGCTGCGGTGACCGCAACAGATACGAGGGCTGAGGCTGCAAAAAATGCGCCTTTCAGTGTCATCAGTTTTCCTCCCTTAGGGTGTCTTAAACACAGCCTTACTCAACAGGATGGGGCGCGTTGAGTCAATTAAAAACTTTACGGGAGTAAACTTTTAGCTTGCCGCAATGCAGCATTTTTAGGCGGACTGACGCATGATCAGGCGCCCCTCGAAAAGGATTTCTTCCCTTACGTCAGCACGTTGGCCGCTCTCGATCAGGCCAAACAACTGCTGAACACTGCGTTCTGCAATTGCAGTATAGTCCTGCGAAATGGTGGTCAGCGGCGGGCAGGTATATTGCGCCACCGGGTGATTATCATGCCCGGCGATGCGCAGGGCAAACCCTTGCCCACGCCCGATTCTCTGCCCTTTCTGATAAGCAGCCGCCATAAGGCCGATAGCGAGGCGGTCATTGCTGCAGAGAATCGTGTCGGTGGGAATCGCTTTCTCCTCGAAAAGCTTCAGCCCACCTTCCATGCCGATCCGCTCGAACTCCCACCCGTCGCCTTCGACCTGCAACAGATGCGGCTCCAGCCCCAGCTGCTCCATCGCCGCGATATAGCCGTTGCGCCGCTTGTAGGCGTTGGGGTTGGTTGGGTCGCGCATCTCGAAAAACGCGGGCGGCTCCCCTGTGCGAACAAGGTAATCACAGATCAGGGCCGTCGCCTGCGGCGTGTCGTGACCGATGAATGCGTCTCCCAAACCACTGATATTACTATCAAAAAGAACGCTGGGCACGGATTCGCAAAAATCCTCGACGGCGGCGATGTTGGACCTGCGGCCCAGGGGCGCCAACAGCGCCCCCGCCGGCTTGATCGACCGCAGGCTTTCCAGGTTCTCGATTTCCTGATCCGTGTTGCCGTGTGAGCTGAGCAGGATCGGGCGATAGCCGCCCGCAATCACGAGCGTCTCAAGGTTCCGGGCAATTTCGGCAAAGAACGGGTCTGCAAGAAAGGGCACGAGGATGCCGATATTCTTGGTCAGCTTCCGGTTCTGGTTGATGGCAAAGATGTTCGGACGATAGCCGTATTCTTCCAGCGCACTCTCGATCCGCGCGCGCGTCGTCTTGCGCACGCTCTCCGGATCATTGAAGTATTTGGACACGGTCGGGCGCGAGATCCCCGCAACTTCGGCGAACTCCTCCATGTTCCGGATTTTTCGCTCTGCCATCCCCACCTCCTCCTGCGGCACCCCGAAAACCCGGTTTTCGGCATTCGCACCAAACCGACCCCTCAAACTTTACGCGCGTGAAACTTTACGGCTACAATGGAAGTCTGCAGCGCATCCGTCAAGCTTTCCTTGCGGCGGTCGTCGACTCAACCTTAAAGACTCTATTTCCAGCCGCGCTCTACCACTGAAACTCCCTCCGTAATGCCATCCGGCGGGTGCAGGATCACGCTGTCACCGGCGGTCAACCCGGCCAGCAACTCCGCCGACCGTCCGTCACGGCGTCCGATCTCTATTGCAACTTCACGCGCGGCATCATCCGCGACCTGAAAGGCATACCATTGCCCGTCGCGCCGAAAGACCGCCGACAGGGGAATCAGCAGCGCATCGTCGGTGCGCCACTCCTCGATTCGGACGAAGACGGAAAAGGCCTGCCCCAGCCCCTCCCACATTTCCGGGGGCGATGTCAGGTCCAGCACCGCATCCACGCGCTGCTCCTCGATCCCCAGCGCCGAAACCACCGTCCGCGCCGCCGGTTCGATCAGCCGCAGTTCCGCCTCCAGCACGTCGTCCCCGCCCCAGCGTTCCACCACGGCCCGCGCGCCCGGCTTCAAACGTGTCGCCTCGGCCGACAGCAGATCCACCACGATCTCCAGATCGCCGGGATCCCCCACCGTCAGCAGCGGCGCGCCCGCTACCACGGGCCGCGCGCTGACACCCTCGACCGACAGGACAACCCCGTCGGCGGGGGCGAGGATCGGCAGACAGCAATCGCCATTGCCCGCCTCCTCCTGCGGGTCGACCAGCAAGGCCTGCGCGCTTTCCAGCGCGGCCTGCGACATGTCCAGCCGCGCCGCCGCCGACAAGGTTTCCGCCTCGGCCTGTGACAGCTTACGCTGCGCGGCGTCCCGATCCACCAGCGACGATGCCCCGCGCGCAACAAGCGCCTTGATCCGCTCGAATTCACTGCGCACATAGGCCTCATCGGCGATGGTCCGGGCCACCTCCGCCTCGGCGAACTTAACAGAGGCCTGCGCCTCTCGCAGCGCCGCCTCGGCCTGCGCCCGCGTCCGTGCGTCCAGCAGCGTTGGCACCGCTGGCAGCACCTCCGCCACCACCGTCACGCCCTGCGCCACCGGATCGCCCACCTCGATCGGCAGGCGCCGCATCGTCCCGGTGATCGGCGCCGCCACCTCATAGACCTCGCGGATGCGCGTCTTGCCGTCGGCATCCACCGTCACGCTCAGCGCGCCGCGCGCCAGGACCGCCGTATCCACCGGCACCGGATCGGACCGAAAGGCCGTCACCGCCAGACCACCGACCAGCGCCAGTCCCAGCGCCGAAATGCCCACCGTTCGCAGCGACCACGTCATCGCGTTACTCCCTTGTCTTCATGACAGCTATCAGATCCAGCCGGTTCAGTCGCCGCGCCACCACGGCCACGGAAAACACCGCCGCCCCCAGCACGACCAGGCTCGCCTGGGCAAAAGTCGCCGGCTCCAGCACCAGAGGAATGGAATACAGGTCGCTGGAAAACCCGCTGGTCATCAGTTCGGCCACCATTGCGCCGATCCACCACCCCACCGGCTGCGCGATCAGCGCCAGAACCAGCACCTCACCGGCCAATATATAGGCCACTTCCCCCTTGGTGAATCCAAGGATGCGCAGGCAGGCCAGTTCCCGCGCCCGTTCCGACAGCTGCACCCGCGTCGCATTATAGGCGACGCCGATGGTGATGATCGCGCCCAGCGCCGCATAGACAGAGGTCACCACAAGGATGTTCTGGTTCAGCGTGTCCATGAAACTCTGCCGGTTCTCGGTCATGTTGATGGTGCCCATCAGGCGAGGGAAATCCTTGATCCGCTCCTCGAAGGCCTCCGCCGATTCCGGGTCTTCCAGTGTCACATTCACATTCGACACCCGCGGGCTCTGCCGGAACATCCGGTTCAGCGCCTCATGTGACATGTAGGCCCCCAGCCCGAAGAACTGTGTCACGACCCCGGCCACCGGGATCTGGTGCGTCTCGCGCAGCCCGCTTTCAAAGGTGACGGTCAGCGTGTCGCCCACCTCGACGCGCAGCGACTGGGCCACCCGGTCCGACAGCAGGATGCCAAAGGGATCCGGCGCGATCACCTGACCGTTCTCATCCACCACCCGCGCCAGATCGGCGCCCTCGGCCACGGTGGAAATCGGCACCTGCTTTTCGTGTGACCCGTAGATCAGGCGCGCCGCATGGTATTGCTGCGGCTCCACCTGCAGGACGCCGGGCATCCGCGCCACCTCGTCCAACGCGCTGATCGGCGCGTCAGGATCAAACAGCAACAGCATGTCCTGCCGGTTCGACTGGTAAAAGGCCTTGTCGATGATCTCTTTCATCGCGTCGGGAAAGAAATTCGACGCCACCAGAACCGACACCGCCAGCGCCATGCCCAGCATCGTCATCCCCGCCCGCAGGGGCCAGCGGGTCAGGCTGCGCAGGATCATCCGGGTCGGCTGGCTCAGGTTCAGCATCTCCGCCAACCGGTCAAAGACCGATCCGTGGAAATTCGGCGGCGCGGGCGGGGCCATCGCGACCGCCGGGGCCAGCCGCGCCGCCCGCATTGCACTGTTCAGCGCGCCCGCACTGGTCGCCGCCAGACCCAGAATGGCCGAAGAGGCATAGACGCTGGCCGGCACACCAAAGACCAGGAACGGAAAGTCGAAATACTTGGCGTAAAGCTGCGCCATCGCCTGCGCCAGCCATGTGCCTGCGGCCCAACCGATGCCCACCCCCACCAGCGCGATCAGACCCGCCAGCATCAGGTAATGCAGCCCGATCTCCCAGTTGGTGTAGCCCACCGCCTTCATCAGCCCGATCTCGGCCCGTTCCAGCTGCACGATCCGCCCCATCACCATGTTCACAAGGAAGATCGTGATCCCGAGGAACACCGGAGGCAGCACCCATGCCATGACCTCCAGTGAGGTGATCTCGGCATCCAGAAAGGCGTTGGACTGCTGTTGATCGCGCCCCACGGGGGTCGCCGCCCCGTATAGGTCCAGAACCGATTTCACCGCGTCCTTGACCGGTTCCAGCGGCGTGCGCGGCAGCACCGTCAGCGCGACAGAGTTGAAGGCCCCCGCCATGCCAAAGGCCGCGTCCAGCACCTCTTCCTGCATCCAGAGCACGCCAAAGGTTTCGTTCTGGGGCATCAGCGCGCCCGGCCCGATGGTATAGATGAACTCTGGCGACAGTGCCGTGCCGGTGATCACCACCTCGCGCTTGCGGCCGTTCAGGTTGACCGACAGCGTATCGCCGGGGTGAAACCCGTTCGCCTTGGCAAAGGGTTCGTTCACCACCACCTCTTGCGGCGTCTCCGGCCATCGGCCACTGCGCAGCAGGGGAATGTTCAACTCGGGCGCGCCGCTGTCCGGCCAGGAAATCAGGTGCCCGGTCGCCGGTTTCGCCCGCCCGGGCACGTCCACCACGGCGTAGAACCGCACCTGCGCCTCGACCGCCGCCACCCCTTCGATATCCCGCAACCGCGCCACCAGACTGTCCGGCGCGCGCCGCGCAGAGGCAAAGATATGCGCAAAACGGTTGCTGTCGTAATAGGCGCTGCGGGTTTCGTTCAGCGCACGGCTCATGCCGACGGACATCAGGATGATCGCCACCCCGGCCGCCAGAACCAGCGCAATCGCCAGCCCCTGCACCCACAGCCGCCGGAAATCGCGAAACAGCTTTATGTCCATCGCGTGCATGGCGCTCACCACTCGATTTCGGCAGCGGCCAGACGGGTATCGTTTTCTTCGACGCGGTCGATCCGGCCGTCCTGAAAGCGGACCACACGATGCGCCATCTTCCGGATCGCGGCGTTGTGGGTGATGACCACGGTTGTCGTGCCAAAGGCATCGTTGATGTGCTGCAGGGTCTCCAGCACCTTCACCCCGGTCTTGCTGTCCAGCGCGCCGGTCGGCTCATCGCACAACAGCACATCGGGACGCTTGGCGATGGCCCGCGCGATGGCCACCCGCTGCTGCTCGCCGCCTGACATCTGCGCCGGGAAATGTTCCATCCGGTGGGACAGCCCGACCAGATCCAGCGCCTCGGCCGGTTTCATCGGGTTTTTCGCCACGTCCGTGACAAGTTGCACATTCTCGCGCGCGTTCAGAGACGGCACAAGGTTGTAGAACTGAAAGACAAAGCCGACGTGGTTGCGCCTGTAGCGCGTCAGCGCCCGGTCCCCGGCCAGCGTCAGCTCCTGATCGCGGAACCAGAACCGCCCGCCGGACGGCTTGTCCAACCCGCCAAGGATATTCAGCAGGGTCGACTTGCCCGACCCGGATGGCCCCAGCAGGACGGTCAGTTCGGACTTGTAGAGTTCAAGATCGACCCCCGCCAAGGCATGCACTTTCACCTCGCCAGTGTCATAGACCTTGGTCAGCCCTTCGGTCCGAAAAACCGTCTCACCCGAATCCATCATGTCCTGCTCCGCTTTCGCGGGCAGTTTGCCGGATACGGCGCTGCGAAGACATGACTTTGATCAAGCGGTGGGAAACCGGCAGAGATGCTAGAGCGTCACCGCCTGCCCGGTCGCAGCGCTTTCCTGCGCGGCCAGCCCGATCCGCACCGCTGCCATGCCGTCCTCCAGCGTCACCTCGGGGCTGCCCTCGCCGCGCACCACCGCATTGAACCGCTCATGCTGGTAAAAGGTCGACCCGTTGTGATCCCCGGCGGCCAGCAGGTCCGCCTCGACCGGCACCTCGATCACCCGCGGCCCCCTTGGCACGCGCGGAGAGACAACGACCTGCGGCACCGGCGCGGCGCCCAGATGTTCGGGCCAGAACCGCCCCGGACCGGGCACCAGCGCCTCGATCTTGCCGCGCGGCCCCATCGCGCTGATCTCTTCCTGATAGCGCGACCCTTCGGCGAACATGCACAGCTCCAGCATCGCCCGGGCACCGCCCGCGAAATCGACAATCACATAGCCGTTGTCCCAGATGTCGGGCGACCGCCCGTCATAGGTCTCGTCCTTGTGGTTCACCGCCTGCCCTGCGCTGGCCATGACCCGCACCGCCTCGTCCTGCAGGATCAGCCGCATCAGGTCGAAGAAATGACAGCATTTCTCGACCAGCGTGCCACCTGTCCGGACGTTGAACCGGTTCCATGCGCCCACTTTTGGCAAGAAAGGGAAACGGTGCTCTCGGATCGTCAGCATGGAAATCCCGCCCGTCACCTCTGCCACCTCATCGCGCAGCAGCGCCACGGGGGGCATGTAACGGTACTCCATCGCCACCCAGACCGGCGCGCCGTAGCCCTTGGCGAACTCCTTCAGAAAGGCCTCGTCCCCGGGCGTCGTATAGAGCGGCTTTTCACACAGCACCGGCAGGTGCCGCGTGGCGGCGATCTCGCGCAGTTGCGGCACATGCATGTCGTTGGGACTGACGATCACCAGCGCATCCAGATCCTGAACCGCCAGCAGATCCGCCAGGGTCGCGCAGATCTGTGCGCCACCGGCAAGCTCCGCCGCGCTGGCGGCAAGCTCGGCCACCGGGTCGAAAACCGCCGTCACCCGCCCCTGCGGCAGCAGGTTGATGTTCTGGATATGCTCCCGCCCCATCATGCCACAGCCGACGATCCCGTAGTTCACCATGTTCAGCCCCTGCCGATCCTGTTGACGTAGTGCACCCTGCCCGGATCGAACCACGTGCGTGAAAATTCCACCGCCGCGCCCGCGTTGTCGCGCGCCACCCGCTCGACATAGCCCGCCATGTCGCCGACGGCGGGGCCGAACCGGGCATCGCGCCACTCCGGCACCGGGGCCAGCGACACCCGGTCCTCCGCCGACAGGATCACAAGGCCCAGCCGCTCGCGGTAGAACAGATAGAGCGACTCCGACACCTCGTCCGGCGCGATCGCTTCGGCCTGCGCACCGTCCAGCCAGATCTCTTCCATCGCCGCGGGCACCCCGCCCAGAAAGCGCAGCCGCCGGAATCGCCAACCTGTCTCCGAGGCGCCGAAAAACGGCGCGTCACCGGGTTTGGCCAGCCGGTCCACCGACAGGAAATCCGCCGTCGGCAACCCGCCCCCGTCCTTCAGTTCCAGCCGCAGCATCGAATAGATAGAGGCCACGCCTTCGCGCGCCCGCACATAGTTGCCCGACCCCTGCACGCGGTCCAGCAACCCCTTGTTCTGCAAGGTTTCCAGCGCCTTTCGCAGGGTGCCCACGGCAATGCCCAGACCCTCGGCCATTTCCCGTTCCGGCGGCAGGCGCACGCCATCGGCCAGCCGTCCGGCGGCGATGTCACGGATCAGCATCTCGCTGATCTGTGCGTGCTTGGGCAGCGCCGCAGAGGTCTTTCCCCGCGCCAAGTTGCGTCTCCTCCAACCGCCGCAGGTTCGCTCCTGCAGCAAATTAATACACTATTGATGCATGAATTGCAGGATGCTACGCAAGAGGAAATCGACGCCGAATCCGGCGCGCAAATGGGAGGTCCACGCATGACCGTCGTGCCCGTCACGTCACCCGATCTGGACGCATCAGAGGTCAGCTGGTTCTCGGCGCTCTGCTCCGATGATTACCGTTTCCTCGGGGTGCCAGAGGGCGACCTGCGCTCATCCTTCGAACATTGCCGCGACATCGTGCTGGAGGCGGAACAGCAGGGCTTTCGCAACGTCCTTGCACCCTCGTCCTACCAGGTCGGGCAGGACACCCTGTCATTCGTCGCGGGCATGGCGCCGCTGACGGATCGCATCATCATGCTGGCCGCGATCCGCTGCGGTGAGATGCATCCGATCATGCTGGCCCGCACCGTGGCGACGCTGGACCACATGATGAAGGGGCGGCTGACGCTGAACGTCATCTCCTCGGACTTCCCCGGCGAAAAGGCGGAAAGCAGCTTTCGCTACCAACGCTCCCGCGAGGTCGTGCAGATCCTCAAACAGGCCTGGACGCAGGATGAGATCAATTTCCACGGGCAGGTCTACAATTTCGAAGGGCTGACCACCGATCCGGCCAAACCCTATCAGACCGGCGGCCCGCTGCTGTATTTCGGCGGCTATTCCCCCGATGCGCTGGACCTCTGCGGGCAGCATTGCGACGTCTACCTGATGTGGCCCGAACCCAAGGAGCAGATCGCCCAGCGCATGAAGGACGTGAATGCCGTGGCCGAACGCTATGGCCGAACGCTGGACTACGGGCTGCGCGTCCACATGATCGTCCGCGATACAGAGGCAGAGGCTCGCGAATATGCCGAACACCTCGTGTCCAAGCTGGACGATGAATACGGCAAGCTGATCCGCGACCGCGCCCATGACAGCACCTCTCTGGGGGTATCGCATCAGTCCCGCGCCCGCGAGCTTGCGGATAAATTCGGCTACGTCGAACCGCATCTCTGGACCGGCGTGGGGCGTGCGCGGTCCGGTTGCGGCGCTGCACTGGTCGGCTCCGCCGATCAGGTCCTGTCTGAGATCGAAGAATACCGCAAGATGGGCATCCGTGCCTTCATCTTCTCCGGCTATCCGCACATTGACGAATGCCGGCATTTCGGCAAGCTGGTCATGCCGGACCTCAAAACCTGTTCGCTGCCGCATGAATACGGCCGCGTCCCGTCTGAAACACCGGCAACGCCCCTTGGCGTGGGAGAACGCAAGTAATGGATCGCGTCGAACTGCAAGAGGGGCTGAGCCTCAGCCGCATCGTCTACGGAATGTGGCGTCTGGGCGATGACAACGACACCTCCCCCGAACACGTCCGCAACAAGATCGCCGCCTGTCTGGATCAGGGCATCACCACGCTGGATCAGGCCGACATCTATGGCGGCTACGAGGCAGAGGAAATCCTTGGCGCGGCCCTGACGCCGGAACTGCGCAGCAAGGTAGAGATCGTCACCAAATGTGACATCGTCGCCCCCGTGGGCCGCTATGCCGATGCCTCGGTCAAATACTACGACACCAGCCGCGCGCATATCCTTGCCTCGGTCGAGCATTCGCTGCGCCTGATGAAGACCGATGTGATCGACCTGCTGCTGATCCATCGCCCCGATCCGATGATGGATCACCGCGAAACCGGCGCCGCGCTGGATGAGGTCGTGGCAAGCGGCAAGGTCCGCGCCGTGGGCGTGTCCAACTTCAAACTGCACGACTGGGCGCTGCTGCAATCGGCGATGAAAACCCCTCTGGTCACCAACCAGATCGAACTCAGCCTGTCCGCGCATGACGCCTTTACCAACGGCGACGTGGCCTTTTTGCAGGAACGGGACATCCCGCCGATGGCATGGTCGCCGCTGGGCGGCGGCGCGCTGATGACCTCGAACACCGCGCTGACCAAGGTGCTGGACCGCATCGCCGCCGATCACGGCGTCGACCGCGCCGCCGTGGCGGTGGCATGGCTGCTGGCGCATCCGGCGGGCATTCTGCCGGTCATGGGCACCAACACGCTGGCCCGCATCCAAAGTTTTTCGCAGGCTTTCAACGTAGATATGTCGCGCGAGCGCTGGTTCGAGCTATATACCGCCGCACTGGGCCACGAGGTCCCGTGATGGATGGCGACTGGAGCCCGGCAATGAGAGCAATCGACCCTGCAGAGGACTCCCGCGCCTTTCGTGACGCGCTTGGCAGTTTCGCCACCGGCGTGTGCATCGTCACCGCGCCCAGCGATGACGGCCCGGTGGGCATCACCGCCTCCAGCTTTGCCAGCGTCTCGCTGGACCCGCCGCTGGTGCTGTGGTCGCCCGCCAAGGACTCCAAGCGGTTTCCCTATTTCAGCACCGCCCGCCATTACGCAATCCATGTGCTGGATGGGCATCAGCAGAAACTCTGCAACGCCTTCACCCGCGACCGTCACGCCTTTGACGCCTGCGAATGGCAAGAGGATGCCAACGGCGTGCCGCAGATTTCCGATTGCCTCGCACGGTTCGACTGTCGCCAGGAGGCCGCGCATGACGCGGGCGACCATCTGATCATCGTGGGCCGCGTGCTCAGCGCGGCCTTCCGGCCCGGCCTGCCCCTGCTCTTTCAGGGCGGCCGTTTCGTCAGCCTCAAGGGCTGACACCATAAGAGGACCGGGGCGCCAAGATCCCGGCCTGAACGACAAGGGGCGCATCACGCTCCACCAAATGGGAGGGGGCGCCATGTCGGTGCTGCTGAAACTGCTTTGGCCGCTAGAGCGGCTGAACACGGGCCTCTTGTCCGTGGGCCGGGTCATCGCGGTGCTTGCACTGGCGATCATGGTTTGCCTCATCCTTGGCCAGATCTTCTGGCGCTACGTCCTGAACGACGCCCCCAACTGGACCGAAGAAGGCGCCCGCTTCGGGATGCTGTGGCTGGTCGGCCTGATGGCGCCGCTGGCTTACCGTCAGGGCGGGTTTGTCGCCATCGACATGCTGGAACGCGCCCTGCCCCGCGCTCTTGCCGCGCTGCTGACGCTGGTCCTGCTGGCGATTTCGCTCTGGGTGCTGCTGATCGCCTGGGACAAGGGTCTGAACAACCACGTCGACAGCCTCTCTGGCCGTGGCTGCTCGTCGTCCCTGCGCTGGCCCTTCGGGATCGAGATAGGCAAGTGCAAGGCCAAGTTCGCCAACCAGTACCAATACGCCGCGCTCTGGGTCGGGATTAACCTGCTGATCCTCGTCAACGTTGAACTCATCCTGCGCCAGTTCATCACCCTCATGGGCGGGGGCGATCGCCTGACCCGCCTGAACACGGACGACATGGCGGGGGCGGACTGAGATGCTGATCTGGTTCCTGCCTGTCTTCCTCGTCCTCATCATGATCGGCCTGCCGGTGGTCTTTGCCCTGCTGGCCGCGCCTTTTGGCCTGCTCGTGATGGACGACCAATCGCGCCAGCTCTCGGTCCTCTACCGCAACCTCTACAACGGCATGGACAGCTTTCCGCTGATGGCGCTGCCCTTCTTCATGCTGGCCGGTGAGATCATGAACCGGGGCGGCATCACCATCCGCCTTGTCGAATTCTCACAGGCCATCATGGGCCACCTGCGCGGCGGTCTGGCCCACGTCAACATTCTGTCTTCGATCCTCTTCGCCGGCCTGTCCGGCTCCGCCGTGGCCGACACATCTGCGCTGGGGTCCACCCTGATCCCGGCGATGGAGAAGAACGGCTATACCCGCCGCTTTGCCGCCGCCATCACCGCCGCCTCTTCCGTCATCGGCCCGATCATCCCGCCCTCGGGCATCATGATCATCTACGCCTATGTCATGGGCGAAAGCGTCGCGGCGCTGTTTCTCGCGGGCATCGTCCCCGGCATCCTCGTCGGTGTCGGCCTGATGGTCATGGTCCGCCTCATGGCCGACCGCTATGACCTGCCCAAGGCCGAACGCATCGTCCACCGGGGCCAGACCATCAGCACGGCGGAATACTGGGTCAGCCTGATCCTCGTCCGGATCAACGTCGGCGGGCTGCTGATGGCCGCCTATTCGGGCCTCGCCGTGCCGCTCGGCCTCGCCCGCCTGGATGAAAACGGCGACAAGATCCACAGCCTCAACCTCTGGATCGTCTTCGCGCTCATGCTGGTGATCGCACACGCGCTGATGATGTACTGGCGCAAACAGGTCGACCACGACTTCCGCATCATCTGCAAAAAGGCCGCCGCCCCGCTGCAGACGCCCATCATCATCCTCGGCGGCATCCTCGTCGGCGTCATGACCCCGACAGAGGCCAGCGCCGTCGCCGTCGCCTATGCCCTGATCATCAGCTTTCTGGTCCTGCGCTCCATGACCCTGCGCGACCTCTATCAGGTCCTCGCCCGCTCGGCCCTGTCCACCTCTGCCGTGCTGCTGCTGGTCGGCGCGGCGGTGGCCTTCAAGACGGTCGTCTCCCTGTCCCACGCGCCGCAGATCCTGACCGACATCATCCTTGGCCTGTCGGAAAACCCGCTGATCCTGCTGTTCCTGATCAACATCCTGCTGTTCATCGTCGGCATGTTCCTCGACGCGGGCCCCGCCATCATCATCCTCGGCCCCATCCTTGGCCCGATCTTCGTCGAACTGGGCGTGCACCCGGTCCACTTCGCCATCATCATGAGCGTCAACCTCACCGTCGGGCTGGCCACACCGCCCATGGGGCTGGTGCTCTTCGTGGCCTCCACCGTCAGTCGGGAGCGCGTCGAAACCATCGCCAAGGCGATCCTGCCCTTCCTCGCGGTGGAAATCTTCGTGATCTTCCTGATCACCTATGTGCCGCAGATCTCGATGACCGTGCCCTATCTCACCGATTTCATCCGTTGCCCGCCCGATACAGGCTACATGGCCTGCATCAGCCCGGGTTCCCGATAAACCAAAACGACAGCAATCCATGGGAGGATCAACATGCTGAAACATCTCTTTGCCGCGGCGACGATCGCGGCCACAACCCTGACCGGGGGCGCGGCCCTTGCGCAGGATCCGATCAAGCTGGTCGCCACCGCCAACTCGAACGAGGCGGATGAGGACTACGCCGGTCTCATCGTCTTCAAGGACTTCGTCGAGGCGGCCTCCAACGGCGCCATCGAGGTCGAGATCTACATGGGCACCCAGCTCTGCTCGACCGGCGCGGAATGCATCGAGGGCGTGGCCGAAGGCTCTATCGACATCTACATCTCCACCTCCGGTGGGGCTGCGGGCATCTTCCCCTATGTGCAGGTGCTGGACCTGCCCTACCTGATGGCCAATGACCGTGTCGCCGAACACGTCCTGTCGGGCGATTTCGTCCGCACCATGCGGGACATGGCACTGGCCGACAGCGACAACACCGTGCGCCTGATGACCATCGGCAACACCGGCGGCTGGCGCAACTTTGCGAACACCAAGCGCCGCATCACCTCGCCCGCCGACATGGAAGGGCTGAAGATCCGCACCGTGGTCGCCGACCTGCCGCAGGAACTGGTCAAGGCACTGGGCGCCGCGCCCACCCCGATCCCGTGGCCGGAACTCTTCACCTCGTTCCAGACCGGCGTGGTTGACGGCTCCAAGAACGGCATCACCGACATCATGGGCATGAAATTCCCCGATGCGGGCCTGCAGTACATCACGCTGGACGGTCACGCCTACATGGGCGCGCTGTGGTGGATGAACAACGAAAAGTTCATGGGCATGGATGAGGACATGCGCCGCGTCGTGGTGGATGGCTTCTACGCGCTGCAACAGGCCACCTTCGCCGCGCCCAAGCGTGGCGCCATTCAGGCCTATGCCGATTTCGTCGAAGGCGGCGGTGACATCTACGTCCCCTCGCCCGATGAGAAAGCAGCCTTCGCCGAGGCCGCCAAGCCGGTACAGGACTGGTTCCGCGACAACGTCGAAGGCGGCGGCAAGATCCTCGACGCGCTGATCGCTGCGGTCGCCAGCGCCGAGTCCGATATCAACGCGGCCTATGACGCCGACCTGAACTGATAGCGGCGACAGTTGCGAACGAAAGGCCGGGGGCGTGATGCCTCCGGCCTTTTGCGTTTTAGGGCCCGGAAACCTGATCGCCCGGCTCAGGTTGAAAAGGGCGGGTCTGAGCCCTTTCCAGCCGCGACGCGCGCAAGCGATTTCGCACATGTAGCGAAACGCACCTCGTTGCGACCGGTCCCTGAGCCGTATTGTCGGGGGATCATTGTTCCGCCGCCGATCACCCCGGAACGGGGTAAATCTTGCACGCCGCTCCACACTCGTTGGACATGGTGAAGCCGCATTTTCGGGGCTGTCATTTAGCGCCTCTCAACCCCTCCACCGGCAAGGCCGATATGTCCACGCCGCGAAGGATAAGCCACAGTGCCAGCGCCATCTCGTTGATCCAGATCGGCAGGGAAAGCACCAGATCAGTCGTTGAGCCAAACTCGATGCGGCCGAACAGGATGAGCAGGACCGAGACCGCCAGCATGAGGCCGCCGATCAGCCCCCAGACCGATAGCACGCGCGGCACCAGCCGGAAGACGAAAAGCACCGGGTATAGCACGCAGGTGCTGATGCTGAAGACCAGCAGCAGCAACAGAAAAGCCCAATCGTGCCAGACCAACCCGATTTCGCCCATGCCGGGCGTAAGCAGCAACAACAGGCCAACAGCGGCGGCAATCCCGGTGCTGGCCTCGATGGTCCGCAGCCCGGCGTAAGCGACGGCCAGCCCCCTGACGCAAAGCCAAAGGATCGGGAACAGAGCGATCGCGATCCCGGCGCTCGCCAAGGCGTTCACGATTTCAAGCAGCACGCCCAATCTGAGCGCCACTTCGCGCCCGGCAACGACCGCCACCTCGGTCGCGCTGTCGAGGATCGGCTCGACGATCATCTGGCTCGCCATCGTCGCACCTGTCGCAATGATGAACAGGACGCCGGCGACCCGGCTTTCGGTGCGGTACATTTTTGACATGAAGCCCCCTTGCCAAAAACTGCATTGCCACAGGCTATGCGGCGCTGGGACCGTACGCCATGACCTCGCTCAATCCGGCAGCGAAGGCGTATTGTGCGGAAGAACCGGCCCGGCCTTAGCCGTCTTTCCCACGCCCATAGGTTAACAAAACCCAAATTCGCGCCTGTAACCCCTTGATTCTACATTCCCCCTAAGCTGTCCACGCGTGGACACCCCATTTCCCCTCATCGAAACGGATACATCCAGACCCGATAATCCTCGACCAGAACCTCCGCCCTTTTCCGCTCCTCCCGACCCATCCTCGGGGTCAATTCTTCCAAGGAATCCGGCGCGTCCACGTCCCCCCCGATGGCCGAGAGAGCATACCAAAGATAGGCCCGCACAAGGTCCGGCGCGGGCATCCCAAGCCCCAGTTCATAATACCACCCCAGCCCCGACTGCGCCCCCGGATGCCCCTTCATAGAGGCCCTCAGATACCACTCGAACGCCCGCTCCGGATCCTTCTCCACGCCCAGCCCCAAGGCATACATCACCCCGATCAATTCCTCCGCGTCGGCATTGCCAGACCGCGCCAGCACCCGGAACTGATCCATCGCGGCGGAAAACTCCCCCGCTTCCATCAAATCCCGCGCCTCCTCCAGATCGGCGGCAAAAACAGGACTTGAGAGCGCCAGCAACCCTGCCAGAATGATCCCATGCGCCTGTCTCATGCCCTGCATCTGATCTGCCTCCTCATCCTCACCGGCCCATCACGGGCCGACCCCATCACGATGGATGATTTCCTGCCCACCGACCCGGCGCAAGCCCGCTTGGGCCAGCTTTTGTTCTACGACCCCATCCTCAGCGGCAATCGCAACATTTCCTGCGGCACCTGCCACCACCACAGCCTCGCCAGCGGCGACGGTCTCAGCCTTGGCATCGGCGAGGGCGGGCGCGGCCTTGGACCTGATCGAACCCCCGGAACAGGCCCCGAAGCGATCCGCAAACGCATCCCCCGAAACGCCCCTGCCCTGTGGAACCTCGGCCACAAATCCGTGCGCGTTCTCTTTCACGACGGTCGGCTGGAAATTTCGGACCAATACGGCAACGGCTTTGACAGCCCGGCAGAGGAGTGGCTGCCGCAGGGCCTGAACAGCATCCTCGCTGCGCAGGCGCTCTTTCCGCTGACCGCCCAGTTCGAGATGGCAGGCAACGTGGGCGAAAACGACGTGACCGGCGCGGTCCATGACCGGATCGACCTCGGCTGGCCCATCATTGCCAAACGGGTGCTCACGATCCCGGAATACGGCGCGCTGTTCGTCGAGGCCTTTGACCATATCGACGCCCCGGCAGAGGTCAGCATCGTCGAGATCGGCAATGCTCTGGGCGCCTTCATGGCCGCCGAATGGATCAGCATCGACAGCCCCTATGACGCCTGGCTGCGTGACGGCACGCCCCTAGCTCCGGAGGCCGAGCGCGGTCGGCAGCTGTTCTTTGGCGAGGCCGGCTGCAGCGCCTGCCATTCCGGCCCACTTTTCACCAACCAGAAGTTCCATGCCCTCGCCCTGCCCGCCTTTGGCCCCGGTCGCACGAGGGTCTTCGACCCGATGCCGCGCGACGTGGGCCGGATGGGCGAAACCGATCTGCTGGAGGACGCCTATCGCTTTCGCACGCCTTCGCTGCGCAACGTGGCGCTGACAGCGCCCTATGGCCACAACGGCGCCTTTGCCACTCTGGAAGGAATCGTGCGCCACCACCTTGCCCCCACTGCCAGCGGCGCGGCGTGGCAGGTGGCCGAGGCCGCCCTGCCGGATGTGCCGTGGCTGGCCGAGGCGGACTTTCTGATCCGGCAGGACAGCCGCGAAATGGCGCGGCAGGCGCGCGCACTGGACATAGCGCCGGTATCCCTGCCGGATGGGGACGTTGATGATCTGATCGCTTTCTTGCACGCCCTGACCGGCACCGGCGTGGACGCCCGCCCGCTGGGCAGGCCAGAGCGTGTGCCATCGGGCCTGCCGGTCGATTGATCCGCGCGGGACTTAGGCAGGACCTAACAAGGGGTGAGGCAGGATAGCTTTGGCTCTGCCGGCGCAATGTGAAACGGTCCGGCTGTGTCTCGCCGTCCATACGAAGGCGGCGACGCAACAACCCGCCATGTGGAGGTGAGATGACCCATTTCCCGTTCCCGCCAGAGGCCACCGGGGACATCCTCGACTGGACCGCGCGGCGCATCGCCGAAGGCCCGGACCCCAAGCATGGCGCGCAAAGCTTTGCCGTGCTTGACCCGGTATTGGGTGGGTCGATCCGGCCTGAGGGGATTGGGGCCGAAGAGGCGTTCAAGATGTTTGCCCAGACCATCGTGCCCTCGACCCGGCCATTCGGTCACCCAACCAGCCTGTCTTTCGTCGCATCCGCCCCGACAAAGGCCGCGCTGTCCTTCGACGCCGCCCTGGGCGCGGCAGGGATCTTTGCCGGGAACTGGGACGGCGGCGCCGGGGCGATCCATGCGGAAAACCAGGTGATCGCCTGGTTGAGCGGGCTTGCCGGCTGGCCGGAAAGCGCGGGCGGCGTTTTTGTCGCCGGCGGGACGCTGGGCAACCTGTCGGCCGTGCATGCCGCACGGGAGGCGCGTCAGGGGCCACGGCCAGCGCGTTGGGCCTTGCTCTGTTCGGCAGAGGCGCACAGTTCGATCAAGGCCGTGGCCCGCGTGATGGACGTGGATGTGATCGAGGTGGAAACCGATGCGCGCGGTGTCATGACGGCGGCGGCCGCACGGGCGGCGCTGACCGATCCGGCGCGGGTCTTTGCGGTGGTCGCCAACGCAGGCGCGACCAACTGTGGCGCGGTGGATGACATCGCGGGCCTGGCCGATCTGTGTGAGGAACATGGGATCTGGCTGCATCTGGATGGGGCCTATGGGCTGGCGGCGCTGGCCGATCCCGCGGCGCGCCCGCTGTTTGACGGGATCGAACGGGCCGACAGCTTTATCGTCGATCCGCACAAATGGCTCTTTGCACCCTACGATTCCTGCGCCTTGGTCTATCGCGATGCCGGTCAGGGGGCGGCGGCGCATGGGCAAAAGGCGGTCTATCTGGACACGGTGGACAAGACCCAATGGAACCCCTCCGACTATGCGCTGCACTTGACGCGGCGGGCGCGTGGCCTGCCGCTATGGTATTCGCTGGCCGTCCACGGGACAGAGGCCTACGCCCACGCCATCGCCCGGTGCCGCGCCACGGCGGCGGAACTGGCCGAGGGGATCGCGGCAACGCCCGGGCTGGAGTTGCTCTTGGGGCCGCAGCTGACCGTGGTGCTGTTCCGGCCCCAAAACATGTCCGAGGATGAGATGGTCCGCTGGGCCGAGGGGCACCGGCGCTCCGGTGCCTTGCTGTGCCTGCCGACGCGTTGGCAGGGGCAGATGGTTTTTCGCCTGTGCATCGTGAATCCCGAAACGGACGCGGCGGGCATTCTGGATGTCCTGAGGACGCTGACATGAGCCGGACAGAGGAGATCCTTGAGCGGTTGATCGGGTTCGACACGGTCAGCGCGCGGTCGAACCTGCCGTTGATCGGCTATGTCGAGGATCTGCTGAAAGCTGTCGGCTTTCGGGTGACGCGCCTGCCGGATCCTCAGGGGGACAAGGCCGGGCTTTATGCCGAGATCGGGCCGCCGGGCGCCGGGGTGCTGCTGTCAGCCCATATGGATGTGGTCCCGGTCGAGGGACAGAACTGGACCCATGACCCGTTTCACCTGACGCGTAAGGGGGATCGCCTGTTCGGGCGCGGGACGACGGATATGAAGGGATATCTGGCGGCGATGTTGGCGGCGGCGGAACAGGCTGCGGGCATGGACCTGCGCGAACCCCTCAAGCTGTCGATTTCCTACGATGAAGAGGTCGGCTGTCTGGGCATGGCCCAGATGATCGGGCCGCTGGCCGATCTGGTCGGGCAGCCGCGCCTTTGCATCGTGGGGGAGCCGACGCAGATGCAGGTGGCCATCGGGCACAAGGGCAAGCGGGCCTTGCGGGCGGTCTGTCATGGGCACGCGGGGCATTCGGCGATGGCGCCCTGCTTTGTGAATGCCCTGCATCTGGCAGCGGATTTCATGGGAGAGATCCGGCAGCTGCAGACGTGGCTGGAGGAGCAGGGCGTTCAGGACGCGGCCTATGAGGTGCCGTGCAGCACGGTTCATGTGGGGCGGCTGTTCGGGGGGACGGCCCTGAACATCGTGCCGGACCGGGCCGAGGTGCTGTTCGAGCTGCGGCATGTGGCCGGGGAGGATCCCGACGAGATCGAGGGGCGCATCAGGGAGGCGGCGGCAGGGGTCGCGGCCGCGCATCCGGGCGGGCGGATCGAGGTGGAGAGATTGAACGGCTATCCGGGGCTGGACGTGCCGCCGCAGGCCGAGGTTGTGGTGCTGGCCCGGGGATATGCGGGCGGAGCGGAAGTGACCAAGGTGGGCTTTGGGACAGAGGCGGGGTTCTTTGCCGGGCTGGGCATCCCGACGGTGGTCTGCGGGCCGGGGTCGATGGCCGGGCAGGGGCACAAGGCGGATGAGTTTATCGAGGCCGGGCAACTGGCGGCCTGTGATGCGATGATGGGGCGGATTCTGGAGAGCCTGACTTGAGGTGTCCACGCGTGGACAGCTTAGGGGGAATGTAGAATCAAGGGGTTACAGCCTCGAATTTACCAAACGTTAGGAAATGCCCGCCCCGAAGGGCCAGCCCTATGCAACAAATGATGCGGCGCATGGCTGCCTTTGACGGGTAACACCAAGCTGATCAGCCCGCCCCCGAAAAAACGTCGGGAGCGGGCCTCAGAGATCAGTTTAATGAACCCTATTGTCATGCGCCGCAGGTGCGGAATTTTCCCGGAAACAGCAAAGCGATCCGTCGGTCCGCGGGAAGGCGTGTCATTTCCTGCAACGCAAATGACCCCGCCGGCGGCAAATCAGACTTGTTTCCGAGACGCCTCGAAGTCCGCCCTCAGGGGCGCGGTATCATAGATGATCGTCATCCGAGTGAAATGCTGCCGGTCTTCGGCCAGTTCGAAAACATCGACGCATTCGAAATCGACGACTTTGCCGCTCGCCAGGGTCCAGACATACCGGAAATGAAGTGCGACGGTCCTGCCTTGGGCCGAGCTGTCGAAGACGTTGAGAAGGCTTGTCTGAGACCGTGTCGTATCCGCGAAAAGCTCTGCATAGAAGTCGTGCGCGGGCCGGGCACCGTAGAGCGGGGACAAAATTTCGGCGTCGGGCGTGAACAGGGCGCGGACGCCGTCCAGATCGCCCGCATTCAGGGCCGCAAGGTAACGATGGCAGAGGTTTTCGAGGGTCATTCCGGTTTCCTTTGAGGATTTGCGCCCGGACGCCTCTGAACTGATCGAGCCGCCCGTGGGCGGCGGCATCTTTGATCGTCACGTATCATCGAGCCGCCGTCAGTGACGGCGGTAATAGCTCGAAATATGATGGCAACGGATCATGGGCCCCGGGTATTGGGTCCGCCAGTGCCTGTCAATTGCATTCGTGCAAGCAAGGTGACGCCCCATCATGCTGCACGCGCGCACCCGCCTGTGCCCCCTCTGACCGCGCTCCCGTTCCACTGGCTACCACCAATGGCGAGGTTGTGGGCACCTGTCGCGTTGGTCTAGGTGTACGCGAACTTGATTGCCTGGAGCGTTTATGTCGATCAAAGCGGGCTTGAGCCGTTTCCTGAGGCAGGTGAGTGACCGGCTGAACGGCGAACAAGCGCCCACGAAGGCCCCACCGAACGAGGCGGAACTGTTCCGCTTTGTGCTGGGTGAGATCAATCAGGTGCTCTGGGTCGACAACCTTGAAAAGAAAAACTCCCTTCTGAATGTCGGCGACTATGAAAGCCTGTTCGACCGGCCAAGGGAGCGCCTCAAATCCGATCCGCTGGACTGGATGAACGCCATTCACCCCGAGGACCGCCCCAGCATCGAGGCCTCTCTGCATCTGCAAAAGACCGGCGATTACGATGTGCAGTACCGGGTCGTCCATAAAAGCGGGGCCATCAAGTGGCTGCGAGACAGGTCTTTCCTGATCCGGGACGAGACCGGCGCCCCCACGTATCTGGCCGGTCTGGTGATGGATATCACCAGTCAGGTCCGGCTGGAGGAACAGGTGCGCCACGACCAGAAAATGAAAGCCGTCGGTGCCTTGTCGGGCGGTATCTGCCATGACTTCAACAACGTGCTGGCCGTGATCCACGGCTATCTGGAACTGTCGCTTTCCGAAGAGCTTTCGCCCGATGTCACCAGATATCTCACGGCGGCACTTGGCGCGTCGTCACGGGGGGCGACCCTGACGCACCGCCTGCTTGCCTATTCGCGCAAGCAACCGCTGTCGCCCAAACCGATCAGCCCCGCGATTTTGATCAACGATCTGGAAGTGCTGCTGAAGCAGTCTCTGTCCGAAGCGATCCATCTTGAAATCGTGTCCGGGGCCGGGCTGTGGCGATGCCTTGCCGACAAGGACGAGTTGGAAACCGTCCTGCTGAATCTGGCCATCAATGCCCAGCAGGCCATGAAAAACACGGGCAAACTGACCATCGAAGTGTTCAACACCCGGATCGACGATGACTATGCCCGGGTCCACGAAGAGGTCGATCCCGGCCAATACGTCTGTTTCGCGGTGACGGACAACGGTGTGGGCATGTCGCCGGAGATCGTCGATCAGGCGTTTGATCCGTTTTTCACGACCAAGGCCCATGGCGAAGGCTCCGGGCTGGGCTTGTCGATGGCCTATGGCTTTGCCAAGCAATCCGGCGGGCACATCAAGATTTATTCGGAAGTCGGAGAAGGCACCACGGTCAAGCTGTATATACCGCGATCACTGGACTTCAGCGCGCAGCAAATGCATCTGACCGACGATTTGAACAGACGTTTCCTGCATGGGAAATCGGTGCTGGTGGTGGAGAATGAACCGGCGGTCCGCGATACCGTCGATCTGCAATTGAAACGGTTCGGTTGCCGGACGGTGAGCGTGGGCACCGCAAACGAGGCGCTGGCGGCGATTGCCTGCGGGCAGGTGTTTGACCTGTTGCTCTGTGACGTTGTTCTGGGTGGTCATCTGGCGGGCCCGGACCTGGCGCAGCTGATCCAGAAAGAGATCCCTGCCTTGCGGGTCCTGTTCATGTCCGGGTTCACGGAAAATGCGATCATTCACGACGGCAAACTCGATGCCGGGGTCAATCTTGTCCAGAAGCCCTTTACCAAGGATCAGCTCTTGTCCGCGTGCCTGCGGGCGATCGGGTGATCGGGCGGGGCGATTGCGGCCTGCGGGGGACGGCGCGGGCAACAGGGTTTGCGGGCACCCCCAAAAAGAAAAACGCGCCGCTGTTGAGGCGGCGCGCGTGATGGTTCAGGGTATGGCCGCCTCAGCGGCGGAAGCTGTCCTGATGTTCCAGGAACCACTGGTAGGTCTCGTGCACGCCATCCTCCAGCGCGACGGAGGATTTCCAGCCCATGTCGGCAAGGCGGCTGACATCCATCAGCTTGCGCATGGTGCCGTCCGGCTTGGTCCGGTCCAGTTCGATCTGCCCCTTGTAGCCGGTCACCTCTGCCACCAGTTGCGCCAGCTCATAGATCGAGACATCGACGCCGGAGCCGACGTTGATATGGCTCAGTTGCGGCTGGGTGTTGGCGTCATAGGTCGCCTTGTCCAGATCCATGACAAAGAGCGAGGCCTCTGCCATGTCGTCGACGTGCAGGAATTCGCGGCGCGGCTTGCCGCTGCCCCAGATGGTCACGACCTCCTTGCCTTCCTGCGCGGCCTCGTGGAAGCGGCGGATCAGGGCGGGCAGGACGTGGCTGTTTTCGGGGTGAAAGTTGTCACCGGGACCATAGAGGTTCGTCGGCATGACCGAGCGGTAATCGACGCCGTACTGGCGGTTGTAGCTCTCGCAGAGCTTGATGCCCGCGATTTTGGCCACGGCGTAGGGCTCATTCGTGGGTTCCAGCGGGCCGGTCAGCAGCGCGGCCTCGCGCATGGGCTGCGGCACGGCCTTGGGGTAGATGCAGGACGAGCCAAGCTGCAGCAGGCGTTTCACCCCGGCCGCCCAGGCGGAATGGATGACGTTACACTGCACCATCAGGTTGTCGTAGATGAACTCCGCCGGATAGGTGTTGTTGGCATAGATGCCGCCCACCTTGGCCGCCGCCAGCACCACGACGTCGGGCTTTTCCTCCGTCAGGAAGTCCCGGACCGCCACCTGATCGGTCAGCTCCAGCTCCGCATGGGTGCGGGTGACGAGGGTGATGTCCTCTCCCGCCGCCTTGCGCGCCTCAAGCTTGCGGGTGATCGCCCCGCCGACCATGCCACGGTGGCCTGCTACATAGATCTTGGGCATGGTGTGCCTCCTGTTCTAGGGACCGTCCGGCCGCCGGGGCAGAGGGTCTCAGCCGTTTTCCAGGGCCACGGGGATGTCGTAGCCGTGTTCCTTGAGCAGGGCGTGACGGCGGGCGACCTTGTGGTCGGCCTCGACCATCTCGGCGCACATTTCCTGAGCGGTGATTTCCGGCACCCAGCCCAGCTTTTCCTTGGCCTTGGTGGGATCGCCCAGCAGGGTTTCCACCTCGGCGGGGCGGAAGTAGCGCGGGTCGATGCGCAGGACGACATCGCCGACCTTGACCGCCGGGGCCTTGTCGCCGGTGACGGCGGCGACGGTGGCGATCTCGTTCACGCCCTCGCCGGAGAATTCCAGCTCGATCCCCAGTTCCTTGGCCGTCCACTGGATGAATTCGCGGACCGAATACTGAACGCCGGTGGCGATGACGAAATCATCGGCCACGTCCTGTTGCAGCATCATCCACTGCATGCGGACGTAATCCTTGGCGTGGCCCCAGTCACGCAGGGCGTCAATGTTGCCCATGTAGAGGCAGTCCTGCAGACCCAGCGCGATGTTGGCCATGCCACGGGTGATCTTGCGGGTGACGAAGGTCTCGCCGCGGCGCGGGCTCTCGTGGTTAAACAGGATGCCGTTGCAGGCGTACATGCCATAGGCCTCGCGGTAGTTTACCGTGATCCAGTAGGCGTACATCTTGGCGACGGCGTAGGGCGAACGCGGGTGGAAGGGCGTCGTTTCGGTCTGCGGGATTTCCTGCACCAGACCGTAAAGCTCGGAGGTCGAGGCCTGGTAGAAGCGCGTGGACTTTTCCATGCCGAGGAAACGGATCGATTCCAGCAGGCGCAGGGTGCCGGTAGCATCCACGTCCGCGGTGTATTCCGGCGCCTCGAAGCTGACGGCCACATGGCTCTGCGCACCGAGGTTGTAGACCTCGTCGGGGCGCACTTCGGACAGGATGCGGGTCAGGTTGGAGGTGTCGGTGAGGTCGCCGTAGTGAAGGGTGAAGTTCTTACCGCTGGTGTGGGGATCGTGGTAGATGTGGTCCACACGTTCGGTATTGAAGAGAGACGCGCGACGCTTGATGCCGTGGACCTCATAGCCCTTCTCCAGAAGCAGTTCCGCCAGATAGGAGCCGTCCTGACCGGTCACACCGGTGATGAGTGCTTTCTTCATTGCCAACCTTCATAACTACGCAGGGCCTGCAAAAACGGCCCGAATTCGGATTGGCAACCGCATAGCTTAGTTGCCGGGAGAGGCGCAACTTGAAAGCGGCAGGTTCCCGGGACAGGCGCTCAGCGCCCCGCGGAGAGGCGGATTCTTGCGAAAACCTGCGTCTTTTCGACCATAGTTGTGGCGATCCCTGAAGGACTCGAACCCTCAACCTGCTGATTAGAAGTCAGCTGCTCTATCCAGTTGAGCTAAGGGACCGCTGGCTGTGGTTTTGCAGATTTTCGCGGGGCAGGGCAAGCAGTCACAGACTTCGGGACATGAAAACGCTGAGCGGATCGGTCCTGTAGGCGCCGAAGGGCGGGCATTCGGCAAATCCCTGTGCGCGGTAGAGCTGTCTGGCGGCGGAAAAGGCGGGGGCCGTTCCGGTTTCGAGGCAGGCCCCGGTCACGCCCTGTGCGCGGGCCACGTCAAGAATGCGCGTCAACAGGATATGCCCAAGCCCGCGCCCGCGCATCGCGCCCGCCACATGCATGCTCTTCAACTCGATCACCGGCCCCTGCCCCGCCAGATCCACGGGCGCGGCATCCTTCGGCAATATCTTGAATGCCCCGACAGCGCAGGTCGCGCCTGCCGCATCGCGCAGGGCAAAGACATGCGCACCCTCGGCCCGCAGGGCCGTGGCGGTCATGACATGGCAGCTTTCTTCGGGGCTTTGCGACCGCATCAGGGCATGATGGGCGGTCAGCAGCGCCTCAACCTCGGCGTCTGCCTGCGTGATCGGTTCGAGCGTGACGCTCAGTGCGTCCAAGCGCTGCGCCGGTCCACGGCGAAGTTCTCGGCGTAGCCGCGGGGCCGGATGTTGGCCTTGCGCTTTTTGGGTTCGATCACCTGGGCGTCGATGCCGTGGTCGCGGGCATAGGCCAGTGCAGCATCCTTGCTGTCAAAGCTCATGCGCACCTGCGACTGCGTATCGCTGGACGAGGTCCAGCCCATCAGCGGATCGACCGAACGCGGGCTGGCCGGCGCGAATTCAAGCAACCAGGTCTTTGTCTTGGCCTGACCCGATGACATGGCAGTTCTGGCCGGCTGGTAAATGCGTGCCCGCATGGCGCACCTCCTGTCTGTACCTCTCTTCTTGCGCGATATGCAAAGCAGGCACAAGCACCACAAGGGGGTGCTTTGTCACATTTTGAGGGAGAAGAGCACAAGCAGGTGAAAACGGCGGTCTCTTCACTGGGAGCGAGGGGTGGGTATATGTGGTCGAGCCCACTGCTTTCATCACTGCTTGCTACCCAAAGGTATATTTCCCCATCTCCTTTGGGCAAATTCTTTCTGATTTGTAAATTCCCGGGATTTTTTCGATTTCTATATCAAACCACTGAAAACAAAAGAAAAACCATGAAAAAATTAATTTAACCCCTTGACCGGTCAATTTCCTGCTTTCCGGTCAAATCGGCAAAAAACAAGCCGTCCGGCCAAGAATCATGGTCGCGTCAAGCGTCTGCGCAAAGCCATGCGATCAGTTCTTCTGCGTCGTAGGACACCATGAGCATCTCCTGCTGTTCCAGATTGAACCCGCTCATCGTGCCCTGAAACATCCGCAGGGTTCCGTAACCCACGCTGCTGTCCACGAGATAGGCACGCTTGACGCCGATTCTTTCGGGAAAGCGCTGCATGAGGAAGGCATGTGAGCGGAATTCTGACGGAGAATACTGGACGAAATCGTGCCCGCGAAAATCCCACAGGGTCGGCAGGCTGGCACCAAGGATTGGCTCTTCGACGATCCGGGTCATGACTTCTGTCAGATCAGTGCGGGTCAGATAGCCTTCGGGACATCCCACGAGAATGCGCGTGCCGCTGTCCAATCGCATAACATGCAAGACGACGCTGCCATCCTGTCCCGTTACCCGTGTCGAGGCCTCATGTGTTCCGTGTGTCAAAAACCCCAAGGTCGAGGTCCTTATTGTCCGTGCGGACGCACCCGCAAGTTACGCCCAATGATGGAGGAAGAGAACCACATTACAACCTATACGGTCGTATCACGCAACTTCAAACCTTTAATGGCAACCCACACCGGTACGCGTCATCGGGCCAAGGGGCCCCGCATCGCCCAAGCGTGGCGGACAGACGCAATACAACCGAGGCCTGAGCCGTACTGCAGGAAGGCACGAACATCCAGTCCACCGCCGCCCGGACTGTTCTTATGCACCGAAAGTGACGCAACGTCCCCTGGGCGCACGGCGGGGTGTTGACCCGGACCCTGCTGACGGAAACCGTCAGTGGCGCGCTTGCAAAGCCCGCCGCCGATGCCACATTGAGGGGCTTGAGGGGAGTCGCCGCCATGCACAACAATTCGCCGGAACAGATGCCGATCCTGCACGCACCCGCCCCCGATGTGCGGGACCGTGAAAAGCTGGAAGGCGGCAAGCGCTTTGTCATGCAGACCGAATTCTCTCCCGCCGGCGACCAGCCGACGGCCATCGTGGAACTCTCCGAGGGTGTGCGCAACGGTGAGCGCGATCAGGTCCTGCTGGGCGCCACCGGCACCGGCAAGACATTCACCATGGCTAAGGTGATCGAGGAAACGCAGCGCCCCGCCATCATCCTTGCCCCGAACAAGACGCTGGCGGCGCAGCTGTATGGCGAGTTCAAGGGCTTCTTTCCCGACAACGCCGTCGAATATTTCGTCAGCTATTACGACTACTACCAGCCCGAAGCCTATGTCGCGCGGTCGGACACCTATATCGAGAAGGAAAGCCAGATCAACGAACAGATCGACCGGATGCGCCACTCGGCCACCCGGGCGCTTCTGGAACGCGATGACGTGATCATCGTCGCCTCGGTGTCCTGCATCTACGGTATCGGGTCTGTCGAGACCTATGGCGCCATGACGCAGGATCTGCACACGGGCCGCGAGTACGAGATGCGCAAGGTCATGGCCGATCTGGTGGCGCAGCAGTACCGCCGCAACGATCAGGCGTTTCAGCGCGGGTCATTCCGGGTGCGCGGCGATTCACTCGAAGTCTGGCCCGCCCACCTTGAGGATCGCGCCTGGCGGCTGTCGTTCTTCGGCGAGGAACTGGAGGCGATCACCGAATTCGATCCGCTGACCGGGGAGAAGACCGACACCTTCGAACGTATCCGCCTCTATGCCAACAGCCACTATGTGACCCCGCGCCCGACGATGAACCAGGCCATCATCGGCATCAAGAAGGAGCTGCGCCAGCGGCTGGATCAATTGGTGAACGAGGGCAAGCTGCTGGAGGCGCAGCGGCTGGAGCAGCGCACCAACTTCGACCTCGAAATGCTGGAGGCGACCGGCGTCTGCAACGGGATCGAGAACTATTCGCGCTACCTGACGGGTCGCGCCCCCGGTGAGCCTCCCCCCACTCTGTTCGAATTCATCCCCGACAACGCGATTGTCTTTGCCGATGAAAGCCACGTTTCGGTCCCGCAGATCGGCGGCATGTACAAGGGCGACTACCGGCGCAAGTTCACGCTGGCGGAACATGGCTTCCGCCTGCCCTCCTGCATGGACAACCGCCCGCTGAAGTTCGAGGAATGGGACGCCATGCGCCCGCAGTCAGTCTTTGTCTCGGCCACCCCCGCCAAGTGGGAGATCGAACAGACCGGCGGCGTCTTCACCGAACAGGTGATCCGCCCCACCGGGCTCTTGGATCCGCAGGTCGAGATCCGTCCCGTCGAAATGCAGGTGGATGACCTGCTGGACGAGGTGCGCAAGGTCACGGCGGATGGCTATCGCACGCTCTGCACCACGCTGACCAAGCGCATGGCCGAGGACCTGACCGAATACATGCATGAACAGGGGATCAAGGTCCGCTACATGCACTCCGACATCGACACCATCGAACGGATTGAGATCCTGCGCGACCTGCGGCTGGGAGCTTTTGACGTGCTGATCGGGATCAACCTGCTGAGAGAGGGTCTGGATATTCCCGAGTGCGGGCTGGTGGCCATTCTGGACGCGGACAAGGAGGGCTTTTTGCGCTCTGAGACCTCCTTGATCCAGACCATTGGCCGGGCGGCGCGGAACGCGGACGGGCGCGTGATCATGTATGCCGACCGGATCACCGGCTCGATGGAGCGCGCGCTGGCCGAGACCAACCGGCGGCGTGACAAGCAGATCGCCTATAACAAGGAACACGGGATCACGCCCGAGACGGTCAAGAAGAACGTCGATGACATTCTGGCGGGTCTGTATCAGGGCGACGTGGACATGAACCGCGTCACCGCCAAGATCGACCCGGCGCGGCAGGGCGCGAACCTGCAGGCGGTGCTGGACGGGCTGCGCGCCGACATGCGCAAGGCCGCCGAGAACCTGGAGTTCGAAGAAGCCGCGCGGCTGCGGGATGAGGTCAAGCGGCTGGAGGCGGTCGATCTGGCAGTGTCGGACGACCCCTTGGCACGCCAGCAGGCGGTTGAACGGGCGTCCGAGGCGGCGGTGAAGGCCAAGGGACGGTCAACAGCCGGGAAGCCGGGGCAAAGAGGCGGGAATGTGAAGAGGCGGCGGAAGGGGTGATTTCGTGTCACCCTTATTGCCAAAAAATAAAAAACAATGAAATTGCTCTCTTCACAAACACCATACCAAAGCCTAAAGCCGCCATGTAAAACAGCAGTCGACAAGTTCTTCCCCAGTTTGGGTTAGATCGCTTGTCTCTAACAAACTTTTCTTTACAATGCTGAAGGTCCGCTTGGAAATCGTCACGCGGATAATGCTTGGCGGATAAATCCTTGATCTCCAGCATTTTCAAGTAAAGATCGTTGGCGCTTTCAAACCTCCGAATTACTACCGGGCAGAAAATATCGAACAGCAAGTTTGCAGCCGCCAAAAAGATACTTGAAAAGTAAAGTATTAAAAGGTCGCCCCGTGATACACCTGCGATTTGGCTGAAGAATCCATTTTTTGTGAGGAACGGAGCCAACAATAAAGAGAAATAGGAAACCCTTAGCAGTAGGATATTGCCAGCTGGCTTTAGCGATATCCAATTCACCCGATCCGGCCATTCCGGCCAGATGAAAGCATAGAGAGCTGCGAGCTTATTGTTCAATTACCCACCTGGCCGAATTGCATGGATCTGAGCATGCGTCAGGTATGCATAGCCGATGCCCCCGCCTCTTGTAGGATAAGAAACAATCATCCTATGATCGCTGCCGATGTTGAAAACCTTCTCCACTCTGACCCGCAATTCCACAGGAAAATCAACCGCCGGGCCTTCCTGCACTGAATCTCTAACGACACTTTGCGAAAAATTTCTGACCAAGTTTGGCGAGATCGCCCGGACAACGACAGCGCCTTGCCCAATAGACCAACCATCACAACTCATGTGACCCCCAAATTGAATGATATCATCATATTTTACAACGCAATCTGTGTTAGCAGCAAGTTTCTTATCGACTCTTCCGGGATTAACTTCCGTGAGCACCGTCCGAGCGAGACGGTTGGCGAAAATTCCTCCTCCCCCCTTGAACCGCCCCCCGCCCCATCCCACTTCCGCGAAATCCGGGTGTGAGGCTCCGCCCGGCGGCTGCAGACGCGAGTCTCGCGTCGAGAGCGCTTTCCTCCCTTCGGGACACATCCAATGCGCATTCTTGCCACCGCGGCCTTTGCCGCTCTTGTCGCCTCTCCGCTGATGGCTGACGAAACTTCCGGGCTGGTTCAGTCCTGGACCCCAAAGACCCACACCCTTGTCCTGAACGACAAGACCGTCTGGACCCTGCCTGCGGACCTGATGATTCCCGCCGATCTGGGAATCGGCGACCGCATCGTGCTGGATTATGAAACCGCGGGCGAAGACGGGCTGGTCAAGATCGAAGCCCTGCTGCGCATTGCCCCCGCCCTGCCCGCTGGCAGTGACGGCGGCGCCTGATCCGCATCTTTTCCGGGTGGCAGGGCGCCACCCGGCACCACCCTCAAACCACCAGAACACAAAAAAACGCGGCCCCGATCGGGACCGCGTCGCATCTTTCCAAAGCGGGTAAGCTTCAGACCAGTTCGAGGTTCACTGCGCTTTCGCGGCCGTCACGGCCTGCTTCCACGTCGTAAGTGACCTTCTGGTTGTCGGCGAGGCCGGTCAGGCCCGAACGCTCAACAGCAGAGATGTGCACAAACACGTCTTTGCCGCCCGCATCAGGCTGAATGAAGCCGAAACCTTTGGTGGTGTTGAACCATTTCACAGTGCCATTGGCCATCTGTCTATTCCTTTAGTATCTTGCCGCTCGCAACATGCAGCGGCCCGGCGAAGGCGCGTCTTGATCGAGTGACTGCGTGCCGGTGAAGGAAGACAGGTATCGAAGAGAAGGCTTAGCCGGGCCTCTATCTCAGATTTTCGGTGAGAAAGCAAGCGGAGTCGGATGACAGCACCGTGATATTGTCGGGCCGCCCCCTCTTTCGTCCCGGCCCCTGCCGTGCCACGGTGCGCCGACCCTGCACCGGAGCCCGCCATGCCTGTCATCGCCTTCGACCACGTGAATATCCGCACCGCGCAGCTGGACATCATGGTCCGGTGGTACGGCGAAATCCTCGGGCTGCGGCCCGGTCCGCGCCCGCCCTTCGCCTTTCCCGGGGCATGGCTGTATCTGGGCGATCAGCCCTATGTGCACCTTGTCGAGAAACCCGCACAGGCCAAGGCCGACCCCGGCGCCGCGCTGGAACATTTCGCCCTGCGCGCCACGGATATGGCCGCTTTCCTGGCCACGCTGGACGCGCATCAGATCGCCTATTCCGTCGACGAGGTGCCGGAGTTCCCCATCGTTCAGGTCAACTTTCGCGACCCCGACGACAACCATATCCACGTGGATTTCAACAAGTCCGAAATGCCGGGCTGAGGCCCGTCAGGACCGCACCCAGCCGACGATCTGCCCCGCGGGCATGGCACCGGACTGCCGCTTGACCTCTTTGCCACCGGCAAAGCGGATCATGGTCGGAATGCCGCGAATGCCGTGTTTCTGACTGGCCTGCGGATGCGCCTCTGTGTTGACCTTGACCAGCCGCGCCTCCGCGCCCAGTGCCGTGGCCGCCTTGCCGAATTCCGGCGCCATCATCCGGCAGGGACCGCACCACGGCGCCCAGAAATCCACCACCAGCGGCACATCGTCGTTGCGCGCGGCCTTGGCCAGCGTGGCGGCATCCACCTCGATCGCCTTTCCGGGCATCAGGGGTGCGCCGCAGGTACCGCATTTCGGGTTTGCCGACAGCTTGTCCTCGGGCACCCGGTTCATCTGTCCGCAATCCAGACAGGTCATCTTTTTTCCAGCCATGTCAGGGCCTCCAAACACATTCTTTTTGAGAGATGTGTGGCGCTGCGGGCGAGATCAAGCCCCTTCGAAGAAAGTAACCGATGCATCGGAAACGAAATACAACGAAATACCCTGACTGCTTTGCGGCACGACGATAGGCTGTCTGCTTAAACCGGATCGGGGAAACGATGTTCAGATTTCTTGCTGCCTTGGCGCTATTTTCAACGACGACAAGCGCTTGGGCGCAAACCATCGATTGGCTAGCCGAAATCGAGAAAAAGACCCGAATAGCTCAGACCTACGAGGCTCATCTCAAGGAAGTCGGCGACGGCATCTTTGGCTTGAGTTCGGCCCATCCCGAAGCCTATCTCGACGAACACCGCTGCGCCATTCTGGGCCAGATGTTGGGACAAACCCATCTTGTCGGCGACCTGATGCTAATCGATTCCCCGCCATTGGTGGACGACATGGAATTGGTGATCGATTTCGCCTTTGCAGCGATGTCTCGCTACAACTGGGTAAAAATGGCGGAAGAGGCCTTGGCGTCCAACCGGGCTGATCGCCTGAACACGTGGAACCTGCAATGCGTCGGGACCTTGGGTATTCCGGCCTCTGCGGGGTTGGAAAATGCAGCCCCCGAAGCTCAATTCGCAGTTGGCGGACAATGGCTCACCGTTTTCGGTGATATCGACAGCGGGTTTTTTGAACGGTTCCTTGCGGAACTGGAGCGGTCTCCGACGGTTACCGAAGTTCGCCTGGGCAGTGGCGGCGGCAGCGTGAAGGATGCTTTGTTGGCCGGACGGGAAATCCGCTGCCGAGGGTTGAACACCACACTGGCCGGCAATTGCTATTCCGCCTGTCCGCTGGTCTTTGCGGGCGGCGTCGACCGGACAAAATGGGCCAACGCGGGTGATGATTTCGGTTTTCATCGTCTATCGACGACTGACGGTACCATCCTGCCCGACAATCACCCCTTTTATGATCTAATCGCCGAATACTTGACCGAGATGGGGGTCGATCCAGTGACCTATATTGGCTGGATGCTGCAAGCCGGGCCGGATGAATTGTTCTCACCCGAGCCTCGGGATCTCTGCAAGCCCATGCTTGCCACTTTCGTGCAACGGATCTGCGCGGATGGTGAGTTTTTCTAAGGCCTCAGCCCCCGCGCACCGTGTCGATCATCAGCTGCACGTTTTCGGGATCGGCGTCCGGCGTGATGCCGTGGCCGAGGTTGAAGATATGCGGCCCGCCCGAAAAGGCATCGACCACGCGGCGGGTTTCGCGCACGAGGTCGTCGCCGCCGGTCACCATGTGCGACGAGGCAAGGTTGCCCTGCACACAGCCGGCGGGCTGGACATGTTCCGCCGCCCATTCCGGCGTCACGCTGTCATCCAGCGCCACGCAATCGGCGCCGGTGGCGGCGTGGAAGCCCACGTATTTGTCGCCCGCCTGACGTGGGAAGGCGATGACCGGAATGCCCGGATGCCGGCTTTTCAATTCCTGCGTGATGGTACGCGCAGGCGCGGTGCAATAGCGGTCGAAATCCTCGCCCTGCAGCGACCCGGCCCAGCTGTCAAAGATCTTGACCACTTCGGCGCCCGCCTTCACCTGCTCGGACAGGTAGTCGATGGTCGCCTCCGTCAGACGGTCGATGATCTGCTCGAACAGCGCGCGGTTCTCTGCCTTCAGCGCATGCGCCGGGCCCTGATCCTTGGTCCCCTTGCCGGCGATCATGTAGGTCGCCACGGTCCAGGGCGCGCCTGCAAAGCCGATCAGAGTCGTCTCGGACGGCAGCGCGGTCGAGAGGTTGCGCACCGTCTGGTAAACCGGGTTCAGCGTGTCGTGGATCATCTCGCCCCGACCCAGCTTGTCGAAATCGGCCTGAGAGGTGATCGTGGACAGGCGCGGCCCCTCACCGGTGACGAACCACAGGTCCATGCCCAGCGCCTGCGGCAAGAGCAGGATGTCGGCAAACAGGATCGCCGCGTCAAAGCCATAACGGCGGATCGGCTGCAGCGTGACCTCGGTGGCAAGCTCCGGGTTGTAGCACAGCGACAGGAAATCCCCGGCCTCGGCCCGCGTCGCCTTGTACTCGGGCAGATAACGGCCCGCCTGCCGCATCATCCAGATCGGCGGGGTGGGCAGCGTTTCGCCCGCAAGGGCGCGCAGGATCGTCTTGGTCATTGGGGTCCTCCTGATCGTGGGCCTTGGTCCGACGCGGGCGGCGCGGTGTCAAGCCATCGACAATAGCGCGGATGCCGCAGGGGTCCCGCCGAAAGGACGTTTTCTTTCGTCGCGCTGCGCGGTAATCGAATGGGCATGACAGATTTGCCCTCGCCCTCCGCCCCGCTGAAACTTGGCACCCGTGGCTCTCCGCTGGCCCTTGCGCAGGCGCATGAGACGCGCAACCGGCTGGCCACCGCCTTTGACCTGCCCGGCGAGGCCTTCGAGATCGTGGTGATCAAGACGACGGGCGATGACCGCACGCTGATCGACGCAGACCGCCCGCTGAAAGAGATCGGCAACAAGGGCCTGTTCACGAAAGAGATCGAAGAGGCGCTGCTGTCGGGAGCCATCGACATCGCCGTGCATTCGATGAAGGACATGCCCACGGAACAGCCCGACGGGCTGGTGCTGGAATGCTACCTGCCGCGTGAAGACGTGCGCGACGCCTTCATCTGCCCGGCGCATGGCGCGCTGGCGGATCTGCCTGCGGGGGCGGTGGTAGGAACCTCCTCGCTGCGGCGGCGGGCACAACTGCTGCACCGGCGGCCCGATCTGACGGTGGTGGAGTTCCGCGGAAACCTTCAGACCCGGCTGAAAAAGCTGGGCGACGGCGTGGCCACGGCGACATTCCTTGCCTGCGCGGGGCTGAACCGCCTCGGCATGACCGAGGTGCCCGCAGCCCCCATCGCACCCGAGGACATGCTGCCCGCTGTTGCGCAGGGCGCCATCGGCATCGAACGGCGTATGGACGATGCGCGCGCCCAGACCATGCTGGCGGCGATCCACGACACGCCAACCGGCCTGCGCCTGGCCGCCGAACGGGCCTTTCTGGCCGCTTTGGACGGCTCCTGCGAAACGCCCATCGCGGCGCTGGCAGAGCTTGAGGGCGACAGCCTGCGCCTGCGCGGCGAGATCCTGAAAACCGATGGCTCCGCGGCCTTTGCCGACGAGATCAGCGGCCCCGTGACCGAGGGGGCAGCTCTGGGCAAACGGCTTGCCGCCGACCTGCTGGACCGCGCCGGACCGGGCTTTTTCGCGCACCGCGCCTGATCCCGCCACGCGGGCAGACGACCGCCTCGCGACAGGTTGATAGGCCGCGCGCCGGATTCGTGCTACCTTTTGACGCAGAGCGCATCTGGCCGGAGTGTCAATCCGCGCAATGATCTCCTCCGGACGGGTGCGACAGCACACACCAAAAGGAGAAGACGCATGGCCCAGACAATCGGAAACCCAGGAACATGGCTGGCCGGGGCGCTCGGCCTCGCGGGGCGCCATGCAGCGGAATCGACCCAAAGGCTCGGCGGAGACGAGGCCGAAGCCCCGCCGCAGACCCGGACACTGACCACCGCGGACCTGCGCGATGCTCTGTCCGCCGGATGGCAGGATTTTCAGGCCTGCCGCACGGACGTGATGTTCATCGTGCTGCTCTACCCCGTGATCGGCCTGATCCTTGCCGTCGCGGCCCTGAACTTGAACCTGATCCCGCTGATTTTCCCGCTCATCGCGGGCTTTGCCCTGCTTGGCCCGGTCTCCGCCGTCGGCGTCTATGAGATCAGCCGCCGCCGCGAGGCCGGGGAAGACATCGGCCTGCTATCGGCGCTGAAGGTGGTGGAACGGCCGCGTTTTGCCTCTGTCGTCGTGCTGGGCATCTACCTCGCCACGGTCTTCTGCCTGTGGATGGTGGTCGCCGGGCACCTCTACGGTGCCACGATGGGACCAGAGGCACCCGCCTCCATCGGGGCCTTCCTCAACGACGCGCTGACCACCGGCGCGGGACTGACGATGATCGTGCTTGGCTGCGCCATCGGCTTTGTCTTTGCGCTGGCCGTGCTGGCGACCTCCGTGGTCGCCTTTCCGCTGCTGCTGGACCGGCGCGTCGGCCTGCCGGTCGCCGTGCTGACCTCGATCCGGGTCACCCGCGAAAATCCACGCGTGATCCTGACATGGGGCGCGATCGTCGCCGCCGGACTGGTCATCGGCAGCCTGCCCTTCCTCCTCGGCCTGGTCATCGTGCTGCCCGTTCTGGGGCACGCCACCTGGCACCTTTATCGCCGCGCCGTGGTCTGATCGGAAATGGAATGAAGGGGCGTTGCCCCCTCTTGGCCCTGACGGGCCAATTCACCCCCGCGTATTGGAAAAGAGAAGAAGCCCGAAGACACCGCCCTGCTTCTTCTCTTTGAAAATATCGCCGGGGGAGGCGCGCGGAACGCGCGGCGGGGGCAGCGCCCCCTTCCTTCAGCTGACCCTGAGGACGATCTTGCCGATATGGCCAGAGCTTTCCATCCGCGCATGGGCGGCGGCGGCCTCGTCCAGCGCAAACTCGCTGTCCATGACCGGCGCGATCTTGCCTGCGTCCAGCAGCGGCCAGACATTGGCCTTCAGCGCCTCGGCGATGCGGGCCTTGGCGACCACGCTTTGCGGGCGCAGGGTGCTGCCGGTGATGGTCAGGCGTTTCACCATGACCATGGCGAAGTTCAACTCCACCTTCGGCCCTTGCAAAAACGCGATCTGCACCAGCCGCCCGTCCTGCGCCAGTGTCTTGACGTTGCGCGGCAGGTAGTCCCCGCCCACCATGTCGAGGATCAGGTCGGCGCCGCCTTCGGCCTTCATCACGTCGGTGAAGTCCTCTTCGCGGTAGTTGATGGCGCGTTCTGCGCCAAGGTCGGTGCAGGCCTTGCACTTCTCCGCCGATCCGGCGGTGGCAAAGACCCGCGCGCCAAAGTGATGCGCCAGTTGGATCGCCGTGGTTCCGATTCCGCTGGAGCCGCCATGTACCAGGAACCGCTCTCCGGCCTGCAGGTCGCCGCGCTGAAACACGTTCGACCAGACGGTGAAGAAGGTTTCCGGCAGGCAGGCGGCCTCTTTCATGCCCATGCCCTGCGGCACCGGCAGGCAATGGGCGGCGGGGGTCGCCACGTATTCGGCGTAGCCGCCGCCGGGCAGCAAGGCGCAGACTTTGTCGCCCAGCGAGAGATTGTCCACATCCGCGCCCAGCGCCACGACCTCGCCCGAGGCCTCCAGCCCCGGCAGGTCAGAGGCGTCCGGCGGCGGTGCGTAGCTGCCCGCGCGTTGCAGCGCATCGGGGCGGTTGACCCCGGCATAGGCCACCCGCAGGACCACCTCGCCCGCGCCGGGCCGTGGCACCGGACGGGTCGTGGGCTGCAGAACCTCGGGGCCGCCCGGCTGCGTGATCTCGATGGCGCGCATGGTTTCCGGCATGGATGTCGACATCGCTGAACCTCCCTGTTTCGGCTGTGGTAGCAAGCTGCGAGGGGCGGGCAAAGCGGTTTCGCGCGTCTCAGCGCGGCGCAGAGGCTCCGCCGGGCAGGTCATCCCCGGACTGCGGCGCCCTGACCCGTTCGAGGATTTTGGCCGGTCCCGCCATCAGCCCGCTCAGCAAGCGGTTGTCGCGGACCTGTGCCTTGAACTTTTCAAAGCGCATCACGTCTTCGATACGACGGTCGAGAAAGTCCCAGGTGGCCTCGTTCTGCAGCGAGTCGTCGCCCAGCCAGTAGAGCACCGTTGAGGAATAGACACCCGACAGTGTCGCCCGCTTGGTGTACCAGTTGAAATCGCGCGAGGTATCGCCCAGCGCAGTCCAGATCGCGTCCGACGTGCCCCAGATCAGCCGCGCGCCATCGGCGGCATAGGGCGGCAGCGCAAAGAGCGTGCTGCCCCGGCGCACCGCCTCGCGGTCCTCTGCCGCCTCGATCCGGGCGCGCACGGCAAAGGCGACCCGGTCGCGAAAGCGCATTTCTGACAGGTCTGTCTCTGCCAGCCGGGCCAGCATCTGCGCGTCGCCCTGTTTGTGATAGGCCACGGCCAGATCCACTGCGCCGCGCGGGAACAGCCCGCGTGCAACAACCGGGTCGACATCCGCATCGGCCACGGCGGCGCGGAAGGTCTGCTCGGACCAGCCGTCAAAGGGCACATGGCCAAGGGCGGCCCCCAGAATTCGTTCGGCAGTGTCGCGCATCTCTGGCATCCTCCGTCTGTCCTGTGCCTAGTGTAGCGCGATTCCCGGCAGGTTCGACCGGCTTTCCCGCCGCAGGGATCCCCGCCCGAAACCGTGTGGACAAGACCGGGTTGGCTTGTTATACGGCCAATTCCTGCAATCCATGCAACTCAAACCTAGAAAGGTGGTGACAACCACATGCAGGTCAGTGTTCGCGACAACAATGTCGATCAGGCGCTCCGCGCCCTGAAGAAAAAGCTGCAGCGCGAAGGCGTTTTCCGCGAAATGAAGCTCAAGCAACATTTCGAGAAGCCGTCCGAGAAGAAAGCCCGTGAAAAGGCCGAGGCGATTCGCCGCGCCCGCAAGCTGGCGCGCAAAAAGGCCCAGCGCGAAGGGCTGCTGTAAGCGACCGAACGCACTTTGAGTCATCGAACCCCTGCGGCCCGCCCGCGGGGGTTTTTCTTTTTCACACGGGTGTTCAGGGATTCCCCACCTTGCCGTAACCGGCACAGGCTTCATAATCCGGAGGACCCGATGTCTCTTGAGGTGACTCTATGATGACCGCCCTGTCCCGATCCATGATCGTTCTTGCCTGCACCGTGCTGGCCGCCGTTCCCGTGCCCGGCAGGGCGCAGGATATCAGCCGCGTCATCGCGCTGGAATCGCTGGCGGTCACGGACCCGTTCCAGGCGCTGCAACAGGTCGACATCGCCATGAGCGATCCAAGGGTCTTGGGCACCCCGCCCGAGATGCGGATCCTTGTGGACCTCATGCAGATGCGGGCCGACCTGCTGGACGGGCTTGGCTATGTGCAGGCCAGCGACGCTTGGGCAGATCTGGCGCGCACCCGCGCCTTTGCCCGTGAACGGCTGGGCGAGGATCCGGTGCCGGCCTATCTGCGCGCCGCCAAGATCTACGAGGCGCAGGGCGCGCTGGGGTCCGCCCGCACGATGATCGAGGCCGCCATCGCCGCCGAGACAGAGACCGCGCGGGACGATGACCTGCTGCAGGAACTCTATGAGGATCTGGCCCGGCTGGCGACGCTGATGGGCGATGCCGCAGGTGCCGCCAAGGCGCGCGCCATGGTCGAGGTGCTGGATGCGCCAGAGCTGGAAACCGCGCTGGATCCGTCGAACGGCAAGGGTTTCCGCGCCATCGAAGTCTTTTACGCCACGGACCGCGCCCGCTCTGGCGTCTCGCATCCGGCGCGCTTCTATGGCGCGGACCGGGGCGACCGGCTGGAACTGGGCATCGCCACGGTGACGATCCCCGACAGCCATGTGGCCGGTCAGGTCGAAAGGCCGTCGGTCTGGCGGCTGGAATTCCGCGCCTCTGAATCAAAGCACGTCCTGCTGCAATCCGTGCAGCCGGTCGATCCGGACAGCTTTTTCGGCAAGTTGCAGGATGAATTCTCGGAGGATGCGGGCCGCGAGTTGATGCTGTTCATCCACGGCTACAACACCAGCTTTGAATATGCCGCGCAGCGCACCGCGCAGATGGTGCATGACATGGGCAATGGCACCGTGCCGGTCCTGTTCTCCTGGCCATCGCGCGACACCACGATGGGGTACAATGCCGATGCCGCGGTCGTGCGCCTGTCCGGGCGGCGGCTGGCGCTGTTCATTGAGGATCTGGTGCTGCGCTCCGGCGCGCGGTCGATCAATGTGGTGGCGCATTCGATGGGCAACCGTGCCCTGACCGACGCGCTGGAGATCATGGCGCTGAAGCGTGACGCCCGACCCGGCGATCAGCCGGTGCTGGATCAGGTGATGTTTGCCGCGCCGGACGTGGACGCCGACCTGTTCGCCGCAATGGCCAATACCTTTTCACCGCTGGCGCGGCGCATGACGCTCTATGCCTCGTCAACCGACTGGGCGCTGGTCTCGTCGCGCAAGCTGCACGGGTCTTCCCCCCGCGCCGGACTGGGCGGCTCCGTGCTGCTGGCCAGCCGCGCCTTTGACAGCATCGACATGTCCACGCTGGGCGACGACATGCTGGCGCACAACTACTTCTCGAACGACAGTTCGGCGCTGGTCGATATGATGACGCTGTTCTGGCAGGACGTGCCGCCGGATCGGCGCTGCGGCCTTGTCGCGCGCGAGAAGGACCGGGGCACGATCTACGAATACCGCGAGGGCGTCTGCCCGTCGAACGACATGATCGGGGTGCTGTCAAACCTGCACACCCGCCACCTGAGCAGCAGCGAGGAAATCCACCTGCTGGTCGCCAGCCTGCTGAACGATCAGAGCCGGGCGGAACGGGTCCTGTCCGTTCTGGACGCGATCCTCGAAGCGATCCAGCAGCGCTGATCCGGGGCGATCAACAGGCCCGCGCCACGCGCTGGCCCGTTGTTATGGCGGTGATCAGCTTGGCCCGACCATGAAGCAGGTCATCTGCCGGGCCTGCAGGCGGCTGCAGGCCAGTTCCGCGCTGTCACGGGTCATGCCCATGAAGGTCGCGTCATAGCCGGTCTTGCCCCGAACCACCTTGCGCAGGGCGCCGTCCAGAGTGGCGGTTTCGGCAAGCGCGGTCTTCAGCAGCACCTTCTCGGCGGAGAATTCACTGGGGAAGCGGCCGATATTGATGCCCCAGTGCCGCCCGCCCGAGGTCGACAGTCGTGTGACCACCTCTGCCTTGCGCTCCGGCGTCGGTTTGTCCTGATAGGCAATGGTGGCGTTGACCACGTTCGCGGGCCGCGGCACCGGCTTGACCGAAGCGGCGGGCGCGATGCCAGCCACAAGCGGCGCGGCGGTGGTGTTCGACACCAGCGCGACCTCTTTCAACTCCCGTTCCAGATCCCTGCCGATCATCGCCACCAGCGGCGCGATCTCATCCGGATCCGGCGTCTGCACCCGGCGGGCCACTGGCCGCAGGCTGCGGGTGACGGCGGCAGAGGCGACGCGAATCGACTTGGCCCGCGTACCGGGCTGCGGATCGGGCGTGTTGGCCACGACGATCCCGCCTGCGCCCGCGCCTTTGCCAAGGTATGGCGGCATCTTGGGCTTGCGCGCGTTGGTCCAGGATGGTGCCTTCTTGAACCCAAGGTCCAGCAGTTCGGCGACGCGCGCGTTGCGCGACGCGGTGGACCGACCGCCAAAGACCGTGGCGATGACCCGCTCCTGCCCGCGTTCGGCAGAGGCGACAAGGTTGAAGCCCGCCGCGCGGGTATAGCCGGTCTTGATCCCGTCGGCGCCCTTGTAGGAGTTCAGCATGCGCGAGTTGGTGTGGTAGACCTTGGCCACCCCGGCATCCGCCGTCTTGCGCGAGAACAGGTTATAATACTGATCGTAGTCATAGATCATGTGCCGACCCAGGATCGACATGTCCCGCGCGGTGGACAGGTGGCCGCTTTCGGTCAGCCCGTGCGCGTTCTTGAAGGTGGTCCGGTTCATGCCCATCGCCTTGGCGGTGCGGTTCATGCGGCGGGCAAAGGCGGCCTCTGATCCTTCGATGGCCTCGGCGATGGCGGTTGCGGCGTCATTGGCGGATTTCACGGCAGCGGCGCGAACAAGGTAGCGCAGCTTGATCTCCTGGCCCGGACGCAGGCCCAGCTTGGACGGTTCCTCGGACGCGGCCTTGCGCGATACGGTCACGAGGGTGTCCATACTGATCTCACCGTGCTGCACCGCCTCGAAGGCGATGTAGAGCGTCATCATCTTGGTCAGGGATGCGGGATGCAGCCGGGTGTCGGCATTCTGCGCGTGGTAGACCTTACCATTGCGCGCATCCATCACCAAAGCGGCATAGGGGGCTGCTGCGACGCTGAGCGGCAGCAACACCACCAGCCAGACACAGATTAATAGATGCAGGCCGAATCGGCCTGACTGCGGACGACGTCCCGTCACGATACACTGCCTTTCTGCCTCGTCCCCCCGGTTTTCCGGTTAGGGTTCTTGCTCTTGTCCCGCCCCATCTTGAAGGAGGCGTGGTTAACTTCAGATTAACACAGAGCCTACATCAAGAGAAGCCAGCAAAACTTTGATATTCATCAATTTTCACAAAAACCACACGGCAACATCTTGGGGAAACCCCGTGACCACCCCCAAGACCAGCCAATAAGGCGGGATTGTGGCGAAATATGGCAGGATTGTGGCGACTCAACGGCGCTTTCGGATCATCCGGTATCAGCCGATTTCGGCGATGAGTCCCGGCAGGTCGCCAAGGTCGTGCAATTCGCGGTAGCGCGGGGCATCCGGCGTGTCGGCATGTTCCAGCGCCCAGGCAAGGTCATGCGGCACCATTACGCCCCATGCCCCGGCCTGAATCGCGGGCACCACGTCGGATTTCATCGAATTGCCGACCATCATGGCGCGCTCTGCCCCGCCGTCGAAGGCCCCGAAGATGCGGGCATAGGTTTCCGGCTGCTTGTCGGAGACGATCTCGACCGCGTCGAACAGCTCACCCAGCCCGGATTGCGCCAGCTTGCGCTCCTGATGCAGCAAGTCGCCCTTGGTGATCAGAACGACGCGGTGCCGGTCAGAGGCGGCCTCGACCGCCTCGCGCGCATGTGGCAGCAACTCGATCGGGTGGGCCAGCATATCGCGCCCCGCCGCCATCAGTTCAGAGATCACGGAGGCCGGAACCCGGCCCTCTGTCACCTCGATCGCGGTCTCGATCATCGACAGGACGAATCCCTTCACCCCGAAGCCATAGTGGCCGATATTGCGCTTTTCCGCCTCAATCAGGCGTTCGGCCAGATGGTCCTTTTCCGCGTGATCGCTGAGCAGATCGGTGAATCTTTCCTGTGTCAGCACGAAAAAGCGTTCGTTGTGCCACAGGGTATCGTCAGCATCGAAACCGATTGTTTGCAGATTCGCCGTCATTCTGTAATAGCCGGAACGGCCCCCTTTTCGATACCCGTGGATAGACTATATAAACGGGCCAAACACCTAATACCAAGGTTCCGATCGCCCCCCATGACAGACGCCTTTTCGACATCGACCGTCATGATGACCGGCAGCTTCCCCGACGACGGTGAGGGGGACGCCGGTGTCGCTGTCCAGACAAAGGCCAGGACCAAGCGCCCGCCGCTCTACAAGGTGCTGCTGCTGAACGACGACTACACGCCGATGGAATTCGTCGTGCATGTGCTGGAACGGTTCTTTGGCATGACCCATGCACAGGCGTTCGAGGTCATGCTGACCGTCCACAAGAAAGGTGTCGCCGTGGTCGGTGTCTTCAGCCACGAAATCGCAGAGACCAAGGTGGGGCAGGTGATGGATTTCGCCCGCCGTCATCAGCATCCCCTGCAATGCACGATGGAGAAAGAATAGGCGCGCGTCGCCGGTTCCCCCCGCATGTCCCAGGATCGCCTCTCCTACGCCCTCGCCACCGGCGGCCTCGTGCTGCCCGATACCGGCCGTGTCGCCCTGATCGGTGCCCCGGCGGATACACCTCTTGATGCGCTGGACCCGGCGCGCGTGGAGGTGGTGCAAGGCTTTGCCCCCGACCATGCCGCTTGGCAGCAGCGCGGTGTCGATGTCGCGACACAGGCAACCGGCCCATATGCCGCCGCCATCGTGACCCTGCCCCGCGCCCGCGATCTGGCGGAGGATCGCATCGCCCGGGCCAGCGCGCTGGCCGATCTGGTGATCGTCGACGGCGCCAAGACCGACGGGATAGAGGCCATCGCAAAGGCCCTGCGTGGACGGTTGAGCATCGACGGTCAGGTGTCGAAGGCGCATGGCAAATGCCTCTGGTTCAAGGGCGGCGCGGATCTGTCGGACTGGCTGCGCGCGCCCCGGACCCTGCCGGGCGGTGAAATCACGGCGCCCGGTGTTTTCTCGGCCGATGGGCCCGATCCTGCCTCCGTGGCGCTGGCCGCGGCACTGCCGGACACGCTGAAGGGGCGGTTTGCCGACCTTGGCGCGGGCTGGGGCTGGCTGTCGAACCGGATCCTGACCCGCGAAGACGTCAAGGAGCTGCACCTCGTCGAGGCGGACAAGGCCGCGCTGGACTGTGCGCGGCAGAACGTGTCTGACCCGCGCGCCGCGTTCCACTGGGACGATGCCACCACGTGGACCCCGCCGCAGGCGCTGGACGGGGTCATCATGAACCCGCCTTTCCATCAGGGGCGCAAGGCCGATCCGCAGCTTGGCCGCGCCTTCATCGCCTCCGCCGCCCGCATCCTTGCGCCGCACGGACAGCTCTGGCTTGTGGCGAACCGTCACCTGCCCTATGAGACCGCCCTTGCCGAGTCGTTCCGGGACACCTCCGAAATCGGCGGCGACTCGCGCTTCAAGATCCTGCACGCCGCGCGGCCCACTCGCCAGCGGCGCTGAACCGGTCTAGCCTGACCGGACAACCGCAAGAGGTCCTCCTATGAGCTTCTCTATCGAAGGCAAGACCGCCATCGTCACCGGCGCCGCCAATGGCGTGGGTCTCGCCATCGCGCGACATTTCGCCAACAAGGGCGCCAATGTCATGCTGGCCGACATGGACGAACCGAACCTCGCCAAGGAATGCGGCGAAACCACGGATGAAAGCACCATCCGCTATTTTGCCGGCGACCTGCGCGAACGCCTGACCATGGCCAACCTGCTGTCCGCGACGCTGGACGCCTTTGACCGGGTCGATATCCTTGTGAACGGGTCGCGCCAGTTGCTGACCTCGGATCCGCTGGATGTCGAGGATGATACCGTCGAACAGCTGCTGTCGCAGAACCTGATGACCGCCTATCGCATGACGCAACTGGTGGCCCGCCGGATGATCAAGCAGGCCGAAGGGCAGGAAGAGGGACAGGTCGGCGCCATCGTCAACCTGTCGTCGATCGCCGCGCGCCGCACCCATCCCGAACTGCTGGGCTATTCCGTCTCCTGCGCCGCATTGGACCAGATGACGCGCTCCATGGCCGTCGGTCTTGCGCCGCATCGCATCCGGGTGAACGCGGTCTCTTTTGGCTCTGTCATGTCGTCCAGCCTCAAGGACACGCTGCGCGAACACAAAAGCTATCGTTCCGACATCGAGGAACACACCCCGCTGGGCCGCATCGCGGCCCCCGGCGAACTGGCCGAGGCGGTGCAGTTCCTGTCCTGCGACGGCGCGGGATTCGTCACCGGCCAGATCATGACGGTCGACGGCGGGCGCACCCTGCTGGACCCGGTGCAGGCGCCCGCACACTAACGCGCAGACTTGCACATGCGCCCCGCCTGTGCTGAGTGGCCTGCGGGTCAACACGGGCGGGAGGACACCACATGATGGACACCGAAAAGGCACGCGCCAGCGCATGGTTCCGGGAGTTGCGCGACCAGATCGTCGCCGCCTTCGAGGGGCTGGAAGACAGCCACGCCACAGGCCCCTTCGCCGACATGACCCCTGGCCGCTTCGACGTGACCGAAACGAAACGCGCCTCTGACGATGGCTCCGACGCGGGCGGCGGATTGATGAGCGTCATGCGCGGCGGCCGCGTCTTTGAAAAGGTCGGCGTCAACGTCTCCACCGTTTACGGCACGCTGGGCGAGGCCGCGCAAAAGGCGATGGCGGCGCGCGGCGTTCCGGGGATCGAGGCGGATCCGCGCTTCTGGGCCTCGGGCATCAGCCTTGTCGCCCATATGCAGAACCCGCATTGCCCCGCCGTCCACATGAACACCCGCATGTTCTGGACCCCCGGCGCATGGTGGTTCGGCGGCGGGTCGGACCTGAACCCCTGCCTCGAATACGATGAGGACACCGCCCATTTCCACGCCACGCAAAAGGCGCATCTGGACCCGCACGAAGAGAGCCTCTACCCGGAGCTGAAGGCCTGGGCGGATGAGTATTTCTACATCCCGCACCGCCACCGGGCGCGCGGCGTCGGCGGCATCTTCATGGATGACCGCAACACAGGCGACTGGGAGGCGGATTTTGCCCTGACACAGGACATCGGCCGCGCCTTTCTGCCCGCCTATCTGCCGCTGGTGGAAAAGCGCCGCGTGCAGGAATTCACAGAGGCGGACAAGGACGCGCAACTGGTCCATCGCGGGCTCTACGCGGAATACAACCTTGTTTACGACCGCGGCACCAAGTTCGGCCTTGCCACCGGGCACGACGCCAACGCTGTGCTGATGAGCCTGCCACCGCTGGCCAAGTGGGTCTGACGCAAGCCATCGGCCAAAACCCGCCCAAGCCCTAGACAAGCCCGGATCAAGCCCTGCACCAAACCCTTGAAAAAGGGTGGGAAAGCGCCTTTATCTGCTGCGCTTGGCCGGTGATTCTGGTCGCCTCCGAACGGCACGCCCGTTCGCGCCCCATGGCCCCGGCCCCATCACTTGGGGCTACACTTGGATACCTTTGACATCGACACCTCCGCACCGGCCATCGGCCGTGCGGATATTGCAATCGACGCCCCCATCCGGGCGGTCTGGTCGGTCCTTGCCGACCTTGCCGACTGGCCGGAATGGAACAGCGGCGTGGACTGGATCAGCAACCGCGTCCCTGCACAGCGCGGCACCTGTTTCGAATGGCGCGCGGGCGGCCTGACCCTGCAATCGCGGCTCGAAGCCGTCTCTGAACCCTACCTCTTGGGCTGGAGCACATCCGGCCCGCTGTTCAAGGCGCGCCATGTCATCCTGCTGGATGACCGCCGCCCGGTGACGCGGGTGCGGGCGGATACCTCTTTCCGCGGCACCTACCCGGGGCTGCTGCCCGGACATGCCCGGCGTCGGATCGAACATCACCTGACGCAGACGCTGGCGGATCTGAAAGGGGTTTGCGAAGGCAAGCGGCCGATGCGGCGCGCGGCCTGACGGATCACGGCGCCGGGCGGATCAGGCGTCCCGCCACTTGCCCGGTGCCAGCCCGTCCAGCGTCCACTCTCCCACCGACCAGCGCACCAGCCGCAGACAGGGCAGGCCCACATGGGCCGTCATCCGGCGCACCTGACGGTTGCGCCCTTCGGTGATGGTCAGGCGCAGCCAGGCATCGGGCACCGATTTGCGGAACCTGACGGGCGGATCGCGTTCCCACAGGTCCGGCGCGGCAATCGCCTCACATTTGGCGGGGCGGGTCGGCCCGTCCTTCAGCGTGACGCCCTCGCGCAGCTGCTGGATCTGCGCCTCTGTCGGCGTGCCTTCGACCTGCACCAGATAGGTTTTGGGCTCGCGGAAGCGCGGGTTGGAAATCGCCGCCTGCACCTTGCCGTCATTGGTCAGGATCAGCAGCCCCTCGCTGTCGCGGTCCAGCCGTCCGGCCGGATAGACGCCCGGCACGTCGATATACTCCGACAGGGTCGCGCGCGGGCTGTCCTCGTTTCCCTTGTCGGTGAACTGGGTCAGCACACCGTAGGGCTTGTTCAACAGGATGATCCGGCGCGGGCCATCCTGCGGTTTCGGGCCGGTTCGCGGCTTGCCGCGGTGATGCGGGCGTTTGGGCCGCGCGGGGCCTGCGGGTCTGGGCGATTTCATCGGCGGGCCTCGAAAAACTCTTTCAGCAAGCGCGCGGCCTCCGGTTCGGACAGGCCGTCATAAACCTCGGGTACGTGATGGCATTGCGGGTGCGAGAAAACCTTCGCCCCCTGCGCCACGCCGCCGGACTTCGGGTCTGCCGCGCCATAATACAGCCGGGCGATCCGCGCAAAGGATATCGCCGCCGCGCACATCGGGCAGGGTTCCAGCGTGACGTACAGATCGTGCCCTGGCAGCCGTTCCGCCCCCGATGCGGTACAGGCGGCGCGGATGGCCAGTATTTCTGCATGCGCAGTGGGATCATTCAGCTCGCGGGTGCGGTTGCCCGCCTGCGCGATCACCTCTCCCGAGGGAGACACCACAACCGCACCCACCGGCACCTCTCCCCGGTCCGCCGCCGCGCGCGCCTCTGTCAGCGCCAGATCCATGTATGACCGGAAACTCATGGCGCTTGTTAGCGCGGCACGCCCGCCGGGAAAAGCGCGGAACGCAAAGGCCCTTTCGCCCTGCCCCGCCCCCGCGCTAAAGGAAACCATGAGCACAGAGACACCCAAGGGCGAGCGAATCGCCAAGGTCATCGCCCGGTCGGGCCGCGCCAGCCGCCGCGAGGCAGAACGCCTGATCGAGGAAGGCCGCGTCACCGTCAACGGGGAAACGATCACCCGCGCCGCGCTGAACGTGACGCCGCAGGACAAGGTGACCGTCGACGGCAAGCCGCTCGACGCGCCGGAGGAACCGCGCCTGTGGCTGTATCACAAGCCCACGGGCCTTGTGACCACCACCAAGGACGAACAGGGCCGCCCGACGATCTACGACGACCTGCCCGAGGAACTGCCCCGCGTGATGAGCGTCGGTCGGCTCGACCTCAATTCCGAGGGGCTCTTGCTGCTGACCAATGACGGCGGGGTAAAGCGCAAGCTGGAACTGCCCTCCACCGGCTGGCTGCGCAAATATCGCGTGCGTGTGAACGGACGCCCCACCGACGAGACCCTGGCCCCGCTGCGCGAGGGGATCGAGGTGGACGGCCAGAAATTCCAGCCCATGCAGGTCAGCATCGACCGCCAGCAGGGCGCCAACGCCTGGCTGACCGTGGGCCTGCGCGAAGGCAAGAACCGCGAGGTGCGCCGCGCGATGAGTGACATCGGCCTCACGGTGAACCGACTGATCCGCGTCTCTTACGGCCCCTTCCAGCTGGGCCAGATGAAACCGGGCGAAGTGCAGGAGGTGCGCCGCAAGATCCTGCGCGACCAGCTGGGCCTTGACCCAACGACAACCGAGGGCGGCACCGCCACCAAGGACAAATCAGGCAAGCCAAAGCCCCGCGTGCAACGCCGACGACGCCCCAGCGGAAAAAGCTGATAGAGCCCCCAGAACGGCCAAAAACGTTCACGGTTCATTAACTTTTCTTGCTTTTTCCCGGTGTTTGCCCCGTTTTTGCCCGTTTTCGCGGCAAAAACGTCCATATGGTGACAACTTTCATAGCCCTATCGATTCTGCTCGCCTCCGCTCTCGTGGTGCTGGTCAGCCTGCGTATGATCCTCTGGGACACCTATACGGCGGTGACGGACTACGCGCGCCGCAGCCGGGACAGCGGTCAGTTGTGGCGCCACCTCGCGTTCTTTGCGCTGTGGATGATGATCTTTGTCATGAGTTACACGTAAGGGGTCTGCGATGGGACGCGGGATCAAAGCTGTTGAGAACTCGATCGTCGGACTCGAAGGTCCCCCGACGGATCGGCATCAGTTCGATTCCGGGCTGAACTTCATGTTCCTCGCGGCCTTCCCGCTGCTGCTCTGGGTGTTCGAAGACAGCTTTGCCGCCATTGCGACGGCGGTGGCTCTGGGCTGGGTCCTGTCGCTGGCGCTGCGCCTGATTTCGGTCGGGCAACAAATCCATCACAACTATGACCGCGCCGATGTGGCCCGCGCGCCCAAGGTCCCGCGCAAGCTGATCGGCTCGCTCCTGATCGGGGCGGTCGTTCTGGTCCTTGCCGGGCACAAGTTCGACAATCTCACACTGCCGGCTCTGGCAGGCGGTCTGGCCATCCTGCTCAGCATCGGCGCCTTTGGTCTGGACCCACGCCACGACAAGGGCACCGAAAAGGCACGCGAACGGGCGATTCTGGCGATGGCAGAGGACGCCATGGCCGAACTGGCCGACCGGGTCGCCGCGCTGGACGATGCCGAACTGACCCTGCGTGTCGAAGCCGCCCGCAATCAGGTCCTGCGCCCGATGCGGCGCAGCGTCGACGACCTGACCACCATGAGCCGCGTGGCGCGCCCGGTGAGCAAGGTGACCGAACTGCTGACGGTCGAGGTTTCCCGGCTGGAAACCGCGTGGCAGGGCGATGGACATGTCTTTGCCCGTCGTCGTTTCCTTGCCAAGCTCGAGGTCCTGTCGGAAAGCTTTGAAATGCTGGCGCGCCAATGCGGTATTCGCGGCGCCCGCGACGCGTTTGAGCGGCAGGCCGACCTGCTTCTTGACCGCATGCCCCGCGAATCCGCCGCCTGAGCCTGAGCGACGGGACTTCCCCCTAGCAAGTGCAGCATTTTGCCCTTAAGTTTTGCCCCAAGAGCGCAACTCTGCGCGGTTCCGGGGGGTCGATATGTCTGGCAACGCCTTGCAGAAGGTGAGTTATGTCCTGCTGATCGTGCTGCTTTTCGGAGTGGCCACCGGCTGGCTGGGGGGGCTCTGAACCCCATGGCACAGCGATACGGCGGAAAATTCAGCCCCGACGGGGCATCGGGTGACGCCCCGGAAGAGCGTCCGACCCACGCGGACCGTCCCGCCTACAAGGGCGCGCGCGTTGCACCTGCGGGGGCGCGCTCCAATGTCCTCTTCGCCCCCGGCATCGTGCTGGCTGTCCTGTCGATCAACGACGGCGCCATCGGCATGGCGGCAGGCCTTGTGGGGGCTGCGGCCCTGTTGCTGGGCGCGTGGCTGCTGCGCGACGGGCTAAAGGCCGAAGCCGCCTTTCATGACCGCAAGGTAGCGCGCCGCCCCGCCATCCCGCGCAAGATCCTCGCCGCGCTTTTTTGCGCCGTCGGCGCGGGCATTGCCGCATGGCGGTCCGAACCCGGCTTTCTTGCACCGCTGATCTTTGGTGGCGCGGCTGGCGTTCTGCACATCGGCGCCTTTGGCATCGACCCGATGAAAGACAAGGGCATGGAAGGCATCGACACCTTTCAGCAGGACCGCGTGGCCAAGGTTGTGGATGAGGCCGAAAGCTATCTGTCCGCCATGGCCGACGCCGTGCGCCGCGCCGGTGATCGCCGCGTCGAAGGCCGCGTCGAACGCTTTTCCACCAAGGTGCGTGAGATGATCCGCACCGTCGAGGAAGACCCGCGCGACCTTGTCGGCGCCAAGAAATTCCTCAGCGTTTATCTGATGGGCGCACGTGACGCGACGGTGAAATTCGCCGATGTCTACGCCCGGTCCAACGATCACGCCGCGCGCAGCGACTACCTGATGCTGCTGACCGATCTCGAAGAAAGCTTTGACAAGAAGATCGACAAGCTGCTGTCCGACAACAACGAAGATCTGAACATTGAAATCGAGGTGCTGCGCGATCGCTTGCAGCGCGAAGGTGTGCATCTCGACAGGAGATGACTTTTGAACGGGAGATCCCATGTCTGAGAACGTACGTCAGCAAGCCGAAAAGGCGCTTGCCATGGTCGATGAAGTGAATGCCGTCATTCTGCCCGAACCGGCAGAGGCCAACGCCGTTGTGCCGCTCAAGGAAGCTCCGGCAGAGCTGAGTTCCGAAATCCGCACCCGGATGGACGAACTGGACATGGAAGACACCAACTCCATCGTTTCCTTTGGCTCCGCCGCGCAGGCCGAACTGCAGGAAATCAGCCAGGCCATGCTGAGCGACGTGCGCAACAAGGACGTCGGCCCGGCTGGCGACTCCTTGCGCAACATCGTGACCACCATCCGCGGCTTCAGCGTGTCCGAACTGGACGTCCGCCGCGAACGCAGCTGGTGGGAAAAACTGCTGGGCCGCGCTGCGCCCTTCGCCAAGTTCACCGCCCGGTTCGAAACCGTGCAGGGCCAGATCGACAAGGTCACCGACGATCTCCTGAAGCATGAGCACAAGCTGCTCAAGGACATCAAGTCGCTGGACCTGCTCTATGAAAAGACGCTGCAGTTCTACGATGAGCTGGCGCTTTACATTGCCGCCGGCGAGGCCAAGCTCGAAGAGATGGACACCGGCATCATTCCCGCCAAGGAAGCCGAAGTTCAGGCAGCGCCCGAAAATGACGCGGTGATGAAGGCGCAGGAGCTGCGCGACATCCGCGCCGCGCGCGATGATCTGGAACGTCGTGTGCACGACCTGAAACTGACCCGTCAGGTCACCATGCAGTCGCTGCCCTCGATCCGTCTGGTGCAGGAAAACGACAAGTCGCTGGTGACCAAGATCAACTCGACGCTGGTCAACACAGTGCCGCTCTGGGAAACCCAGCTGGCGCAGGCGGTCACCATTCAGCGCTCCCGCGAGGCGGCAGAGGCCGTGCGCGGTGCCAATGACCTGACCAACGAACTCTTGACCTCGAACGCCGCCAACCTGCGCGACACCAACAAGGTGATCCGTCAGGAAATGGAACGCGGCGTCTTTGACATCGACGCGGTCAAACAGGCCAATGCCGACCTCATCGCCACGATCCAGGACAGCCTGCAGATCGCCGACGAAGGCAAGGCCCGCCGCGCCAAGGCCGAAGAAGAGCTCAAGCACATGGAAGCCGAACTGCGCGACACCTTGGCTGCGGCCAAGTCGCGCCGCGAGGCTGGCGGCTCGGTGCCGAACTGATCATGCGGGGCGGCCTCAGTATCCTTCTGGCCTGCGTGGCCGCCCTCGCCCTGTCGAGCTGTGTCGGGTCGCAACTTGCCCCGCGCAAGACGACCGTGAAACCAGAGGCGCGGCCCGCCGCGATCGCGCCGAAACCGGCGCCCGTGGTCCGGGCGGAACCCTCTGCCGCCAGCCGCGACCTGACCGCGTATTACGCCCGCATTCAGAGCGATCTGTTGACGCGCGGCCTGTTGCGCACCGATGGCGGCGGGCCCGACACCGTCTTTACGGACACGATGCTGGTGCGCAATTTCGCGGCCATCGCACTGGAAGAGGAATATGAACGCGGCGCGGGGCTGCGCCCCTCCGGCGGCGGTCAGAGCGCGATCAAGAAATGGACCGTGCCGATCCGCATGACGACGGAATTCGGCCCCGGCGTGCCCCTCGACCAGATCGAAGAGGACAAGCGGCAGGTCGCCTCTTATGCCGCGCGCCTGTCCCGTGTCACCGGCCACCCGATCACCATCACCGACCGGAATCCGAACTACCACGTGCTCTTCATGTCCGAAGATGACGCCAAGAGCATCGCCCCCCGCATCCGCCGCATCGTGCCGGATGTGAACCCCAACGCCATCCGCATCTTCGACAACCTGCCGCGCAGCATCCACTGCGTCGTGGTCGCCTTTTCGCAAAGCCCGGGCGGCTACGACTACGGCACCGCCATCGCCGTGATCCGCTCGGAACACCCCGCATTGCTGCGCCGCTCCTGCATCCATGAGGAACTGGCCCAGGGTCTTGGCCTTGGCAACGATTCGCCGCGCGCACGGCCCTCGATCTTCAACGACGACGACGAATTCGCGCTCCTGACCACCCATGACGAGATGCTGCTGCGGATTCTCTACGATTCAAGGCTGCAACCGGGCATGACCGCCGAACAGGCGCTGCCCATCGTGCAGGAGAAGGCGACGGAACTGATGGGCGGCGGTCCGGGCTGACCGTGATCGTGCGGACCGGGCAAATTCCCCAGCTTTCCCCCTGAACCTCCGCCCCCTCTTCTAATACGCTGGGAATGACGTATCCTGCCGCCAGCCACGCGCCTTGGCGCGCAGGACACAGCCAAGGCAAGCATTGGAGGCCACAACATGGGCATCTGGGATTTTCTTTCTGGACAATTCATCGACGTCATCCACTGGACCGATGACACCCGCGACACGATGGTCTGGCGGTTCGAACGCGAGGGCCACGAGATCAAGTACGGGGCCAAGCTGACGGTCCGCGAAGGGCAGGCGGCGGTCTTTGTCCACGAAGGCCAGATGGCCGATGTCTTCACCCCCGGTCTCTACATGCTAGAGACCAACAACATGCCGATCATGACCTCGCTGCAGCACTGGGACCACGGGTTCCAGTCGCCGTTCAAGTCCGAGATCTATTTCGTCTCCACCCAGCGCTTCACCAACCTCAAGTGGGGCACCAAGAACCCGATCATGCTGCGCGATCCGGAATTCGGCCCGCTGCGCATCCGCGCCTTTGGCAGCTACGCCATCAAGGTCGCCGATCCGGCCGTCTTCATGACCGAAATCGTCGGCACCGACGGCGAATTCACCATGGATGAGATCAGCTTTCAGATCCGCAACATCATCGTGCAGGAATTCAGCCGCGCCATCGCCGCCTCCGGCATCCCGGCGCTGGACATGGCCGCCAACACGCGTGAGGTCAGCGAGCTGGTGCGCAAGGCGATCGACCCGGTCATCCACCAATACGGTCTTGAACTGCCGGAACTCTACATCGAGAACATCTCGCTGCCCGAGGCGGTGGAAAAGGCGCTGGATGCGCGCACCTCGCGCGGGCTGGCCGGCAATCTCGACGACCACATGAAATGGAAAGCCGCCGAGGCCATGGGCAAGGGCGGCGCGATGGATCAATCCATGGGCATGGGTTTCGGCGCCGGCATGGGCATGCAGATGGCCAATTCCATGACCCAGCAGGGCCCGTGGGGCGCCGCCCCCGCGCAGGCCCAGCCGCAGGCCGCCCCGATGGCCCCGCCCCCGCCGCCGGTCGAACATGTCTGGCATCTGGCCGCGAACGGCCAGACCACCGGCCCCTTCTCCAAGGCAGACCTTGGCAAGATGGTCGCCAGCAAGGAACTGACCCGCGAAACCCATGTCTGGACGCCGGGTCAGGACGGCTGGAAACGCGCCGGAGAGGTGACCGAACTGGCGCAGCTCTTTACCGTGATGCCGCCGCCCCCGCCGCCGATGTAAGCGCGCGACACTGTCATTCAGGCGGGCCGGTTTCGCGATCGGCCCGCCGCGCCGTCTCATAGCTACAGGCCCGCCCCGTGAAGATTGCCCTGACCGATTTCGCCCGCCGCAACTGGCAACCCGGCGCCAGCGGCACAAGGGTCGAAGGCGTCTCACCCGAGGATCTGACCGACCGTTGCAATGCCGCCGTGGCGCAGGGCGCACCGCTGGTCGACGGCTACGCGCCCTTCTGCAAGCACCTCTTCCTGCCAAACGACAGCCCCACCCGCTGCGGTTTTGCCCCGATCACCCCGGACAATACCCACCTCTTGCGCAGCGGTTATGCCGCCCGGCGTGAGGGCGAAATGCCGGTCCTTGAACGCTGGTTCGAGGGTGAGGCCCCCGTGGCCCAATGGCTGGACGTGATCCTCTACAGCCACGCGCAGCTGGTGCTGGAGGCCGCGGACTACCCCGACGAACAACCCGTGCCAGAGTGTGACTGGGGTATCGTGTCGATCATCGGCACGCTGGAGCCGGTTGAGCCGCCCATGCCCCCGATCACCCAATGGCGCAACGCGCTTGGCCGCGCGGCCGGTGGGTCGGGCAAAGAGATCGACCCCGACGCCTACGCCCGCGCCGTGGACTTCTGGGACCGCCACGCAGCCGTCAAAACCGCCGGGTAAGCCCGTCTTTCCCCGCCCGTACCCGCCAGGCATCGCCTGCGCCAAGGACCGCAATTGCCATCGGCTGACCCGCTGACCGGGCCCTCAGAAATCCGACCAGACCCGCGAGCCGGTCCCATCCCGCACAAGCGGCGCATCCTCTTCCGCCGCAAGGTCCGTCCCCCTGTCCCAGCTCCCAAGGTCGGGCGCGGACCCGGACAGATCCTCCGCAACCTCGGACCGCAGGACCGGTTCCTCCGCCCGGCGCAGGCTGGACACGTCCTTGCCAAGGAACCCGGCAATCACCGAAGCGGCCCGATTAGCCTGCATGGTCAGGCGTTCGCTGGTGGTGTTGATCTCCAGCACCTTGGAGGCGTTCTGCTGTGTCACGCGATCCAGTTCGGAAACCCCGGTGTTGATTTCGCGAATACCGGTCGCCTGTTCCTGCGCCGATGCCGCCATCTCCGAGATCAGCCCGGTGACCTTGCCCGTCCCGTCCACGATGGCCGTAAAGGTGCTGTGCGTGTCATGCATCAGCCGCTCACCCTCTTCGACATGGCTGGCGCTGGTGTGAACCAGATCCTTGATTTCCTTGGCCGATTCCGACGCCCGTTGCGCCAGTGAGCGCACCTCGGAGGCGACGACAGCAAACCCCTTGCCAGCCTCGCCCGCGCGCGCGGCCTCGACCCCCGCGTTGAGCGCAAGCAGGTTGGTCTGAAAGGCGATGTCGTCAATCACGGTGATGATATTGGTGATCTCCTCGGAGGATTTGGAGATGTTCGACATCGCCTTCAGGGCGCGCTCCATCACCTCGGTCCCCGATTCCGCGCGATGGCGGTTGTCATCGGCCACATCGTTCGCCTTCTTTGCCCGTTCGGCGGAGGAATTCACAGCGCTGGAGATCTGTTCCAGCGCGGCGGCGCTTTCTTCCAGCGTGGCGGCCTGCGTTTCTGCCCGCCGCGACATGTCGGTCGAGGTGACCTTCAGATCGTCAGAGCCTTCCTTCACGATGGAAATGCTGGCCTGCATCTGGTCGATCAGCGTCTCGAACGCCTCGGACAGACCGTTGAAGTTCTCGCACAATTCCATCGTGTTGCCGCCAAGATCGGCCCAGGCGCCCTGATCGACCCGGGTGCCGACCGCGCCGTTCTTGAGCGCGTCCATCGACCGGCACAGGGCGTCGAACAGGGCGGCGCGTTTCTCGTGCAGGTCCTGCTCGGCCTGCCGCTCGATCTCGGCATCGCGCAACTGCTGGCGGAATGTATCGACGCTGCGCGCCACCGCGCCGACGCTGTCGGGCCGGTTGGTATGCGGGATGACGGTGTCATACTGCTTTTCGCTGATCGCGGTCACGGCCGTGCCAAGCTGCCCCACGGGTGCAAGAATCCAGCGCAGCGCCACCGCGAGGATGGACAGGAAACCGGCCAGACACAGCAGGGTGATGGCAAGCCCCGAATACAGCATTCCGGAAATAGAGGCATCCAGCGTATCCTTGGACACGCCGACATATAGAATGCCCAGCGGCGCCCCCTCGGGCGTTTCGACCGGCACATAGATCGTCAGGTATTCCTTGCCCAGAATCGTCGCCTCGCCGCGGAACACCTCGCCCTGCCGCATCGAGGTGTAGACCGGATTGCTCTGGCCAAGCACCGTGCCCACCGCGCGTTCCCCGTCAGGTTTGACGATATTGGTGCTGCGGCGCACGTAATCCTTTTGCGCGTCGTCCCAGACAAAGACCGTGGCCGTTTCGCCGGAAATCTCTCCCACCAAATCGATCATTGCGTGATCTTCGAAGGCAACGATATCCGGGGCTGTCGCGCCGGTTATCTCTCCGCCCGCGCCCTTCGAAATCGTCAAATCCTGTCGCGCCAGCATCTCGTTGGCCAGGACCTTGATGGACATGTTCTGCTTTTCGGCCTCGGCCTCCAGCAGGGCGGTTTTCGACTGGTTGAACTGAGGAACAAAAAGGGCCGCCGTCAGCAGGCAGAACAGCAACGCCACGCCGAAACCGATTTGAAAGCCCAGACGATTGAAGATGCGGGACATTGCAAGGCTCCTTTTTTATCCAAGGAACCTCTACCCGGCCAAGCCTTAACAAAACCCGACCTTGAGCGGGGTGGATACCGAATATCCTGTGCAAATTGATACGCTTCCGCTGAAACGCCTTTTGTCTTCGCCGCCGCGCGCCTCACGCTAACCCCTGCCTGCGCGCAGGAAATCGACCGCCGCACATGGTCCGATCCCCCTCATCGAAATCCCCTTCGGGCGACGTCCGATCTTAACAACAGGTAAAACCGTCCCTGTAACCCATTGATCCTGCATTCCCCCTAACCTGTCCACGCGTGGACAGCCCGGATTTCAACGGTCCAGCAGGCTCAGCAGGGCAGGCAGTTTGCAGGCATCCTTGGGAAAGGCGAAATCCTCCACCCTTGAGGCCGGAAAGGGCGTCCCCGGCGACACCTGGCTGTCCACGATCAGCCGGCCATCCAGACAGATATCCTGCGCCGCGTTGCCGATATTGAAGCCGAACCCATCCTTGCCGCAGTCCACACCCTCACCGTCCATGTTCCAGGCCTGCGGCATCCAGATCCCCTCACCATCGACGATGAAACTGCTGGCCTCCGGGTCGAAATGCAGCCGCCACGTCGTCTCTTCGTTCAGCATGGTCAACGCCCAGCGCCCGACAGGCGCCCCGTCCAGCTTGCCCTCGATCACGAAACAACTCAGGTCGCTTTCCAGCACGAAAGGCCCGGCGACCTCCTCTGGGTCGAACTCCAGCGCGCCCTTGACCCGATAGCCGCCGCCCCCCTGCCACTCAAAGGCATAGGTCACCGGCTCGGCCAGCGCTGCCCCCGCAAACACGGTCAGGATCACAGTCAGATACCGCCCCATCGGCGCGCCTCCTCTTTCGGCTCGGGGCAAAGCTAACGGTCCCCCGCCCCGCCGCCAAGGGCCGGCCTTGCCCGGATTCCTCCTTTCCCTCCGCATCAAACCGCGCAAGACTGCGGCAACCCTTGCAAGCGTGAAGACCTTTTCCCGATGAGCACCCCCCCGCCTCCTCCACCCTCCGATATGCCACCGCCGCCGCCCTCGGCCCCCCCCTCAGCGCCACCTGCCGCCAAGGGCCCGACGGACGAACACCGCTTTCCGTGCGATCAATGCGGCAGCGACATGCGTTTTGACCCGGACGAGGGCAAGCTGGTCTGCGAACACTGCGGCAACACGCAGGAAATCGAGGCCTCGCACGGCCCGTGGGGCGGTGGCATCCGGGAGCTGGACTTCAAGGCCGCGATGGACAACCTCCTTCCGCTGCAGGACATGGAGGAAACCACGGTCTCGACCTGCCCCAACTGTGCCGCGCAGGTCGATTTTCCGCCGGACACCCACTCCACCGAATGTCCGTTCTGCGCGACCCCTGTGGTGACCGACACCGGCACGCACCGCCACATCAAACCGCGCGGCTTGCTGCCCTTCGCGCTGGACGAGGCGGCGGCGCGCAAGGCGATGACCGACTGGCTGGGCAAGCTGTGGTTCGCGCCCAACGGGCTGCAGGACTATGCCCGCAAGGGACGCAAGATGAACGGCATCTATGTGCCCTACTGGACCTTCGACGCCGACACGACCTCGGACTATCGCGGCGAACGGGGCACGGTCTACTACGAGACCCGGCAGGTCATGCGCGACGGCAAGATGGAGAGCCAGCGCGTGCAAAAAATCCGCTGGACCCGCGTCTCGGGCCGGGTCAAACGCTTCTTCGACGACGTTCTTGTGCTGGCCTCCCACGCACTGCCTAAACGCTACACCGACGCGCTGGAACCCTGGGACCTGAGCGCGATGGAACCCTACCGGCCCGAATTCCTCGCCGGTTTCTTCGCCGAGGGCTATCAGGTGGATCTGGACGAAGGCTTTGCCGAAGCCAAGGACAAGATGGACCGCCAGATTCACCGCGACGTCCGGTTCGACATCGGCGGAGACCGCCAGCGCGTGCATCACGTGGACACGGACATGCGCGACATCACGTTCAAACACGTCTTGCTGCCGGTCTGGATGGCCGCCTACAAATACCGGGGCAAAAGCTATCGCTTTGTCGTCAATGGCCGCACAGGCCGGGTACAGGGAGAGCGTCCGTGGTCGGCGTGGAAAATCACCATCGCCGTGGTTCTGGCGCTGATCGTCGCGGGCGGCATCGGCTACCTGATCGCGATCAACCAATAAAAGATTGTCCGGTCAGGGCAGGAGACCCCCGCCCCGACCGCGTCGCTCCTTAGCGCTTTTTCACCGCAATCTTCTTGCCACCGGCACTGTCCGGGCTCCGGCGTGGCACGGTGATTTCCAGCACACCGTCCTTGACGTGCGCCTCGGCCCTGTCCGCATCCGCGTCACCGGGCAGGCGGAAGGAGCGGCGAAAACTGCCCCACTCCCGCTCGGAGAAATACCACGTATCCCCCTTTTCTTCCCGGGTTTCGTTCTTTTCGCCGGACACCGTCAACACGCCCTGATCCACGGACAAATCAATGGCTTCTTCCGGCACACCCGGCAATTCGACCCGGATACGATAGGCTGCCTCGTCAGAAGAGGCGTCCGACGCGGGCGACAGCCAATCCGCCACCCGGCTCTGCAGGTTGCGGAAAGGCGCGTAGAGATTGGGCCAAAGGCCCGTTTGGTTCGTTTCGACCATGAAAAACATCTCCTTCTGGCAGAAATGGCCTGAACAGACATGAGTCTGCACCGATCTGCTCGGGATGTCCTTGATCCGGAGCAAATATAGTCGATGCTGGAGGGCGTACAGGCTTTGACCGGGACGGCAATCCGCTGTATTCGGCTCATACGTTAGCGCAAACATAACTCTGGGAGACAGGCGATGATCCTCTGCTGCGGCGAAGCCCTGATTGACATGCTGCCCCGTGAAACGGGCGCCGGGGAGCAGGCTTTTGCCCCCTATGCCGGTGGGGCGGTGTTCAACACAGCGATTGCCCTTGGTCGGCTTGGCGCACCGTCTGGCTACCTTGGCGGGCTGTCCGAGGATCTGTTTGGCACGCTCCTCGCCGAGTCGCTGAACGCCTCCAACGTGGACTACAGCCTCTGCCCGCGCTCGACCCGGCCCACCACGCTGGCCTTTGTCACCCTGACCGACGGGCACGCCAAATATGCCTTCTACGATGAGAACACCGCCGGGCGCATGATGTCCGCCGACGACCTGCCGGCGCTGGACGACAGCATCTCGGCGCTGTTCTTCGGCGGTATCAGCCTTGTCTCGGAACCGCAGGCCAACAGCTATGCGACGCTCTGCCAGCGCGCCGGAGACCTGCCCGTGATGATCGATCCCAACATCCGGCCCGGCTTCATCACCGATGAGGCGGGCTACCGTGCCCGGCTGAACGGCATGCTGTCCCGCGCCGATATCGTCAAGATCTCGGATGAGGACATGGACTGGCTCGGCACCGATGCCGACACGCTGCTGAACGGTGGCACCTCCGTGGTACTGATCACCCGTGGGGCCGATGGCGTCGATATCGTCACCGCGAACGGCACGCAGCGCGTCGCCGCCCGCCGGGTCGAGGTCGTCGATACCGTGGGCGCGGGCGATACCTTCAACGCCGGGTTCCTTGCCGGGCTGCACCGCACGGGTCTGCTCACACGGGCCGACATCTCCGGCGCGACGGCAGAGGCCCTCGCCGAGGCAGCAGACCTTGGCGCGCAGGCCGCCGCGATCACGGTCAGCCGCGCGGGCGCCAACCCGCCCTGGGCCAACGAGTTGTGAGAGCGCTGATTCAGCGCGTCGCCTCCGCCCGCGTGGATGTGGGCGGGGCCACCGTGGGTGAAATCGGGCCCGGGGTACTGGTCCTGATCTGTGCGATGCAGGGCGATGGCGAGGCCGAAGCCGACAAGTTGGCCGCCAAGATCGCCAAACTGCGCATCTTCAAGGACGACGAGGGGCGCATGAACCGCGCGCTGCGCGACATTTCGGGCAGCGCGCTGGTCGTCAGCCAGTTCACCCTGGCCGCCGACACCTCACGCGGCAATCGTCCCGGATTTTCCACCGCAGCCGCACCGCAGGACGGCGAACGGCTCTACGAATACTTCGCCAGCACGCTGCAACAACATGGCATCCCCGTGGCCACAGGCCGCTTTGGCGCGGACATGGCGGTGAGCCTTGTGAATGACGGGCCGGTGACCATCTGGATGGACACCGACGGCTGAAGTCCCACCAGCGGGGGGCCAGCCCCCCGCACCCCCCGGCGGTATTGTCAAAGAGAAGAAGCAGGCTTTCTGCGCTTCTTCTCTTTGGAAAATACGCACCCCCGAGCCTTTTGCCGAAGGCAAAGGGCGAGACAACCAGTGCCGCCGCAGGCGGCGCATCATGGCGGCGTCAGGGCTCGCGGAAGGCCTCGCGCGATTTGTAGAGCGGTTTCAGCAGGTATTGCAGCACGGTCTTGCCGCCGGTGTGCAGTTCGGCCTGTGCCTGCATCCCCGGACGGATTTCCATCGCCACCTGCCGGTCCGTCAACGAGGCCATGTCCACCCGCACCGTCACCTTGTAATGCGGCTCGGACTCCGGGCGGCGCTCATCCTTGAACGTATCGGCAGAGACCACGTCCACGCGCCCCTTCAGCGTGCCATAGATGGTGTAGTCATACGCGGTCAGCTTGATCGTCGCCTCCTGCCCCGGGCGGATGTTGGCGATGTCCTGCGGGCGCACCTTGGCCTCCACGAACAGGTCCTCATCGATCGGGATAATCTGCATGATCTCTTCGCCCGGGCGCACCACGCCGCCGATCGTCGTCACCGACAGTTTGTTGACCACGCCATGCATGGGCGAGGTCAGCACCGTCCGGTTCAGCTGGTCGGTCGAGGATTTCAAGTTCTGTTTCAGCGTCGCCAGTTCCATCAGCGTCTCGGAGAAGGCCTCGGCGCGGGCCAGTTCCGTCTGGGTGATGATCTCGTCGTGCGCCTTTTGCGCGTCGGCATGGGCCTTGCGCGCGCGGGTCACTTCGATCAGCGCGACCACCTTCTTGTCGAGCAGATCCTCCATCAGGGTCATCTCGCGGGCCGCCTCGTCCAGCACGCGTTTTGCGCCTTCGCGGCGCTTGAAATAATCCGATTGCCGCGCCGCCAGCAGCGCCTGTTCCGACGCGACCATTTCCGGCGATGCCTGCACAAAAGCGGCCGGCACCTCCACGACAGAGGCCCCCTGCAATTCCGCCTCCAGCCGCAGGCGGCGGATTTCCAGCGCGGTGATCTGGTCCTGCAGATCATCGACCGAAGACCGGAACTGGATCCCCTGCAGCCGCGCCAGCACATCGCCGCGCAGCACCTCGTCGCCCTCCTTGACCAGCAGTTCCGACAGGATGCCACCTTCGAGGTTCTGGATAATCTGCGGGCGCGAGGAGGAGATGATCTCGCCATCGCCGCGCACGATCTCGTCCAGCCACGCATAGCTGGCCCAGAGGATGAAGGCCCAGACCGTCAGCGCGCAGAGCCAGATCGTCGTCGAGGGTCCCCTCATGCCGCGCGCCAGTTGCGCCGATAGGTTGGTGCTGCTGGTCGCCATGTTATTCGGTCCCCGTCTGGACAGTGCGCAGGTGATCCAGAACCTGATCGCGCGGGCCGTCGATCGCCATCCGCCCATTGGCCAGGATCAGCGTGCGCGAGGCCAGTTGCAGGATCGGCACCCGATGCGTGGCGATCACCGCCGTGCGCCCGGCCAGCCAGCCCTCAAGCCGGGAAATCAGCGTCTTTTCAAGTGTCTGGTCCAGCGCCGCCGTGGGTTCATCCAGCAGGCAGATATCGGGGTCCTGCAGCCACAGCCGCGCCCAGCCGATGCTTTGCCTCTGCCCCACGGACAGCCCCTCGCCGCCATCGCGGATGTCCAGATCCAGCCCCTTTGGGTGCGCTTTGACGAACTGGCCCAGGCCCGCGAAATCCAGCGCCTCGAACAGCCGGTCGTCATCGCGTTCCAGCAGGCTGAGGTTCAGGTTGTCGCGCAGGGTGCCGTGGAACAGCCGCACCTCCTGCCCCAGATAACCGACCGACCGGCGCAGGTCCTTTGGGTCGATCTGCGCCATTTCGGTGCCGTCGATCAGCACCTTGCCGGTGGCGGGCGCGTAGAGGCCCGACAGCATCTTCAGCAGCGTCGACTTGCCGGAACCGTTGGCCCCCAGCACTGCGATTACCTGCCCCGGCTGGATCACCAGTTGCGACAGGTCCAGCACCGCCACCCCCTCGGGATCATAGCGATAGGTGACGTCGCGCAGATCATACTGCCCCCGCAGCTTGTCCCGGCGCAGGTAGGTCCGCTCGGCCGAGCGGTCCTGCGGCACATGCGCCACGCCGTCCAGCCCGTCCAGCGCCGCCTTGACGTTGCCCCAGCGGGCCAGGATGCCCGACAGTTGCGTCAGCGGCGCCAGCGTCCGCGACGACAGGATGCCCACCGCGATGATCGACCCCACGGTGAACTGCCCGGCAAAGACAAGGTAGGTGCCGGTGATCACCGCCGCCACATAGGTGCCCTGCTGCACGCCCTGGCTCCAGAAGGTCAGCGTCGCGGCCAGCTTGCGCTGTTCCGAGGATTTCAGCGCCTGCACGGCGGTCAGTTCTTCCCAGACGCGGGCAAACCGATCCTCGGCGCGCTGCGTCTTGATCGTGTCCAGCTCGACCACCGCCTCTTGCAGCAGACGCGATTGCTTGGCGCTGGCCCCCTGCATTTCCTTTGTCAGCCGGATCATGCGTTTCTGCAGAAAGAATCCCGGGATCACCATCAGCAGGCCGCCCGCGATCAGCACCCAGACGACGCTGCCCGCGATCGACCAGACCAGCAGCAGAAAAACGAAGATGAACGGAATATCCGCAAGCGCGCCAACGGTCGAGGCGGTGAAAAATTCGCGCACAGAGCCGAATTCGCGCATCGCCGAAAACAGTTGTGACGGTGACCGCCCCGGCAGGTCGGACCGCATGCCCAAGAGGCGCGTCATCAGCAGCCCCTGCACACCCATTTCGATTTGCCGCCCCGCCCCGTCCAGCAGTTGTGAGCGCGCGACCTTGAGGAAAGCCTCCATCAGCAGCGCCATTCCGGCCCCTGCCGCCAGAACCCACAGCGTCGCCTCGGATTGGTGCGGGATCACCCGGTCATAGACCTGCAGCGAAAACAGCGCGACGGAAACCGCCAGCAGGTTCGCCACGAAGCTGCCCAGCGCCACCTCGCCGAAGTGTTTGGAAAAGCGTTTGAACTGCCCCCAGAACCAATGGCTTTCGGCATCGGCCTTGGCGTGGTTTTCAGACAGGGCCTGCACCGGCGCCTCTGCCCGCAGGATCTGTCCGGAAAAGACGGTGCCGAATTCGCCCAGTGGCACCTCTGACTGACGAGAGGCGGTTGTGGCGTCGTAGATCGACAGCCTGTCCCCCTCCTGTGAGAGCACCAGCACCGCCTGACCGTTGCGCATCAGCGCCAGCGCCGGCCAGAGACCGGGCACAAGGCTGTCCGGCGTGTCCACGGACGACAACAGACCCGCCGCTTCCAACCCCGCGCAGAGAGAGGCGGCATCATAGCTGTCCCCTGCCCCGGCGTTTTGTGACAGCGCTTCCAGAACGTCGGTCTGCCGCGCCTCGACGCCCAGCCGCCCCGCCAGAACGCGGATCAGGTCCGCCCGGGCGCGCGCGCGTTCGCTGTGCCGCGGCGCGCGGCGGGTCGCGTTAGCCACCTGCCCGGTCGGCACCGCGCGCAGCATCGCCTTGCCTGCGCGGCCTGCCATCTGGAATACGCCGGATTGGCTCACAATTGTGTCCCCTCCGCCAGCGCCCCGCGTAGGCGCGCCAGTTCAAGCTCGGCGCGCGCCGCCTTGTATTTCAGCGAAATCGCCGTCTCCAGCGCGGCGGCATAGGTCTCGTACACGCCGACCACATCCATCACCTGCCGCTGCCCGCCGTCGTACTGACGCTGGAACAGGTCGAGGTTCTGCTTGGCCTGCCGGGTCAGCAGTTCCGCCTCATGCGCCTGCCGTGTATAGGCGGACAACTGGCTTTCCTGGCTGCGGATCTGGCGTTGCGCCTTTTCCTGCGCCTCTGTCACCTTGCGCGCGGCTGTCTCCTTGGCCAGATCGATCGCCTTGAGATCGGCGAACGTCCCAAGCGAGAACATCGAGTCGATGCCGACATTCAGCGCGCCGCTGGACCCGCTGTCCCCGACAGAGCCGCTGGCCGTAAGGCCGGGCAGATGGGAGGCGCGGGCAATGCGCGCCTCGGCCACGGTGATGTCCTGTTCGGCACTGGCGCGCAGCACGCCCAGCGCCTCGCCTGCGCTGACCTTTCGCAACCCGCCAAGGCCCCGCACCTCGGCCAGAGACCCCGACGACATGGCATCCAGTTCGGCCAGCGCGGTGCGGGTGGTTTCCTCGGCCTCGCTCTTGCGGGCGCGGATGCTGGCCAGTTTCTGGCGCAGCACGTTCAGGTCGGACATATCCGACACGCCGCCCTTGACCCGCTCGTTCATGATCCATTCGAACTGCGTCATGTCCTTCAGCGCAAAATCCAGATGCGCCGCCAGTTCGCGGTTTTCCTCGGCCTTCTGGTACAGCGACAGACCGTCAAAGACGCGGGCATTGCCGTCCTCGACCAGCTTGACCGCCGCCAGTTCCACATGCGCCTTGGCCAGATCGCGCTCTGCCTGCTTGCGGCCGTTGTCGAAGAGGACCTGGTTGATCAGCAGGTCCGCCACGAAATCGCCCAGTGAGTTCAGAGAGATGTTTGGCCCGATGCGCGGCAGCCAGTTGTAGCGCGCGGCTTCTGCCCGCAGTTGCGCCACGTGCAGTTCCGCCTGCGCCACCCGTGAATCCGCGGCCATGACGCCCTCTGCCACGCTGCCGTAGGGCGTCTGCGGCTCGACGGCGGAGGCGCGCAACGACAGGCTGTGAATGATCGCAGAGGCCTGCGCCGGGTCCGGGCGCGCGGCCTTGGTCACGGCGGCCGCTTCGGTCGCAACCGGCGTTGCCGCCCCGTTGCCCGAAAAGCGTGCCACCACGCCCTGCCCCATGTCCTTCATGCAGCCGGACAACGTCACCGCGATGGCGACCATGCCCAAACTCCGCCTGCCTATGCTCATCCGTGCCCCCGTCTCGGCGCGTTTATGATTATGCGCGGGATCCGCGGCCCGGTTCTGCGCCGGGCCTGCGGACGGTACTCGTACCTGTTACGTAACCCCGTGAACCGAGGTGATGTCGTCTTCGATCAGCAGCGTCGCATCACCCAGCGAGAAGACGTTGAAGCCTTCGCCGTCGACGGTCCGCGTGCCTTGTGCCTGCGCGCCGGTGATCGTGACCTGATCGTCGGCCCCGCCGCGGATCGTGACGGTGTCGGTGTGATCCGACAGTGCCTTGATCTGCGCCTCGGTGATGGTCAGGCTGCTGTCCTCGGCGAAATGCAGATCGATGGTCTCGATCTGGAAGTCCGACAGCGCCGCCGCGATGTCGTCCGACATCTGCACCGCATTGGTGGCGGGGTCGTCCGTCACCAGGTAGGCGCCAGAGCTGTTGCCCGCCGCATCGGTCGAGGCCAGCACAAGGTGCGTGCCATCCGGAACCGAACCGGCAAGATCCATGTAGGTCTGCCCGATGGCCGGAATGTCGGTCGAACTGTCGATGTTCACCTCGACAACCGAGGGTGTCCCCTGCGGGCTGTCCAGCTTGCCAAGGAAGACCTCGTCGCCGCTGATTTCGGTCCGGATCAGGTCCACGCCGCTGCCGTCGCGGCCATAGCCGGTCCAGCTGATCGTATCGGGCTGTTCGGTATCGATGCTCAGGGACTCGGTGATGGTGCGGCTGTTGCCTGCCGGGTCCACCGCCTCGATCTCGACCGGGGCCGACAGGGTGCCGGTCGGGATCGCCGCCGGCGGAATGTCCACCGTCCAGTTGCCCGATGCATCCACCGTCGCCACATGCGCCATGCCACCGACGGTCACGATGACCGTCGATCCGACCTCGACCGTGCCGTTCAGGGTGACACCCTGCGCCGCCTCTGCCGCGTTGATCACGCCGTCCGGCGTCACCGGATCAGAGGACAGGGCCAGCGTGTTCACCAGCGTGTCGATGTCAAAAGCGACAGAGGTCGTCGCCACGTTGCCCGCGACATCCGTGGTGTCGATCCGGGCGCCGCTGTTCATCTCGCCCGAGGGGATCTCGGCCGCGGTGAAATCGACGCTCCAGTTTCCGGCCGCATCCACCGTCGCGGCGTGGGTCACACCTTCGAAGGTGACAGAGACAGTGCCGCCCGGTTCCGTGGTGCCGGTCAGGGTGAACCCGTCCGACGCCTCGGTCGCATTGATGACATTGTCGCCCTCGACCGGCGTACCGGAGGGGGCAAAGTTCACCACCTCGGTGTCCACCTGCACGCTGTCGGTGCGGGTCAGGGTGTTGCCCGCGCTGTCCACGATGGTGGCAGAGATATCGGCGGTATAGGTGCCCGGCGCGATTTCACCCGGCGCATAGTCCACCGACCAGTTGCCAGAGGCATCGGTCAGCACCGAATGGGTCACGCCGTTCATCGTCACGTCGACGATCTGCCCCGGGGTCGAGGTGCCCTTGATCGTCACCCCGTCCGAGGCTTCGACAAAGTTCACCACATCGTCGATCTCGACCGGCTCGGGGCTGATGGTCAGCAGGCCCGCATCGGTGTCGATGATGACGTTCTGGGTGATCGTATCGGTGTTGCCTGCCATGTCCTTGGACACGGCCGTCAGGGTCACGGTCTGTTCACCACTAGGCAGTTGTGCTGCGGTGAAATCGGCGGTCCAGTTGCCGCCCGCATCCACCACCGCCTGCACGGTGTGGCCGTTCAGCGTGATTGCGACGGTACCGCCCGGCTCTGTCGTGCCGGTCAGGCTGAGGCCCTGCGCCGCCTCGGAGGCGTTGATGACACCATCCGCGCCGCCCGGGGTCGAGGTGATGGCAAAGTTGCGCACCAGCGTGTCCAGATCGACCGTGCCGGTCGCCGTATCGCTGTTGCCTGCCGGATCGGTCGAGGTCGCGACAACGTTCAGCGTCTTTTCGCCCGTCGGCAGTTCGGCCGCGGAGAAATCCACCGTCCAGCTGCCATCCGCCGCAACCGTCGCCGGATGCGTGACGGTGCCCAGCGAAACACTCACGGTGCTGCCCGGTTCGGCGGTGCCGGTCAGGGTGACGCCATCCGCCCGCTCTGCCGCGTTGACCACGCCATCGCCTTCGACACCGGCGGTGTTCACGGTCACGTCGGTCAGCGTATCGATATCGATGCTGCCGGATGTGGTGGCCACGTTGCCCACCCCGTCGATCGAGGTCGCCATGACATCCAGTGTCGTTTCGCCCTCGGGGATTTCCGACGCGGGCAGCAGAACCTGCCACGATCCATCTGCAGCCACGGTTGCGTCATAGCTGTTGCCATTCACGGTGACGGTGACCGACGATCCGGCGTCTGTCGCTTCGGTATAGCCGGTCAGGACAACGCCATCGGCGCGCTCTGCCGCGTTTACGGTTCCGTCGCCCTCGACGCCCGACAGGTACATCTCGACATGGTTCGTCACGTCGATCTGGAACCCGCCAGAGGCCAGCGCCATGTTGCCCGCCGCGTCGGTCGAAAAGACCGTCGCCTCGACCATAATCGCATCGGCCTGCCCCGCGTTGGTCGGCAGGACAGAGGCCGGGAAGGGCATGGACCAGCTGCCATCGGCATTCACCACGGCAGAGGCCTGCTCGCCATAGAGTTCCAGCGTCACCGTGGTGCCGGGCTCTCCGGTGCCTGTAAAGGTCACCATGCCCGCATGTTCGGTGCTGTTGATCACGCCATCCACGGCCAGCGCCGAGGTGTCGATGGTCAGCGCCAGCTCGGTGTCTATGTCGACGCTGCCCGTCGCGGTAACGGTGTTGCCCGCCGCATCCGTGGCGGTCACGGCCACATCCATCAGAACGGTGCCGCGCGGCAGGTTCTCGGGCGGGATCATCACAGACCATTGGCCAGAGCCATCCGCCGTGGTGTCATAGTCGACGCCATTGGCCATCAGGCTCACGGTTGCGCCCGGCTCTGCCGTCCCGGTCAGGACGGTGCCGTCCGCCGCTTCGGCCGCGTTGATCACGCCGTCACCTTCGACGGTCGCCGTATTGACCGTCAGGGTCATCTCGGTATCCACCGAGAAGCTGTGCGTCATGGAAACCGCGTTCCCCGCCAGATCGGTCGAGACGATCTCTGCCGTGGTGTCATAGGTGCCCGTCGGCAGATCGCCCTTGTCGAAGGTCACGCTCCAGCCGCCATCGGCATCCACCGTCGCAGTCTTGGTCACGCCCTCGACCGTCACGGTGATCGTCGCGCCCGCTTCGCCGGTGCCGGTCAGGACCAGACCGCTGTCGTATTCGCCACCAGACACAAGGTTGTCGCCGGTCAGCGGCGCGTTTTCCAGCGTGACGGCGTTTTCGGTATCGACCTGCACCACATCCACAACCGTGGTGCTGTTGCCGAACAGATCGGTCGAGACCAGAGTGATCTCTTTTTCATAGGTGCCGCCGGGGAACACATCCCCGCTGAAGGTAAAGGACCATGTGCCGTCCTCGCCAACCGTGGTCACCTGGCTGGCGTCGCCGACGATGATTTTCATCTCGGCGCCCGGCTCACCCTTGCCGGTCACGGTCACGCCATCCGCGTGATCCTCGGCGTTCACCAGAACGCCGGTCGACACGGTGCCGTCCTCGATATCGATCAGCGGCGGGGTTGTGTCGATCTCGAACGTCGGGCCGGCAAGATCGGTCACCGTTCCATTGGGATCCACCACCGACACGCCGATGTTTTCGTACAAACCGTCAGGCGGGAAGTCGTCGCCCTCGAACACGATGCGCCAGGTGCGATCGTCGCCAGCGGTCCCGGTCAGGGTCGTATCGCCGATGGTGACATCGACCGTCGAACCGGGGTTCGCCGTGCCCGAAATGGCGATCGAAGGATCGTCGCCGCCGTTGATTTCATAGCTGCCGTCCGGATCGTCGACCGTGGGTCCGACCCACTGCGCGCCGCCACCGCCGCCGCTTCCGCCGCCGCCGGTTCCGGCGCCGATCAGGGCCGCGCCGCCCAGCGCAGCCGCGCCCAGACCAGCCGCACCAAGTCCGCCCATGCCCAGAAGACCGGCGGCCAGCATGCTGACCTCGTTGCCGTCAGCCGCACCGATGGCCTCGACCTCGGCCACCACTGTCGGCTCATCAAGAAAGATCAGCTGGTCAGAGGGGCTCCACTTGCCCCAGCTTTCGGTCGGCCCGTACTGCGCGAACAGCGCGCCGCCTTCGGACTGGACAAAGGTGACCTCGTTCAGCTCGCCGTTGGCGCTCAGGAACAACCGGCTGCCAATCTCGTCGCCGGAGAGGTCATAGTACCCTTCCAGCACGATCACGCGACCATCCGCCAGCGTGATCAGCAGATCATTCGCCGCCCGGTCATAACCGCGCACATCCGCCCGGCTGATATTTACTGAAACATCCTGACCGCCCGAAGCGTCAATCAGAAAGCCCTGTTTGTCACCGTCCACCGCACCGCGCTGAATATCGCCCGCACGGGTACGGGTCACGAATTTAATCGCGTTCATAACCACACCGCTCTTACCTCTGCGCCTGCTGTTTTTTTAGGTTTGCAGGCTTGTTTTTCGCCTCGGGGAATAACCCATTCCACATGACTAAGCCACATTGAAATGCCGCAATAGCCCGAAATGAGGGGGAAAAACCGGGACCAGACACCAAATGAGCCACAGATTGTGACAAAAATGCGGCGCTTTCCCTGGTGCCCAATCCGACAGCACACCATGTCTGACGCGGCGTCAACCGGCACCGGCAGCGGGCATCGGCAAGGTCGTCCCGGACGGTTTCACAACCCACGGGCCGCCGATCCACCGCGATCAGGCAGGCTGCGGATTCAGGCCGCGCGGGCCTGCCCCCTGCCGGCAAATCCGCCGTGGAAGCATTTCCCGAAACGGAAAGCCGTTGTTTCGAAAGCCGAAAGAAAGATCCGAAAAATTCACGCCTTTTCCGAAACTTGCCAAGCCGCCCGCGATTGATCACAGTTTCGTTATCGACCGACGCTCCGATTTTGAAAGCAGGTTTCAGAAGTTCAAATCCTTTTCCCCGCCCGCATTCCGTCCACTGGCGCTCTGCCTTGCCCTGCTGGCGCTCAGCATCCCCGCAGCCCACGCCCAATCAGAGGCGATCCGCTCCGGCGACTACCTGCGCTTCGATCAAAGGCAAGCGCAATTGGGGCGTCTGCTGTTCTATGACAAGATCCTGTCAGGCAACCGCAACATCAGCTGCGGCACCTGCCATCACCATACGCTGCACGGCACCGACGCGCTCAGCCTTGGCATCGGTGAGGGCGGCGAGGGCCTTGGGGCGGATCGCACCCCCGGCGCAGGCCTCACCCGCATTGCCGACCGCGTACCGCGCAACGCCCCCGCATTGTGGAACCTTGGCCACGGGACGGTGAGGGTCATGTTCCACGATGGCCGCGTGGAAAAGACCGACGTCAAGGGCATGGCCTTCACCACCCCCGCCGGGGACAAGACACCGCGCGGGTTGAACTCGGTCCTCGCCGCGCAGGCGCTGTTCCCGGTCAGCTCTCCGACAGAGATGGCCGGCGCCCCGGACGAAAATGAGATCAGCGCCCTGTTCAAAGAGAGCATCGAGCTTGGCTGGCAGGCGCTGGCGCAGCGCGTCCGGGATATCCCCGAATACGAACGGCTGTTCATCCGCGCCTTTCCCAACGTGCGCACCGGGCAGGATATCACCATCGTCGAGATCGCCAATGCCATCGCCGCCTTCGAAGGCACCGAATGGCAGAGCTTTGACAGCCCCTATGACGCGTGGCTGACCCGCGGCGCGCCGCTGCCCGCGCTGGCCGAACGCGGGCGCCAGCTGTTCTTTGGCGAGGCAGGCTGCGCCGCCTGTCACAGCGGTCCGCTGTTCACCGATCAGGAATTCCACGTGGTCGGCGTGCCGCAGTTCGGCCCGGGCCGTCCCTTTGACGGCGACACCATCCCGCGTGACCTTGGGCGCATGGAAACCACCCGCAACCCGAACGACGCCTATCGCTTTCGCACACCCTCGCTGCGCAACGTGGCGCTGTCCGCGCCCTATGGCCACAACGGCGCCTACCCCACCTTGCGCGACATGATCCGCCATATGTGCGACCCGATCACCGCCCGCCGGGATTGGACGCCCGGTATGGCCCGCCTGCCGCAGGCTGATTGGCTGGCGGATGATTTCCGCCTGCTATCCTCCTACACCGAAGAGCTGGAACAGCAGGTCGCCTATCTGGATATCGTACCGGTGGACATGGTCGAGAGAGACATCGACGCGCTGGAGGCGTTCCTGAACGCCCTCACCGGCCAAAGCGCAGACAACCGCCCGCTTGGCCGCCCGGACCGCGTGCCCAGCGGGTTGCCCGTCGACTGAAACGCACAACGCCCGGGGGTGTCCCGGGCGTCCGTTCAGTCCATGCTCTTGATCAATTCCCGGATCGCCGGAACCTTGGTCGGGTTGCGATGCAAGCACATCAGCAGATCCGCCAGTTCCTGCTCATCCACCCGCTTGGCCGCCGCCTTTGGCGTGAACCACTTGCGCTTGCGCTCTCCGCGCTCTTTCCAGTCGCGCAGCAGTTTTTCGACGAACATCGGGTAGACCTCGACAAGGCAGGGCATGATCCTGCCGTTGTCAAGGATCTTGGGATAGCGATAGGTGCCGATCATCTCGGTCCCCATGTGGCCCTTGGCCCCCGCCTCTTCCAGCGCCTCGATGGCGGCAGCGGCCCAGGGTTTCTTGCCATTCATGGTCCAGCCCTTGGGCATGACCCAGCGCCCCGTATCGCGCGAGGTGACCATCAGGACCTTGACCTGGTCCTTGGCATCCCGCCGCATGGGCAGCGCCGCAATTTGTTCACCCAACTCCGGCAAACGCGTCATCCTTTGAACTTGAAGGGCGGCAAAGGCCACCCGTCAGATCGCTTAGTCACTATTTGGCATTGCACCAGCCCGATTGAGGAAAAGCCGCGCCAGTCCCGATGGACGGCGCGGCTTTTCCGGAAAGCTGGCGGACCGAGGAGGATTCGAACCCCCGACCCCTTGATTCGTAGTCAAGTACTCTATCCAGCTGAGCTATCGGTCCGTGAGGGGGGGATTTACCCCCCGTGTCCGGCCTTTGCAAGGGGCAAACTCAGGTTTTCGCGATGATCCGCGAAACTTCCTGTGCAGCCTTGCGGCAGATCAAGGCTGCACCGCCGAAATTGGCCAGGCTGTCGCAGAGCTTCCGATCCGGAGACAGGGAAATGGCGTTCATAATCGGCTCGATTATCGGCGAAGACCTCCTGGGCACCCCGCTTGCCGACGCGATCTTTGGTCTAGAGGGCAGCGATACCCTGCGCGGGTTTGACGGCGATGATCGGCTTGAAGGCAATCGCGATGACGACCTGATCGACGGTGGCACGGGGGCGGACACGCTCTTGGGCGGGCATGGGAATGACACGATACTTGCCGGTCCGGGCGCCGACAGCATGGATGGTGCGACAGGGATCGACCTGCTCGACTATTCTGCCGCAACCGGCAACCTGTCAGTGTTGATCTACGCCTTTACCGGGTTCCACCATCCAACGGGCGACCCGCTGGCCCTTGGCGATACCGTCGTCAGCGACTCGTTCGAGCAGGTATGGACCGGCAGCGGCAATGACACCATCGGGGGCACCGATGGCGCCAACCTCATCATGGCCGAAGCGGGCAACGATTCCCTGCTTGGGCTGAACGGCAACGACACGCTGATCGGCGGCGACGGCAACGACACGATCCGGGGCCACTTCGGCGATGACGTGATCGACGGAGGGCCGGGCGCGGACCTTATGGACGGCGGTGTGCAGGGCAATGACCTACTGGACTATTCCGCCGCTGCAACGGCCGTGACAGTCCTGCTGGCCAGCAACACGGTCTCGGGCGATCCGCTGACCCTTGGCGATACCATCACGAATTTCGAAGGCGTGCTGGGCGGCGCGGGCGATGACCTGTTGGGGGGCAATACTCTGGCCAACCGGCTGGACGGCAACGGCGGCAATGACACGCTCGAGGGGTACTCGGGCGACGACAAAATGCATGGCGGCGAGGGGCACGACTCGCTGGATGGCGGGCCGGGAGCGGACATGATGACCGGCGGCGACGGGGATGATTATCTCTTTGGATCGGATGACAACGACACACTGCGCGGCAACGATGGCAACGACACACTGCAAGGCGGTCGGCAGGACGATCTGCTTTACGGTGGTGTCGGCAACGACGTCCTGCGCGGCTCACAGCAGTGGGCGCTGCACATCGGACAGGATACGCTTTTTGGCAACGCGGGCGATGACAGCCTTTTCGGCATGTATGGCGATGACATCTGCGCCGGACAGGACGGTCGGGACCTGGTGCAGGGCGATCAGGGCAATGATACGCTTTCGGGCGGAGCCGATGACGATACCGTTCTGGGGGGAATTGGCGACGACGTAATCTATGCCGGTCCCGGTGCCGACAGTCTGGACGGCGGCAAGGGCACCGACACGCTCAGCTATGCCGGCTTTTCCTCGGGGGTCAATGTGCAGCTTGGCGCACAACTGACCGGTGGCGCGGCGGCGAACGACAGCAACGCGGGGTTCGAGGTTCTGATTGGCGGGCAAAGCGGGGACACGCTGATCGGCCGCGACAGCGCCGACACCCTGCGCGGGCTGGATGGAGACGACACGGTCAACGGGCTGGACGGCGATGACCTGGTGCAGGGCGGCACGGGAAACGATCATCTTCTCGGAGGGCCGGGGCATGATCGGCTGACCGGGCAGGATGGCCAAGACACGCTGACCGGCGGCGCCGGGAATGACATGCTGAGTGGTGGCAGCGGGGACGACAGTTTTATCTTCGAGGGCAGTTTCGGCCGTGACGTGATCTACGATTTCGGCATGGACGGCGCAGATCTGGCCCACATCCTTGGCGCCTCGGCGGGTTACAACAGCTTCGCCGATTTCGACATCAACACCGACGGTGTGATCGACGCCACCGATGCCGCCCTGACAGCAAATGTTCAGGCAGATGCCGCTGGTCTGACCCTGCTGTTCGATGCGTCGGGCGACCTGTCCGTAACCTTCGACACTCTGACCACGCTCACAACAACCGACCTGTTTTTTACCTGACGCGTCCCGCGTCCAAGGAGGCCCCATGGCCCTGATCACTGGCACCGCAGGCAACGACATTCTGAACGGCACTGCGCTGGACGACTTGCTGCTCGGGCAAGAGGGGAATGACACGCTCAACGGTCTGGGCGGCAATGACCGGCTCGACGGCAATGCTGGCGATGACGTTCTGGATGGTGGAGCGGGAGAGGACACGCTGCTGGCCGGGGTTGGCGATGACACGCTCATTGGCAGCCTCGGCGCGGATACGATGAACGGCTCCGGGGGCAACGACCTTGTCGACTACTCGGCGGCGACAACCCCGATCACCCTTAGCCTGTACACGGGCTTTCCTTACCATCCGACCGGCGACCCGGTGGCCTCCGGCGACCTGATCGATCTTGTCGAACGGTTCCTGATGGGCAGCGGCAATGACACCGTCTATGGCAATGTCTTCCACAATGACTCAGTGGACGGCGGCCCGGGGGATGATCACCTGATCGGTTTCGGCGGCAACGACCTGTTGGAAGGTGGCGACGGCAACGATTTTCTGGAAGGCCGCGACGGGTCAGATACGCTGATCGGCGGAGCTGGCAACGACACGCTTGATGGCAGCAACGTGTTCGCCGGGAATGACTTTCTTGATGGAGGCCAGGGCAACGACAGCCTCCTTGGCGGCCTCGGTGACGACTCTCTGCTGGGCGGCGAAGGCGACGATACTCTCTTTGGCGGCGTTGGGAATGACACGCTCGACGGCGGACCGGGAGCGGATCACCTGATCGGAAGCATTTGGCACGACACGCTTGACTATTCCGCCGCACTTTTGGCTGTCACGGTACGCCTGTGGAACAACACGGTGTCTGGCGATCCGCTGACTACGGGCGATGTCATAGAGTCATTGGAATGTGTCATGGGTGGCGCGGGCAACGACCTGCTGGAGGGCAACCACCTCGAAAACCAGTTGGAAGGGAACGCAGGCAATGACACCCTGATCGGTTACGGCGGCAAGGACACGCTGCTTGGCGGCGATGGTGCCGACGTGCTGGACGGCGGCCTGTTGAACGATACGCTGGATGGCGGCACTGGTGACGACAGCCTCATTGGCGCTTCGGGCAATGACGCCCTCTCGGGCGGGGCTGGAGATGACACCATCAACGCAGGCGCGGGTGACGATACGGTCACTGGCGGACCTGGTGCGGATTCGATGATGGGCACCCTTGGCGTCGACACGCTGGACTATTCCGCCAGCCCGACAGGCATCACCGTGAACCTTCATTTGAACACGGCCTCGGGCGGCGACGCGCAGGACGACACGATCAGTTCCTTCGAACGGATCATCGGCTCGGACACCGGGGACGATTCCCTGTCCGGTTCGAGCACCGGCAACAGGCTGTCCGGATTGGGCGGGAACGATACCCTCTCGGGCGGCTCCGGACAGGACTTTATCGACGGCGGCACCGGCAACGACCTCATCTTTGGCCATGCCTCTGCCGATGACATCTGGGGCCGCGACGGCAACGACACGCTGTACGGCAACGACGGCGACGACAGCCTGATGGGGTGGGCAGGCGACGACCTGATGATCGGCGGTTCAGGGAATGACACCCTGCGCGGAGAACTCTCCTTTTCGCAAATCATCGGTCATGACACGCTGCACGGCAACGACGGCAATGACATCCTGATCGGCGGATATGGTGATGATCTGATCGCCGGACAAAACGGTCGGGATTTCGTGAATGGTGATCAGGGCAATGACACCCTTTCGGGCGGGGCGGATATCGACACCCTCATCGGGGGCGATGGCAACGACGTCGTTTATGCCGGTCCCGGCGGCGACAGCCTTGAAGGCGGCGCGGGCATTGACACTCTGAGTTACGCGGCCTTCACAGTGGCCGTCGAGGTCCAGCTTGGCACCCAGCTCACGGGAGGCGCAGCGGCTGGCGACAGCATCTCGGGGTTCGAAGTACTGATTGGCGGCAGTGCGGCGGATACCCTGATGGGCGGCACCGGCGCAGAGACCCTGCGCGGTCTGGACGGTGATGACCTTCTTTACGGTCTTGAGGGGGCCGACCTCGTACAGGGCGGTGACGGCCACGACCAGATATTCGGCGGATTGGACAACGACCGGCTGACAGGACAGGCGGGGAACGACACGCTGATCGGCGGCGGCGGAAACGACCAGATCAGCGGCGGAACAGGCGCGGACGAATTCCTGTTCACGGGCGGTTTTGGACGGGACGTGGTCTTTGAATTCACCCCCGGAGAGGACATTGCCCGCGTCCTCGGCACCGCCGCCGGGTTCAACAGTTTTGCCGATTTCGATGCGAACAGCGACGGTGTGATCGACGCCACCGATGCCGCGCTGACGGCGCAGGTGCTGGCGGATGCCTCTGGCCTGACCCTGCTGTTCGATGCCACCGGCACGACGTCCGTAACCTTCGACACTCTGACCACGCTCACAACAACTGACCTGCTCTTTACTTGACGCGTCCCGCGTCCAAGGAGGCCCCATGGCCCTGATCACTGGCACCGCAGGCAACGACATCCTCGACGGGACGCCGCTGGACGACACGATCCTCGGGCTGGCAGGCAATGACACGATCAGTGGCCAGAATGGCGCCGACCGGATCGAAGGCGGCGACGGAAACGACTCGATCGACGGCAACAACGGAAATGACACAATCATCGGCGGCGAAGGCAATGACCGCCTCTCGGTCGGCGGCGGCTCACGTACCGGCCAGGACATCGTGCTTGGCGGCCCCGGCGACGACTGGATTTACGGCAATGGGTCCGAATACGGCGGCCACGATCTGCTCGATGGTGGTGCAGGCAATGACACGGTCAGCTTTGCCTATGGGCAGGGCTCGATCTTCATAAACCTCGCCACCAGCACGGTCGGCGGTCATATCTGGAACGACACGATCTCGGGTTTCGAAAACGCCGAGGGCGGGTGGTACGCGGATTTCCTTGTCGGCTCTTCAGGCCCGAACCTGCTGATCGGCAACGACGGCAACGACAAGCTCTGGGGCGGAGCGGGTGACGACACCCTGACCGGAGGACTGGGCGAGGATGAGTTCTTCGGCGGTCCCGGCAACGACCTGATCGATGGCGGCCACCAATCGAACCATCTCTACGAGGACATCGACACCGCAAATTACGCCAATGCCACGATGGGGCTCGACATTGGCCTCGGGCCCGAGACCGTCACGACCGCCGACCCTTTCATCGGAAACGACACCATCCGCGAAATCGAAATCGTCATCGGCGGGGCCGGCAACGACCGTATCTATGGCACGGCGGAGCATGAAACCCTGTTCGGCAACGATGGCCTCGACACGCTGGTCGGCATGGGCGGCGATGACAGCCTTGACGGCGGCAGCGGGGCCGACCGCCTGCTCGGCTGGCTCGGCAACGACACCCTGATCGGCGGCGACGGGCACGACCTGCTGGAAGGACAGGGCGGGCACGACAGCCTGATCGCCGGTCCCGGGGCCGATACGCTGATCGGCGGCATCGGCAATGACACTCTGCAGGCCGGTCCCGGCGCAGAGCTGCTCGACGGCTCACCGGGTGAGGTCGACACGCTGGACCTGAGCCTTGCGGTGAACGCCATGTTGGTCCGGATCTGGAGCAGCACTGCCGCCGGTGATCCAGTTGTCGCGGGCGACACGATCCGGAGCTTTGACAATCTCATCAGCGGAGCGGGCAACGACACCATCGAAGGCAGCGTCCGCAACAACCGCCTCGAAGGCGGTGCCGGTGACGACCTGATCCACGGCTACCGCGGCAACGATCGCATCATCGGAGATGAGGGCAATGACACTCTCTTCGGCGGGCCCGGACACGATACGCTGAGCGGCAGGAATGGCGACGACAGGGTTTTCGGCGGGTCGGGAAATGACTTTCTGTCGAGTGACGCAGGCAATGCCTTGCTCGTTGGCGGCGCGGGCGCTGACAACCTATCAAGCAGGTATTCTGCAGAGAGCGATTTCGACACGCTGATCGGCAATGACGGCAATGACTTTCTCCGGGGGGGCAGCGGACAAGCCGTCATTTCAGGTGGCCCGGACGCCGATTGGATCATCGGGGGCGTCGGGAACGAAACGATTTCGGGGGGGCCCGGCAGCGATACGATCAGCGGCGGCGCGGGAGACGATCTCATCTACGCAGGCCCCGACTGGTTCGTCATCGACGGCAGCTACGGTGAAGATACGATGAACAACTCGATGCTCTCCGACGATCTGGAGATCAGCCTGCACGCCTGGAACTTCGAAAGCATCGATTGCCGCTACTGCACCTATTCCAACCCCTCCGCCTTCGAACACCTCGTCGGCGGCACCGGCAACGACACACTGACCGGCAGCATGGACAACAACCTGCTGCGTGGCCTTGAAGGATTGGACAAGATCGACGGGCTGGATGGCGACGACACGATACAGGGCGGTCCGGGAAACGACTGGCTGATCGGCAACGCCGGGCATGACCTGCTGCACGGTCAAGAGGGCGACGATTCCCTTGATGGCAACACCGGAAACGACTCGCTCTCTGGCGGCGCGGGCAACGACACCTTGCGCGGCTGGGCGGGAAATGACGTGCTCTATGCCGACTCGGGCGCCGACCATATCGACGGCGGCGACGGGACGGACGTGCTGAGCTATGCCGACATGACCCAATGGCTCAGCATCGACCTCTCTACCCTGCGCACGGGAGGCGCGGCGGCAGGCGATCTCATCCTCTCCATCGAAGTCCTGATCGGCGGCAGCGCGGGCGACGCGCTGACCGGCACCCACGGCAACAATACCCTGCGCGGCGGGGATGGCAACGACACGCTGCGCGGGCAAGGCGGCAGCGACCTGCTGCAGGGTGGCGCTCAGGACGACCTGCTGCTCGGTGGCACGGGCTGGGACCGGCTGAACGGTCAAGACGGGAACGACACCCTTCACGGCGGCATGGGAAACGACCACTTACACGCAGGCACAGGCGAGGACGAATTCGTTTTCGAAGGCAATTTCGGTCAGGATACGGTTTATGAGATCAGCCACGACGGCAGGGATCTCTTGCGGGTCCTCGGGACGGGGCCGGGCTTCAACGACATCGCCGATTTCGACGTGAACGCAGACGGCATGATCGATACCGTCGACGCCGCGCTGACCGGGAACCTGACCTTCGACGGCGCATCGCTCACGCTGATCTTCGATGCGGCGGGAACCCTCTCCATCAGGCTCTACGAAACCACGGCCCTGCCCGCCACCGACCTGCTCTTCGTCTGACCCCTTGTGTGATTGCGCCGTGTCAAGGCGTGTCCGATCACGCTGCCCTACACTCCGGCTGCATCACCTGAGGGAGGAAGGGTCATGGCAAACCGGGACAAGGGCGTGATCATCGGCACGGCGACCGACGGGAATGACCTGAATAACGGCAGCATCTACTCTGACTGGCTGCTCGGTCTGGCCGGAGACGACACGTTGAACGGCTACGGCGGCAACGATCTGCTTGAAGGGCACGCCGGCAATGACCGGCTGGATGGCGGCATCAACGACGACACATTGATTGCCGGGGACGGTGCGGATTACCTCAGCGGCAGTTCCGGCGACGACTGGCTGGTGCCCGGGCTTGGCCCGGACACGCTGCTTGGCGGGTCGGATTACGACACGCTGGATTATTCCGGCACGACGATGGGGGTGAACCTCGATTTCACCGATGGCAGTTCCTACTGGGCGGTTCTGTCCTCCATTGATCCCATCGCCATCGGGGATCGGGTGTCGATGCAGTTCGAACATGTCATCGGCGGGTCAGGCGATGACACCCTGACCGGCGGCGACGCGGGCAACGGCATGTGGGGCGGCCCCGGCGACGACATGCTGATCGGTGGCATTCACCTCAGCCAGATGGACGGCGGCCCCGGAGCCGACACGCTGGACGGGACGCTCAGCGCCTACGACAGCGCAAATTTCGAAGCAGCCGACAGCAATGTGCTGGTCCGGCTGTGGAATGGCGCCATCGTCACCACGGACCCCGACTACGCCTCCGATGTCCTGATCAGCATCGAAGGCGCGTTCATGGGGGACGGCGACGACACCGTCGAAGGCACGCATGGCATCAACGATCTCTTCGGCGGTTCAGGCAATGACCTGCTGATGGGCTTCGCAGGCGACGACGGTCTCGAAGGCGGAGAGGGCAACGACAGTATCCTTGCGGGTTTTGGCAATGACATCGTCAAGGGCGATACCGGGCACGATCACCTCGAAGGCTGGATCGGCAATGACATCATAGAGGGCGGCGCGGGCAATGACCGGATGGCAGGCCAGCTGGGCAATGACGTGCTGATGGGCGGACTGGGCAACGACACCTTGTCGGATGGGCCGGGACAGGACACGCTCTATGCCGAGGGCGGGCATGACGTCGTCTACTCCGGCGCAGGCGATGACAAGCTGGATGGCGGGCTTGGCATCGACACTCTGAACTTTTCCGGCTGGGCAAAGCAGGTGACGGTGGACCTTGGCGCAGGTATCTCGACCGGACCAGCGGGAACCGATGCGCTCTCCGGTTTCGAAAACGCGACCGGCGGCAGCGCGGGCGACCTGATCACCGGCTCTGCCGAGAACAACCTGCTGAGCGGCCTCGCCGGTGATGACACCCTCAGCGGATTGGCGGGCCTCGACACATTGGTCGGCGGTAATGGCAACGACAGCCTGTTGGGCGGCGGCCAGTTCGATATCCTCGCCGGACAAGCGGGCAACGACACGCTGAACGGCGGGGGCCAGAACGACTTTCTGCGGGGCGGCGACGGGGCGGATGTCTTCGACTTCGTCGACAGCTTCGGCGCAGATGTGATCGACGATTTCGGCTTTGGCGGGGCCGATGTGGCCCGGATCAGCGGCGCGCCCGCAGGTTTCGACAGCTTCGCGGCCTATGACGTGACGGGAAACGGCACGATAGACGCCGCCGATGCGGCCCTGACCGCCAATGTCGCGCTGGGTCCAGATGGTCTGACCCTGTATTTCAATGCGGTCGGCACACAGGCGATCACGTTCCACGGCACCAACGCGCTGGATGCCACCGACCTGCTCTTCGTCTGAGCCTCAGCTCACCCCGCCCATCGGCAGGCGGATTTCAAAGCAGGTGCCGGTCTCATCCGACCGGCCCAGCGTGACGCTGCCGCCATGGCCGCGGATCAGTTCGGCGACGATCGCCAGCCCAAGTCCGGACCCGCCCTTGCGCACGCCGCCATGAAAAGCCTGAAACAGGTGTTCGCGCGCCTTGGGCGGCAGTCCGGGGCCGGTATCGGTGACCGTGATCACCCAATCCTGTTCCTCGGCCCGCGCGGCCACGCTGATCTCGCCCGGTTGGCCGGTGGCCACGATGGCCTGCCGCGCGTTTCGTACCATGTTGGACAGCGCGCGGTAGATCTGCTCCGGATCGCCGCGCACCATCAGCCCCGCCGGGATATCCTCGGACAGCGACACATCCGCCTCGCCAATCGCCAGCCGCTCGGCCTCCAGCACCTCGCCCGTCAATTCCGACAGGTTGAACAGCAACAGCCGCGGCGCGGGCTCTTCGGCGCGGCCAAAGGCCAGCGTGCTTTCGCAAAGCGAAATCGCCCGCGTGATCGAGTTCACCAGCTTGGGCGCCATGCGCTTGACCGCCGGGTCCTCGGACATCTCGATCCGGTCGGTGAACAACTGCGCCGATGTCAGGATATTGCGCAGGTCGTGGCTGACCCGCGCGACGGCCCCGCCCAGCTGCGCCAGCCGCTCTTTCTGGCGCAGGGCCTGCGTCAGTTGCGATTGCAGCGATTGCAGCGATTCCTCGGCCTCGCGCAACTCGCGCACGCGCGCGGTGGGCTGGATGATGCGCCGGGCGTCCTCGGGGGCCTCTGCATATTCGCGGATATGGCCCACGACGCCCTTGATCGGCTTGACCAGCAACCGCCGCACCGCAAGGAACAACAGCCCCGCCGTGATGATCGAGATCGCCGCCGACAGCATCAGGATGCGCACCCCGTAGTCCACCATCGCCGCCCGCAGCGGCCCGCTGTCCATCGTGACCTCGATCAGTTCACCGCCGTCGCGCAGCGGGCTGCCGATCACCCGGATCACCTGCCATTCGCTGTCGATGAGACAGCCGATGGCATCGCGCATCAGCGTCCAGGCAGAGGCATCGCGCAGATCGAAGGTCTGCGCCACCTCGCCCGGCACCTCGGAGGACAGCACCAACTGCCGGATCTGGTCGCGCTGCAAGACCACGTTGAAAACGCCCGCGTTCTCCAGCAACTCGCGTTCCAGCTCCGGCTCGATCATCTCGTCAGCCAGCAGCGCCAGCGACGCGATCTGCGCCCGCTCCAGCCGCGCCAGCAGGTAATCCTCGCGGAACCGCGCGACAGAGGGGACAAAGATCAGCACCTCGGCCACCATCACGAAGATGACCGTCAGGATCAGGAACCGACCGGAGAGGGAATTCAGGATGCGCATCTCTCTATCTGGACAGCCTTTTCAGGGAAGCCAGCGCTGGACCAGCCGAACAACCGTTTTCACCACGTTACTCTCAAACAGCTTTGGCGAGAAATAGGCACCCGCAACCCGTTTGTTAATCTCTCCAACGGTCGGATAGGGAGAAACCGTCGCAGAAACCGCGCTCATCTTCAGCCCGTTGGCAATCACCAGCGACCACAGGCTGGACAATTCCCCCGCCTGATGGCCGACGATCGTGACCCCCACGGGCCGCCCCTTGACGACCATGACCTTGATGAAACCCCTGGTCTTGCGCTCGGCGATCAGCCGGTCGTTGTGATGGAAATCGAACCGCGCCAGTTCCACCTTGTCGCCATGTTCCTCGCGCGCCTTCGCCTCTGTCAGGCCCACCTGCGCCAGTTCCGGCTGGGTGTAGGTGGCCCAGGGGATATGCGCGGTCTTGGCCTTGGCCGGCAGGCCCAGCACGGCAGAACGGACCACGATCCCGGCGTGATAGCCCGCCACATGGGTAAACTGCAGCCCGCCCGCCACATCGCCGATGGCATAGACACGGCGGTTGCTGGTCTTCAGGCTGTCGTCCACCTTGATGCCGGATCTGGTCGTCTCGATCCCGGCGGCCTCAAGGTTCAGTTTGTCGGTATTGGTCTTGCGTCCAACCGCGACCAGCAGATGAGAGCCCTTGAAAACCCGCCCGTCCTTGGCCTCGACCTCGATGCCACCATCGGTGCCCCGGATCTCGGCGGCCAGCGCATCCTCGGCGATTTCGATGCCTTCGGCCCGCAGGTTGTCCAGCACCAGCGCCGCGGCCTCCGGGTCATCCTTGCCCAGCGCCTTGGCCCCTTCGATCACCGTCACCCGTGATCCCAGACGTCGATGCGCCTGCGCCATCTCCATCCCGATGGGGCCGCCGCCGATGATCAGCAGATGCTCGGGGCGCTCGCGCAATTCCCACAGGGTTTCGTTCGTCAGATAGGGCACACCGTCCAGCCCCGGGATCGGCGGCACCAATGGCGACGATCCGGTGGCAATGACGATCCGACGTGCCGTAATGCGATACTCCCCTGCCTCGACCTCGGTCTCAGAAACAAAGCGCCCGTATTCGCGGATCACCCGCACGCCAAAGCCTTCGAACCGCTCCTGGCTGTCCACCGGCTCGATCTGGGAAATCACGTCGGCCACATGGTCCTTGGCGGCGGCATAGTCCACCTGCGGCACCACGTCGGACACACCGTAAACCGACGCATGCTGCATCCCGTAGGCCACCTTGCCCGAGGCGATCAGCGCCTTGGACGGGACACAGCCATAGTTCAAACAGTCGCCGCCCATCTTGTGACCCTCCAGCAGAATCACGTCCGCGCCCATCTGGCTGGCCCCCGCCGCCACCGACAACCCGCCGGACCCGGCGCCAAGGATCAGGAGATCACATTTCAGCTTTTCCATGATCACAGCCCCTTCTGGCCGCGAACGGCCTTCAGCAGGATCGGCAGCGCCGACAGCGCGGCAAGTCCAAGGATCGGCCCGATCACATGCGGCGCAAAGATGATGCTCAGGTCGGGCGTCTCGCCGCGTGCGAACACCTCGCCCAGACCCGCGCCGACAGAGGTATAGACCACAGCCCCCGGAATGATGCCAAGGAAGGTCGAGATCACGTAGCGATGCAGCGGCACCTCAAGGAAAGCAGGCACAAGGTTGGCAACGAAGAACGGCACCGCCGGGACCAGCCGGATCAGGAACAGCATGGACCACTGGTTTTCGTCGATCCCGTCCTTGATCTTTTTCACCATGCCCTGCGAATGCTCCAGCTTTTCGCCCAGACCCGCGCCCAGACCCCAGCGCGCGGCCAGAAAGATGCCGGTCGCGCCCAGCGTGGCGGCGGTCACATTATACAGCGCGCCGGGAAAGGTCGCGAAAAGGAACCCGCCGGTCAGCGTGGCGATGGTCGCCCCGGGCAGCGAAAAGGCCACGATGATCACATAGGCCACGATAAAGACCGCCAGCGTCAGTACATAGTTGGCATCCCGGAACGCCAGCAGCGCCTCGCGGTTTTCGGCCAGCGTCTCGAACGTCAGGTAGTCGCGCAGCGTGAAAAAGCCGATCACGGCGACCACAAGGATCGCGATCAGGGGCAGGTGGCGTTTGATGCCGGGTTTTGGCGTGTCGGTCATGTCACTCATTGTCTGGGCCTTCGGGGCTGTTGTGTCGGGTTGCAGGATAGATGCCCCCCTTTGCCGCGCAGAAACAGCCGCCTCACGCCCGCTTGATCTGACTTGTACGCCAGCGTGAGAAATCCCCGCCCGAAAGGCCAGAGTGAAACATTTCTCCCCCCATGGCGGGGGCCGTTTGTTGCAATACGGGCGGGGTTGGCGGGCCTTTTGTCGCTTGGGCGCGGCTTGACCGTGAGGGGCGAAGATGAAGAATGGGTAAAAACGCGGCTGTAAGCTCTTGATTCTGCATTCCCCCTAAGCTGTCCACGCGTGGACATGCCTTTTGGGCCCCCTGCCGCCGTCCCGGCGAAAAAAGCCATACACCCGTTTGACAGATGCCTTTTGCCCGCCTATAGGCAGGGCTTCGAATTTCCTGCCTCCGAGTCGACTCGCGGGCAATGAACCGGAGTAGCCGCGATGAAACGCACTTTTCAGCCGTCGAACCTCGTCCGCAAGCGTCGCCACGGGTTTCGCGCCCGCATGGCCACCAAGGCCGGCCGCAAGATCCTGAACGCGCGCCGCGCTCGCGGCCGCAAGAGCCTGAGCGCCTGATACCGCTTTCTGCGGGCATGACGACGCACGCCAAGACAGCCGCCCCGGATCACCCCGAGGCGGCTTCTTTGCCGTTGACGGTCCTGTCGAAACGCGCTGACTTCCTGCGCGCCGCCCGCGCCCGCCGCGTGCCTTGCGAAGGATTCCTTCTGCAGGCCCGGCAGCGTGCCGAGGGCGAAGCGACGGGCATCCGCGTCGGGTTCACCTGCTCGAAAAAGGTCGGCAATGCCGTCGCCCGCAACCGCGCCAAGCGCCGGCTGCGTGAAATCGCGCGGCTTATCCTGCCCGAGCTGGGGCAGGACGGCTGGGACTATGTCCTGATCGGCCGCGCCGAACAGACCGCATGGCGCGATTTCGAAGCGCTGCAAAAGGATCTGCGCCGCGCCCTGCGCAAGGTCCACGGCAGATGAGCCCGCTTGCCCATATCGTCGCCCTGCCCGTCCGTGCCTACCGGCTGCTGCTCAGCCCCTGGGTCGGTCACGGCTGCCGCTATCACCCCACCTGTTCTGTCTACGCCCTCGAAGCGCTGGAAAAACACGGCGCGATCAAAGGCGGCTGGCTGGCCGCGCGCCGCATTGCCCGCTGCCACCCCTGGGGCGGGTCGGGCATCGACAACGTTCCGGACTAGGATTATCTGACGCCCATGCTGGACGATGCCGACGACATTCACCCGCTCTTTCACGGGGCGCCCAAATCGACCGAGTTCAAGAAGCTCCGCAAACGGATCGTGCAGAACGTGCGCGAGGCCGTGGCGCAATACGGCATGGTCGAAGAGGGCGGCAAATGGCTGGTCTGCCTCTCCGGCGGCAAGGACAGCTATACCCTTCTGGCCGTGCTGTACGAGCTGAAGTGGCGAGGGTTGCTGCCCGTCGAACTGCTGGCCTGCAATCTGGATCAGGGACAGCCCGGTTTTCCCGCGACCGTCCTGCCCGAATTCCTTGAAAAGATGCAGGTCCCGCACCGGATCGAGTATCAGGACACCTATTCCATCGTCACCGACAAGGTCCCGCAGGGGCGCACCTATTGCGCGCTCTGTTCGCGCCTCCGGCGCGGCAATCTGTACCGCGTCGCCCGCGAAGAGGGCTGCACGGCGGTGGTGCTGGGCCATCATCGCGATGACATCCTTGAAACGTTCTTCATGAACCTCTTTCACGGCGGACGTCTGGCCACCATGCCGCCCAAGCTGGTCAATGAAGAGGGCGACCTGTTCGTTTACCGTCCGTTGGCACATGTGGCAGAGGCCGACTGCGACCGATTCGCGCGGGCGATGAACTATCCGATCATTCCCTGCGACCTCTGCGGATCGCAGGACGGGCTGCAGCGACAGCAGGTCAAGCAAATCCTTGACGGATGGGAGAAAAATTCCCCCGGACGGCGTCAGGTGATGTTCCGCGCGCTGATGAACATCCGCCCGTCCCACATGCTGGACCCCAAGCTGTTCGATTTCGCAGGCCTGATGCGTGACACGGAATCGCCCAATTCGTTGAAAAACGACCTCCCGCGTTAAGAACCGAGTTACCCCCGTCGCCTAAAGTTCTGTCCATGAAGGATAAGGACGGTGGAATGCAGGCGTCGCTGCTCAGGAATTTCGGCAGGCTCAGTGCTGCGCTCCGGCGCGGCCTGCATGGGCCGCAGTCTCTGGCATTCCTGCCTGCGGCCTCGCTTGCCGGGTTCTGGCTGGGCGGTGAGGCACTGCTGCTTGTGGTCGCGCTGGGAACACCGGCGGTGTTTCTTTTGCTGGGCGCGCAGGGTGGTCCGGTGCCGGGCGGCGGCGGTCATGACGGAAACTCCGACTTTGTCAGCGACAATGCCGCCCTCACCCTGTCGCAGCAGGCGCTGGACCGCGCCAGCGCCGCCAACCTCTCCACTGCCTGCATCCTGATCGAAATCGATGGGTTGGACGAGTTTTCGGGGCAGCCCGATGACCGCTCTGGCGACAGGCTGCGGGATCTGTCGCTGAAACGGGTGCGCAGCACCCTGCGGCGCGATGATCTTGCCGTTCGGATGGGCGAAAACCGGTTTCTTGCCCTGCTTGGCCCTTCCCTGCGCCTTGACCTGGAGGCGTTGCTGCAACTCTCGACGCGGCTGCAAAACGCGGTCGAGGAACCCGCGCCCATCGACGGTGGCATGCGCTATCTGTCCGCCTCCATCGGGTTCTGCGGCAGTCCCCGGCTGAAGGACAGCGCCGATGGCAAACAGTTCCTGGAGGCAGCGCAGGTCGCCCTGTGCGAGGCGATCGCCAACAGCCCCTCCGCCATCCGGTCGTGGTCGGAAAACATGCGCATGGCCCATATCGAACAGAAAAACCTGCGCAGCGAAGTGGACCGCGCCCTGTCCAACGGCCAGATTCAGCCGTGGTTTCAGCCGCAGATCTGCACCTCGACCGGCGAAATCAGCGGTGTCGAGGCACTGGCGCGCTGGATTCACCCGGAACGGGGCATCGTGCCGCCCGCCCAGTTCCTGAAGGTCCTCGAAGACGCCGGCCGCATGGATCATCTCAGCGAGGTGATCCTGCAGCATTCCCTGACCGCCCTGCGCAGCTGGGATCAGGCCGGGCTGAATATTCCCCGCGTCAGCGTGAATTTCTCGGACACCGAATTGCGCGACCCGCGTCTTGTCGAGCGCATCCAGTGGGAAATCGACCGCTTTGGCCTGACGGCTGAACGGCTGGGGATCGAGGTGCTGGAAACCGTGATCGCAGGCTCTCCGGAGGGGATCGTGGCCCGCAATATCGTCGAGTTGGGCAAGATCGGCTGCCATATCGATCTGGACGATTTCGGCACCGGGCATGCCTCGATCACATCTCTGCGCCGGTTCAAGGTGCACCGCCTGAAAATCGACCGCAGCTTTGTCACCCGTATCGACCGGGACGAAGAACAGCACAGGATGCTGGCCGCCGTTCTGGGCATGGCCGACCGGCTTGGGCTGGAGACGCTGGCCGAAGGGGTCGAAAGCGTGGGCGAACACGCGCTCCTGTCACAGCTTGGTTGCGATCATGTGCAGGGGTTCGGCATCGCCCGCCCGATGCCCGCCGATCAGATGATCGACTGGGCAGAGGCGCATGAGGCCCGGATTTCCGACGCGCGCAAACTGGGGCGCACGTCGCGTTAGGGGGCCGCGTCGCGGACCTATGCCGGTCCCGATGACGCCCGCCCGCATCAACCAAACTAGGTTTCTTCTGCCCTCGGGGCCAAAGCGGTCGGCTTGCCTGTGCCACACCGCCCCAAAAAGGGGGATTCCGCTTGACCTTTCAGGCGTGGAGGTTTTGAACCCTGCGGTGACTTTCAACGGGAAAGGTGACCGCCCAGATGGACGATCAGAACAAGAATCTCCTCCTCGCAACCGCACTCAGCATGGTTGTGATCCTTGTCTGGTTTCTGCTTTTCCCGCCGCCCGAGGTGGTTGAGGACCCCAACGCGCCGGTTGCGACCGAAACCCTGACGCCCGGCGATGAGGGCGATGTGGCCAGCGTGCCGCGCGCCGCGCCCGGCGCGACGCCCGGCCCCGTCGATCCCGCAGCCGTGACTACGGACACCACGGAGGCGCCGCGCCTGCCGTTGGACACACCGCGCCTGTCCGGGTCGATCTCCTTGACCGGCGGCCGCATCGACGCGCTGCAGCTCAAGGACTACCGTATTGAACAGAACCCGGAGTCCCCAACCGTCAACCTGTTGAACCCGGTCGGCAGCGACAATCCCTATTACGCGCTCTACGGCTGGGCCCCCGGTTCCGGTCTGGGGCTGGAGGACGTGCCGGGCGCGAACACTCTGTGGGCCGTTCAGTCCGGTGAGACGCTGGGCGTGGACAGCCCCGTCACCCTGCGCTGGGAAAGCCCGGCCGGTCTGGTGTTCCTGCGCACGGTTTCGATTGACGAAGACTATATGTTCACCGTCACGCAGAGCGTCGAAAATACCAGCGACACCGCAGTATCGCTAGCCCCCTACGGCGTGCTGGCCCGTCACGGTGAACCGGCGGACCTGAAGAACTTCTTCGTGCTGTTCGAAGGCGCGCTGCAGATGTCCGACGGCATCCTCGAACAGACCAAGTATTCCAACATGCCCGACCTCGACATGCTGCCCGCCGAAGGCACGCAGGCCACGGTGGAACGGGCGCAGGAATCGGGCTGGATCGGCTTTACCGATCACTACTGGATGACCACGCTGATCCCCGCCGCAGGGACGCCGTTCAAATCCGTGGTGAAATACGACGCCCGCCGCGACATCTATCAGACAGAGGCCGTTCTGCCGACCGTCCAGCTGGCCGCTGGCGCCAAGAGCGAGGTCACGACCCAGCTGTTTGCCGGTGCCAAGGAATGGGATACCATCCGCCAGTACCAGAAGAACGGGATCGACCGCTTCCTCGATTCCATCGACTGGGGATGGTTCTTCTTCCTGACCAAGCCGATCTTTGCCGTGCTGCACTGGCTGAACTTGCACATCGGCAACATGGGCGTGGCCATCATCGCGCTGACCGTCCTGCTGAAGGCCGTGCTCTTCCCGCTGGCGTACAAGTCCTACGCCTCGATGGCGAAGATGAAAGAGCTTCAGCCCGAGATGGAGAAGATCAAGGAGCGCGCCGGCGACGACCGTGAAAAGCTCCAGAAAGAGATGATGGGGCTCTACAAGAAGGAAAAGGTCAACCCGGCCGCGGGCTGTCTGCCGATCCTGCTTCAGATCCCGATCTTCTTCAGCCTCTACAAGGTGATCTTCGTCACGCTGGAACTGCGTCACGCGCCCTTCTTCGGCCCGTTCCAGGACCTCAGCGCACCGGATCCGACCTCGATCTTCAACCTGTTCGGCCTGCTGCCCTGGGCCGCGCCCGATCCGCAGTCGATCATGGCGCTGGTCTTCATCGGCATCCTGCCGCTGCTTCTGGGTATCTCCATGTGGCTGCAGCAGAAACTGAACCCGGCGCCCACCGACCCGACCCAGCAGATGATCTTTGCCTGGATGCCTTGGGTGTTCATGTTCATGCTCGGCGGTTTTGCCAGCGGGCTGGTGGTTTACTGGATCACCAACAACGTCATCACCTTCACCCAGCAGTACATGATCATGCGCAGTCACGGCTACAAGCCGGACATCATGGGCAACATCAAGGCCAGCGTGAAGAAGGGCGACAAGGCGAAGGACAGCAAATGACCCGCAGCCTGACCGCGATCTGGCGCTTTCCGATCAAGAGCCACGGCCGGGAAGAGCTGGACGCGGTCACGCTGGCCGCGGGCCAGAGCGTGCCCTGGGACCGCGCCTGGGGCGTGGCGCATGAGGACACCGACATCGACGGGGCAGAGTGGGCGTCCTGCCGCAACTTCACCCGCGTGGCCAAGGCGCCGCAACTGGCCGCCATCCGCGCCGCGCTGGATGAGGCCACCGGCACCGTCACCCTGTCACATCCCGAACGCGAAGACCTGACCCTGAACCCCGACACCGAAGGCGACCGTCTGATCGACTGGACCGGCGATTTCCTGCCCGAAAACCGCGCAAAATCCGCCCGCGTGGTCCGCGCGCAGGGGGCCGCCTTTACCGACAGCGACTTTCCCTCGGTGACGCTGTGCAACCTGTCTTCGCACCGGGCGGTGGAACAGCGGCTGGGCCATGCCCTGTCGATCCACCGCTGGCGCGGCAACCTTTGGTTCGACGGCGGCGCGCCCTGGGAAGAATTCGACTGGATCGACCGTGAAATCCGCATCGGTGAGGCCGTGCTGATACCGCGCGAACGGACCGACCGCTGCCTTGCCACCCATTGCAACCCCGACACCGGCAGGCGTGACCACAACGTATTGGGCGCGCTCGACAGCTGGGATCACCGCGATTTTTCCGTCCGGGCCGAGGTCGTGCAGGGCGGCCGGATCGCGCTGGGTGATCGCGTGGAGGAGATCTGATGCAACTGCCCTTCCCTCTGGCCGAAGAGCCCGATGACGATAAACGCGAAGCCGCGCGCAAACTGTTCGCCGGTGAGGTCGACTTCCTCAAGGGCGTCGTCGCCATGTCCGGCCTGCCGCCCGATGACCGGGCCGAGGTCTGCTTTGCCGGGCGCTCCAACGTCGGCAAGTCCAGCCTCATCAACGCGCTGACCGGGCGCAAGGGCATTGCCCGCGCCTCCAACACGCCGGGCCGGACGCAGGAAATCAACTATTTCACGCTGGGTGCGGATCACTACCTTGTGGACCTGCCCGGCTATGGCTTTGCCAATGCGCCGGTCGACGTGGTCGCGCGCTGGCAGAAACTGCTGAAATCCTACCTCTCGGGCCGCGCCGGTCTGCGCCGCGCCTTTGTGCTGGTGGATTTCCGCCACGGGATCAAATCCGTGGACGAAGAGATCATGACCCTTCTGGACCGCTCTGCCGTCACCTTTCAGGTGGTCATGACCAAGGCGGACAAGGTCAAGGCAGACGATCAGGAAAAGATCCTGAAACAGGTGCGCGAAAAGCTGTCCAAACACGTCGCCGCCTACCCCGAACTGGTCGTCACCAGCAGCGAAAAGGGCGAAGGCATCGCCACCCTGCGCGCGATCATCGCCTCTCTGGCCTGACTCTGGCCTGACTCTGGCCTGACTCTGGCCTGAACCGGACCTCACGCGCGGCTGCCCCTCTGGCATTCGCCGTGCGGGCGGGGCATGGTGGATCACGCACCGATCTGGATGACCGCGATGAGACGACAGAACATGAACAGAGACTGGATTGCCACCGCCCGGACCCTCTCCGAGGCCCTGCCCTACATGCAGCGCTACACAGGCGCCGTCGTCGTGGTGAAATTCGGCGGCAACGCCATGGGCGACGATGCGGAAATGGCCGCCTTTGCCCGCGATATCGTGCTGATGCGGCAGGTCGGGGTGAACCCGGTCGTCGTGCATGGCGGCGGCCCGATGATCAACGACATGCTGAAACGCCTGAACATCAAAAGCGAGTTCGTGCGCGGCAAGCGTGTCACCGACAAGGCCACCGTCGAGGTGGTGGAAATGGTCCTGACCGGCCTCGTGAACAAGCGGATCGTGCAGGCCATCATGGACGAAGGCGGCCGCGCCGTCGGTCTCTCGGGCAAGGATGACGACCTGATCGTCTGCGAACCCGACGATCCCGAATTGGGCTTTGTCGGCCGCCCGATAGAAATGAACGTGCAGGTGCTGCGCGATCTGTTCAACGCCGGGATCATCCCGGTCGTGGCCCCCGTCGCCACCGGCACGCAGGTGACGGAAACCTACAACGTCAACGGTGACACTGCAGCCGGGGCCATCGCCGGCGCGCTGAAGGCGGATCGCCTGCTTCTGCTGACCGATGTGCAGGGGGTCAAGGGACCGGATGGCGAGGTTGTCACCGAACTGACGCCCGACGATGTACGCCAGATGACCGCCGATGGCGTGATCGCCGGCGGCATGATCCCCAAGACCGAAACCGCGCTCAAGGCAATCGAAGAAGGCGTGCGCGCCGTGGTCATCATCGACGGTCGCGTCTCCAACGCCTGCCTGCTGGAACTGTTCACCGAACATGGCTCTGGCTCCATGATCCGCCCGGCGCATCTGCCGCCGCGGGAATGACGCCCGACAGTCTCGATCAGGCCGATACTCAGGCCGCCTGCGCCGGTCTGCGGTTGCGCGGCGCGCTGCATCCCGGATCAGAGGATGGCGCGCCGGAAGGCACCGGCACGCTGCTTTTGCTTGGGCCGGATGAACCCGGCTTCTGGCCGCTGTTCACCTGTAGCCCCGAATACACTGACGGCGCGCCCAACCCGCTGGACCGTTGGTCAAAGCGGGTCGTCACCGCGCTGGCAGAGGAGTGGGGCGGAGAGGCCCTTTTTCCATCTGACGGCCCGCCCTACGCGCCTTTTCTGCGGTGGGCGCTGAACTCGGGACAGGCGTGGTCCTCGCCCCTTGGCATGCTGGTGCAGGCGCAGGCGGGGCTGTTCATCAGCTACCGCGCCGCCGTCGCCTTGCCGCTGCGGCTGGACCTGCCCGCACCCGCCACGCGCCCCTGTGACACCTGCGCCCGCCCTTGCGAAACCGCTTGCCCGGTCGGCGCGCTGGCCCCGGATCAGGCCTATGACGTGGCCCGCTGCAAGGCGCACATCGCATCCCCCGCAGGCGCAACCTGCCGCATCGACGGTTGCCTTGCCCGCCGCGCCTGCCCCGTCGCGGTCGAATTTTCGCGCCGTCCAGAGCAATCCGCCTTTCACATGCGCGCCTTTCTCGGAGCAGACGCCCCATGAAACAGCTGATCCTCCTCCGCCATGCCAAGTCCGACTGGAGCCATAACCTGTCGGACCATGACCGCCCCCTGAACACGCGCGGCCAAGGCGCCGCGCCCGCCATCGGCGCGTGGCTGCGGGACAAGGGCTATCTGCCGGATGAGGTGCTGTGCTCCACCGCCACCCGCACACGTGAAACGCTGGACCTTCTGGACTGCGACGCGCCGGTGCGCTTCGAAAGGGGCCTCTACCTGGCCGAAACGGCAGATATGCTGGCGATCCTGCATACCGCTAAGGCCGACAGCGTCCTGATGCTGGGCCATAATCCGGGCATCGGGTTGCTGGCGCGGATGCTGGTGAAATCGCCCCCGGCGCATCCCCGCTTTGACGCCTATCCGACCTGCGCAACACTGGTCGCGCGGTTCGATGTGGACAGCTGGGATCAGGTCGCCCGCGGCACCGGCACGGTCGTCGATTTCATCGTCCCGCGCGATCTGACGGACTGATCCGGCCCCGCCTCCGCAGGGCAATTTCCTAACCAAAGGTAAAACCGTCTCTGCAAACCCTTGATTTCATTAAGGCGCAACCGTGTCCACGCGTGGACACCCCCTGCGGGGTGTCCCGTGGCGGGCCTCAGACCTTGGGCCGGTTGTCCACGATCCGCACAGCCTTGCCCTGACTGCGGGCCACCCCGCCGGGCTCGGCCACCTCTACCTTGACCGTCACGCCGACCACCTGCTTGACCTTGGCGGCCAATTCCCGGCCCGCCTCTGCCCCACCACCCACGGCATGCGGCCACGGCTCGACCACGACCTTCATGACATCCTTGTGCTCGACCCGGTCAAGCTCCAGCTGAAAGTGCGGCGCAAGCGCCTTCACCGTCATCAGTTGCTCCTCGATCTGGGTCGGAAAGACGTTGACGCCCCGCAGGATGATCATGTCATCGCTGCGCCCCGTCACCTTTTCCATCCGCCGCATCGACCGCGCCGTCCCCGGCAACAGCCGCGTCAGGTCGCGTGTCCGATAGCGGATGATCGGAAAGGCCTCCTTGGTCAGCGAGGTAAAGACCAATTCACCCAGCTCGCCATCCGGCAGCACCTCACCGGTGTCCGGGTCGATGATCTCGGGATAGAAATGATCCTCCCAGATGTGCAGCCCATCCTTGGTCTCGACGCATTCGTTCGCCACGCCCGGCCCCATCACCTCCGACAGGCCGTAGATATCGACCGCATGCATGTCAAAGGCCTGTTCGATCTCGACCCGCATCGCATTGGTCCAGGGCTCTGCCCCGAAGATCCCCACCTTCAGCGGCGATTTGCGCGGGTCTTTCCCTTGCGCCACGTATTCATCGATGATCGACAGCGCATAGGACGGCGTCACCGTGATCCCGGTTGCACCGAAATCCTCGATCAGCCGCACCTGCCGCTGTGTCATCCCGCCGGAAATCGGCACCGTCGCCAGCCCCAGCTTGTCCGCGCCCAGATGAATGCCCAAGCCCCCGGTGAACAGCCCGTACCCATAGGCGTTGTGCAGGATATCCCCCGGCTTCAGCCCGCTGGCCCGCAGCGACCGCGCCACCACCGTGCCCCATGTATCCAGATCGCGGTCGGTATAGCCCACAACCGTCGGCTGCCCCGTCGTCCCAGAGGAGGCGTGGATGCGGCGCACCTGATCGCGCGGCACGGCGAACATGCCGAACGGATAGGTCGCGCGCAGATCCGCCTTTACCGTGAACGGGAACTTCGCCAGATCCGCCAGCGAGGTCAGATCATCGGGATGCACCCCGGCGGCGTCAAAGCTCTGCCTGTAGTGGGCCACGTTGTCATAGGCATGGCGCAGCGACCACTTCAGCCGCTCCAGCTGCAGGGCAGAGATTTCATCGCGCGAGGCAATCTCGATCGGGTCGAGGCTGTCCTTGGACGGGGTAAGGTCTTCCATCGGTCTCCTCCGGGGTCGGTCAGCGTGTCAGGCGCGCTCTTGATCTTGGTCGGTGTCTTCGGCGAACAACTGGCCCTTCACGGTCCGAGACAGGCCCCGCATCAGCGCCACGGTACGGCCATCGCCGCCGGTCACCGTCACATCATAGACACCGGACCGCCCGCTGCGGGCCTGTTCCTGCGCAGTTGCGGTCAGCCGCTCGCCCAATTGTCCGGGCGCCAGAAAGGTGATCTGGTTCTCCTGCGCGACGGTCAGTTGATTGTAGCTGTTGCAGGCAAAGGCAAAGGCGCTGTCGGCAAGGGTAAAGATATGCCCGCCATGACAGATCTTGTGCCCGTTCAGGTGATGCACCTGCACCTCCATCGACAAAACGGCGCGACCGGGCGCGATGCCCTCGATCTTCATGCCCATGGCCTGACTGGCGGCATCCCCCGCCCACATGGCCTGCGCCGACCGTTCCGCGCGTTCCTGCGGTGTCATCGCACCCCTCCCCTGTTGCGCCGGACACTGCCCAAAACCGACCGCTCGGTCAAGTTATTTCGCCACCCCTCGCTACCCCCTTGATTTATGGTCAGAAGAGCGCAAATCTGGGGGCATGAACAGCTTGACGCCTTTCCCCGGGCAGGGGACCGCGCAGGAGGTTGTGGCCTTCCAGCGCGCAGAGCTCAACGTGATCCTCTCGCTTTATGGGCGCATGGTGGCCGCCGGTGAATGGCGTGACTACGGCATTTCCTCGCTGAAGGACGTCGCGGTCTTCTCCGTCTTCCGTCGCACCGCCGAACATCCGCTCTACCGGATCGAAAAACGCCCGAAATTGCGTACCAAACAGGGCGAATATGCCGTTTTCGGGATGGACGGGCAGGTGCTCAAACGCGGGCACGACCTGAAAACCGTCCTGCGCGTGCTGGAACGCAAACTGATCCGCGCGGTGGACTGACGCGCCGCCCGCGCTCCGCGAACGGCGGGCGGGCGGGTCAGGTGCGGGATCAGCCGTCAGACAGCATCGCGCAAAGCAGTTCGAACATGATCGACGCGCCAAGGAACGCCGTGCCGCCACTGGTGTCGAAGGGCGGCGACACCTCGACCAGATCGGCCCCCACGATGTTCAGTCCCGCCAGTTCACGCACCACCTGCAGCGCCTCGAAACTGTTCGGCCCGCCCACCTCCGGCGTGCCGGTGCCGGGCGCAAAGGTCGGATCGACAAAGTCGATGTCATAGGACACATAGGTCGGCGCGGCGCCAACGATCTCGCGCGCCTCCGCCATCACATCCGCAACGCCGCGCGCGAAATATTCCTCGATGGTGACGATCCGGATGCCGACGCTTTCGGCAAAATCGCGATCCTCGGCGTCATACATCGTGCCGCGAATGCCGATCTGGATGACCCTTTTGGGGTCCAGCAGCCCCTCTTCAACCGCGCGGCGGAACGGCGTGCCATGCGTATACATCGTGCCGCCGAAATAGCTGTGGAACAGGTCCGTGTGGCTGTCGAAATGCACCATGCCCAGCGGCCCGTCCTTGGCCAGCGCCCGCAGCACCGGCAGCGAGGTCAGGTGATCCCCGCCCGCCGTCAGCGGCCGGATCCCCGCCGCAACCAACTGACTATAAAACGCGGTAATCCGCGCCATGCTGTCAGGAATATCCGCCGGGTTCGGCCCCACATCGCCCAGATCGGCGCAGTTCGCCGCCTCAAAAGGGCGCATCCCGGTGACGCCATGCTGCGCGCGGATCATGGTCGAGGCGTCGCGCAACTGGCGCGGCCCGTGGCGCGGACCGGGGCGGTTGGTGGTCCCGCTGTCCCAGGGCACACCCACAAGCCCGATCTGGACCTCGTCGAACCGCGGATGATCGGGCGTCACATGCGGCAGGCGCATAAAGGTCGGCACCCCGGCAAAACGCGGCAGATCAAATCCGGAGACAGGATGGAAAAAGGAATCGGACATGGTGTGCTCCTCACGTTGCGGGTGCGCGGGGGCAGTCCCACGCACTCTCCGGGAAAAATTCAGTCAGAAGAAGACAGGCGCGCGTGGCGGGTGACAAGCCCGTCGCCCTGCCTTTCTATCCGCGCCCGTGCCTCGGCAATCGGTTCATAAGCGACGGCCATGTGATGGGCGTTTGCGTGCAAGATCGTCTGCGAATCCGCGACCCAAGCCACATGCCCCTTCCAGAACATCAGGTCCCCGCGCCGCGGCGGTGTGCCCTCGGGCAGCGCCTCGCCCATGGCCTCCTGCATGTCGCTGTCGCCGGGGCAGTCGATCCCGCAGGCATGCAGGCCGATCTGCACAAGGCCCGAGCAGTCGATGCCAAAGGCGCTGTTGCCGCCCCAGAGGTAGGGCGTGCCCAGCAGACGCTCGGCCACGGCCACCGGATCGGTTTCGGGCACATCGACCGGGGCCAGATGCTGACGCGGCACGTAGAAATCCCGGGGAACCGTGCCCCGCGTCCATGCCACGCGCGCCCATCCCTCCACCTCGTCCAGAACCGCAAGCCGCGTGCCAAAAGACAGTGGCGTGATCCGGCCCATCGGTTTGAGACCCGGTGAGGATTTTCCATAGCTCTGCCGCGCGGCGACACGGTGCGTCTCACCCTCATCCGGCATCCCCACCAGGTGCGTGGCCTCGATCCAGCCAACATAGCCATCGCGTTCGGCAAAGCCGTAGGCCCAGCCCTCCCGCATTTCGAGAACCTGAAACGCTGCGCCCCGCAGCAGTTGCCGGTCCCGGCTGCCATCCGGCGCGGTCATCAGGTCCGCAATTGGCACCGCGATCCTGTGGCGCTCGCCATCGGTGAAGGTTTCCGCCGCCACCTCTCCGCGCAGCGCGCTGTGGGCAACGCGGCCGTTAAAAGGCGTCAGCCTGCGGTCACTCACAGGCTCAGCACCTGCGGCAGCGCGTCCAGAATGGCGCGCGGCCCCTGCATCAGCCCGCCCTTGGAACGGCCCGGTTCCGGTTTGGGCTGCCAGGAATAGATGTCAAAATGCGCGTAACGCGCGGCCCGGTCCGTGAACCGGCGCAGGAACAGCGCCGCCGTGATCGACCCGGCAAACCCGCCAGAGGGCGCATTGTCCAGATCGGCGATCCCCGGTTCGATCATCGCCTCATAGGGCGCGTGAAAGGGCATCCGCCAAACCGGGTCGGCGGCGGCAGGTGCGGCCTGCGTCAGCGCGGCGGCGAAATCCTCGGCATCCGTATAGAACGGCGCAAGGTCCGGCCCCACGGCGACCCGCGCCGCGCCGGTCAGCGTCGCCATCGAGATCATCAGGTCCGGCGCCTCTTCATCGGCTAGGGCCAAGGCATCCGCCAGCACCAGCCGCCCCTCGGCGTCGGTGTTGTTGATCTCCACCGTCAGCCCCTTGCGCGAGGTCAGGATATCGCCGGGGCGGAAACTGTTGCCCGCCACGGAATTCTCCACCGCCGGGATCAGCAGCCGCAATTGCACCGGCAGGTCCAGTTCCATGATCATCTGTGCAAGACCAAGCGTGTTGGCCGCGCCGCCCATGTCCTTTTTCATCAACCCCATGCTGGCGCCGGGCTTCAGGTTCAGGCCCCCGGTGTCAAAACAGACCCCCTTGCCCACCAGCGTCAGCTTCGGCCCCGCCGAACCCCAGCGCAGGTCGATCAGGCGCGGGGCCTGTTCCGCCGCGCGGCCAACCGTGTGGATCAACGGAAAATTCTGCGCCAGCAGGTCATCGCCCACCGTCACCTCGACCGACGCGCCGAACCGCTCCGCCAGCGCGCGGGCGGCGGCCTCCAGCTGTTCAGGGCCCATATCCGACGCAGGCGTGTTGACCAGATCGCGGGTCAGCGTCTCGGCCTCGGCCAGCGTCTCGATCCGTGCTGCATCGACACCGGCAGGCGCAATCAGGGCCTTTTCGACCTCACTGCCCGCGCGATACCGGGTGAACTGATAGCCCGAGAGCAACCAGCCCAACGCCTCGCGCGACGCGACAACAGACGGCAGATCCGTGGCCAATCGGTACGTCCCCGGCGCCAATCCGGGCAGGGCGCCCGCCAGCGGAAAGCGCATGCGCGCCCGTTGGGCGGCATCGCCGTACCCTGCCAATGCGCCCACCGCGACGCCATCCGGGCCGGGAAGCATCAGCGCCGAACCCAGCCCCCCCGTGAACCCGCTGCCTGTCACCCACGTGCGCAGGGCCTCCGGCTGGGATTCCAGCCAGGCCTCCAACCCGTCGGATTCGACTAGGTGCAGGGGGATGGACGGGCTGTCGGGCGCGGCGAAACGGGCGGGCATATCGGCTCCTGTGGCTGTGCGCCCTCACCGTATTGCCTGCACCGGCCGCCGCAAGCGGATTTCCCGCCCGCGCCCTTTCACTCAGACCGAAAACTCGTTCAGGTCCCACATGGCCGTCAGGGACCGTTCGCCGATCCGTGCCAACCGCGCCAGCGTTGCCGCCTCGGCCACGCGGTCGCCCAGTTCGATGCAGGCCATCACGTCATGCGCCACCTTGCTGAGCGAACACATCCCCACCTGATCCGCAATCGCGGCCAGGGCACGCAGCCCCTTATACATATTCTCACGCGGGCCAGACACTGCCTGCTGTTGCAACTGACACATCCGCTGCGCCAATTCTTCCATCGCACGGCAGACCACATCCTCTGCGGCATGCGGCCCAAGATCCTTGCACAGTGTTTCGATCTGCGCCGGGTCCATCCCCGGTCGTTCAGCCGGTGCAAGGTACGTCACCTCATTCACATCTCACCCCATTCTTTGCCCCCCACGGCGCGGCCAACATGGACTTTCAGGTGTTCCCAAAAGGTTATTCGCGAAACGGCTTTTCGCTCGAATTTCTTCTGAATTCATCGTACTTGGGGCAAGACGTACCGAAGACCGGAGGCCTTCATGGAATTTGCCCGCCCCCTGCCCAGCTACCTGGTGACCCGCTACCATGGCTGGAAAGCGACCACCTACTCAGAAAACAGCGCCTGGTATCGCCGCCTGGCGAACGAAGGTCAGCGCCCCCGCGCCATGGTGATCTCATGCTGCGACAGCCGCGTGCATGTTACCTCGATCTTCGGCGCGGATCAGGGTGAATTCTTCATCCACCGCAACATCGCGAACCTTGTCCCGGTCTACGAACCCGACGGCAATCATCACGGCACCTCGGCTGCGGTGGAATACGCGGTGACCGCGCTGAAGGTGGCGCATGTGATCGTACTGGGCCATTCCAACTGCGGCGGCGTACAGGGCTGTCTGGACATGTGCGAAGGCCGCGCGCCGGAGCTGGAGGAAACCGCCTCTTTCGTGGGCCGCTGGATGGACATCCTGCGCCCCGGCTACGAGGCCGTGAAAGACAGCCCCGACATGCCGCATGCGCTGGAAAAAGAGGCGGTCTCTGTCTCCCTCCGCAACCTGATGACCTTCCCCTTCGTGCGCGAGGCGGTCGAAGCCGGAACGCTCAGCCTGCACGGCCTCTGGGTCGACATCGGGGAGGGCGGGCTGCACCATCTGGACGGCAAGAGCGGCGAATTCTCCGCCGTCTGACCGCCACAAAAAAACATCGGCGCGGTGCATCTTTTTCGATGCCCGCGCCTTGATAATTGAACGATTGTTCATAAAATACACCTCCAGCCGTTCAAAGCCTGTGGAGCTGTGATGCTGGATCTTGCCGCCGCCAACCTGCTGTCCCCCATCGTGTTGTCCTTTGTGCTGGGCCTGTTCGCGGCGCTGGCGCGATCCGATCTGTCAGTGCCGGAGGCGGTCGCCAAGGGCATCTCGATCTACCTGCTCTTTGCCATCGGCTTCAAAGGCGGCGCCGGTGTTGCGGCGCACGGGTTTGAGGCCCGTCTGGCCGCCACCATCATCGCCGGGGTGCTCCTGTCCTTCGCCCTCCCGGTGCTGGCCTTCGGCTTGCTGCGCACCCTGTCGGGCATGTCCCGCACCGACGCCGCCGCCGTGGCGGGGCATTATGGCTCCATCTCCATCGTGACCTTTGTGGCCGGCACCACCTTGCTGGCCAATGCCGGTCTGACCGCCGAGGGGTACATGGTGGCCGTGGCCGCCGCGATGGAGGCCCCCGCGATCCTGTCTGCGCTCTGGCTGTTGTCGCGCGGCGACGGCAGCACGAAGATGGACAGCGATCTGTGGCGCGAAATCCTGCTGAACGGCTCTATCGTTCTGCTCTTGGGGGCCTTCGTGATCGGCATGGCCACCGGCAAGGACGGGCTGGACACTATCGCCCCCTTCATCGTCAGCCCCTTTCAGGGGGTGCTGTGCATCTTCCTGCTGGACATGGGCCTGATCGCCGGGCGCGGGCTGCGCACGGCAGGCGTGCTGGACAAGGGGGCGATTGCCTTTGGCCTTGTCATGCCGCTGCTGGGCGCGGCGGCGGGCCTTGGCGCGGGTCTGCTGTTGGGCCTGTCGACCGGGGGCGTGACGCTCTTGATGACGCTGTCGGCCTCGGCCTCTTATATCGCGGTGCCTGCCGCCATGCGCGTCGCGGTGCCAGAGGCGAACCCCTCGATCTATCTCACCCTGTCGCTGGCGGTGACATTTCCCTTTAACCTGACACTGGGCCTTCCGCTGTACCTTGCCACGGCCCGGATCATGACCGGAGGCTGACATGCAGACTCACAAGGCCAAGCGCGTGGAAATCACCATCGAACGCGTCATGGAACGCCGCCTGACAGAGGCGATGCAAAAGGCCGAGGTAACGGGCTGGTCGGTTCTGCCTGTTCTGGGGGGATCTGGCCGCTCAGGAGAGTGGAGCCGCGAAGGTCAGGTCAGCCGGGGCACGGGTCTGGTGCAGGTGGTCTGCATCATCCGCCCCGAAAAGCTGGATCCGCTGCTGGAACAGGTCTTTGGTGTGGTCGAACGCCATATCGGCGTCGTCTGCGTTTCGGACTGCGAGGTCCTGCGCGCGGAACGCTTTTAGGCTTTGTTGGCCTGCTCGGCGGCCGTTTCGGCGGGCATGGCCAATTCGCCCGCCTCTCCGGTGCGATCGGCGCAGACGCGGGGACGGCCCAGCCGCTTGGCCAGTCCGGCCAGCGGAACGCCCAGATCGCGGCCCGTACAAAGCGCCTCACCCACTTCGTTCAGGATCACAAAGCGGCCCTGCCGAAAGGTCAGCGCAAATCCTTTGGCGCGCAACTGCTCGGACAATTCGTACCAGTTCCGCGCCCGTTCCAGCACCGGGGTGAGGAACAATCGCAAAAGCGACAGCGCCTCACTGTCGAGCGGTCTCGGCAGACTGTTGGTTCCAGGAGCATGAGGCCAATTGGCCTGTGACATGGCATTGCGAAGCATCTCGATCTCCTTGCCTGTGGAAACAGGCTGGCACGGGAATACGGCGGTAGTTGGGCGCCCGAAGGCGACCTGTCTAGAGTTTGTTGCATTTCGGTAACGACGTCTTAACCGGCCGTGCGGGCGGTTTACCTGTCGCGGGAAATGTTGCCGCCTCCCATTTTCAAAAATAACGCGTTTTCAATGACCAGAAGCAAAGTGGTCCAGTCCGATTACTATTGCCGCAAACCGGATTTGACGCAAATCCAATGCAGTTCAACCGCTGTTTTACAAGCTATGGTTGGGCAACTGTCGCGATGACATGGACAATCCCAAGACGGCCATGGCGTTTGCCCAAAAACGCGAAACCCGACTCAGAAAAGCCCCCGCTCGAAAGCGCGGGCTTGGCTGTATTCCACGGACCCCGGGGGACCCTGCCGCAAATGGCGTTACGCCTTTTTCAGCGCCTTCTGGCCCAGCACTTCGGCGATCTGCACCGCGTTCAGCGCCGCGCCCTTGCGCAGGTTGTCCGACACACACCACAGGTTCAGACCGTTCTCGACGGTGCTGTCCTGACGGATGCGGCTGATGAAGGTGGCGAAATCGCCGACGCATTCCTTGGGCGTGACGTAGCCGCCGTCCTCACGCTTGTCGATCACCATGATGCCGGGCGCCTCGCGCAGGATGTCGCGCGCCTCGTCCTCGTCAAGGAAGTCCTCGAACTCGATGTTGATCGCCTCGGAGTGGCCGACAAAGACCGGCACGCGCACACAGGTGGCGGTGACCTTGATCTTGGGGTCGACGATCTTCTTGGTCTCGGCGACCATCTTCCACTCTTCCTTGGTCGAGCCGTCTTCCATGAAGACGTCGATATGCGGAATCACGTTGAAGGCGATGTCCTTGGGGTAGACCTTGCGCTGGTAATCGTCGGTCGGATTGTAATGCGCCTTGGTCTGGTCCCACAGCTCGTCGATGGCTTCCTTGCCAGAGCCGGAAACCGACTGGTAGGTCGACACCACGACGCGCTTGATCCTGGCGCGGTCATGCAGCGGCTTCAGCGCCACGACCATCTGCGCGGTCGAGCAGTTGGGGTTCGCGATGATGTTCTTCTTGGTATAGCCCATGACCGCATCGGCGTTCACCTCCGGCACCACCAGCGGCACGTCCGGGTCATAGCGATAGAGCGAAGAGTTATCGATCACCACGCAGCCCTGGCTGGCGGCCTTGGGCGCGAATTCCTTGGTCGGGCCAGAGCCCACTGCGAACAGCGCAATGTCCCATCCGGTGAAATCGAAGGTGGCAAGGTCCTGGGTCTTGAGGGTCTTGTCGCCAAAGCTCACCTCTGTGCCCAGCGATTTTCGCGAAGCAAGCACGGCGATCTCGTCCACGGGGAAACCCCGTTCGTCGAGAATGTTCAGCATTTCACGGCCCACGTTACCCGTGGCGCCCGCGACGACAATACGGTAGCCCATCTGGCCCTCCTTTGAGTTCCGCCCGCTCCCGGCACGCCTGACGCACCGGCACGGGCTGGCGCGGTGCATATCGCAGGTGCAGAATAACCGAAAGCCCCCTTTCAGACGCAGGACGCCCGGAAATCGGTCAAACGGCGCTCCGTGGTGCCTTGGCTGCATGTTATTCCGGCAACCGCGACCGGTGACTTTCCGCCGGAACTTGCACCCGCAGCAAGAAGCGGCTTGCCTTGTTAGCGCCCCACAACCTATGAGCTACCCTATTGGTGGCAAGTCACAGCGGACCTTTTTTCGGTCACGGGCACCACGGGGGCAGCAAGAATGCCGGGGCAATGACCCCGGGCACGATCCGCGAAGGGCAAGACAGAATGTTCTACGAGGCCGTGAAGGCACTTTCCCGGACGCAGAAACAGGCGTTGTTCATCCTGATGGACGCCGCCGTTGTTCCGCTTGCCATGCTGGCCGCGCTGACCCTTGCCACGACCGCAACCGCCGACCGGACCACTCTCGACGCCGTCACGCCCCTGCTTCTGGCGCTGTCGTCCATTGCCGTGCTGGTGGGCTGGTGGCTGGGTCTGACCCGTATCACGCTGAACGCCTACGAAATGCGCGGCGTGATCCGCACCGCCGCCTATGCCGTCCTGATGGGTGCCTGCGGGCTTGGCCTCAGCGCGGCCCTGGGAATCGGTCTGCCGCTGGGCACCTTCGTCATCTTCTCGCTGTTGCTGCTGGTGATGTCGGCGGCATGGCGCATCATCCTGCGCAACGTCACCCTGCACATCTACCGCCACGGCGAGGCCCGCAAGCGCGTGCTGATCTACGGCGCGGGCCAGACCGGGCAGCAACTTGTCGCGGCCCTGCGCCATGACGATGCGATCCTGCCGGTCGCCTTCATCGACGACAACGCAACCCTGCAAAGCCTGATGATCTCCGGCCTGCGCGTCCACGGCCCCGCCAACCTGAAAAAACTGGTCGAGGACAAGCGCATCGACCGGGTCGTTCTGGCCATGCCCTCGATCAGCCAGCCCGCGCTCGCCCGCATCGCGCATCGCCTGCGCAACCTCGGCTGCGAGGTCCACGCCCTGCCCTCTTTCGCCACCCTTGTCGGCGAAGAAGGCGACATGCGCAAAAAGGTGACCCCGGTCGCGATCAACGACCTTCTGGGCCGCAACCGTCTGGAAAGCGAACTGCCCGGCGTCAGCCACGTCTATTCCGGCCGCCGCATCCTGATTTCCGGTGCAGGCGGATCCATCGGCTCGGAACTGTGCCGCCAGCTGATCGCCTGCAAACCGGACTGTGTGGTGCTGGTCGAACATTCGGAACTGGCGCTCTACAACATCGACAAGGAACTGCGCGAAATCGACGACGGCCTGAACATCGTGCCGCTGCTCGGCTCTGTTCTGGACGAACAGCTGATGCGCGACACCATGATCGAACACCACATCGACGTCGTGCTGCACGCCGCCGCCTACAAACACCTGCCGCTGGTGGAAAAGAACGTGCTGACCGGCCTGCGCAACAACGTGCTGGGCACCAAGATCCTGGCCGAGGCCGCCCGCGCGGCTGGCGTGGAACGGTTCATCCTTGTTTCCACGGACAAGGCCGTGCGCCCCACCAATGTCATGGGCGCGTCCAAGCGTCTGGCCGAACTGGTGGTGCAGGATCTGGCCGCGCGCACGTCCGGCACGCGCTTTTCCATGGTCCGCTTCGGTAACGTGCTGGGCTCCTCCGGCTCTGTCATTCCGCTGTTCGAGGAACAGATCCTGCGCGGCGGTCCCGTCACCCTGACAGACCCCAACGTGACCCGCTATTTCATGACGATGTCAGAGGCGGCGCGCCTTGTGCTGCTGGCCGGGTCCTTTGCCCGGGGCGGCGACGTCTTCGTGCTGGACATGGGCGACCCGGTGCCGATCCACAAACTGGCCCGCCAGATGATCGAAGGCGCCGGCTTCATCGTCAAGGACGACGAAAACCCCGACGGCGATATCGAGATCCAGATCACCGGTCTGCGTCCGGGCGAAAAGCTGCACGAGGAACTGCTGATCTCTTCGGACATGCTGACCACGCCGCATATCAAGATCCTGCGCGCGCAGGAAAGCTTTCTGTCGGAATTCGAAATGGCCACCGCGCTCAAGGATCTGCGCCTTGCCATCGATAATTTCGATGAATCCGCAGCCCGCGCCGTGATCTCGCGCTGGGTTGAACGCGCCGAACTGGAAGACGCCGCCAACCATAATTCCTGAAAAGACCTGCGCCGCCGGGCACCCTAGGCGCCCGGCGCATTTGGTGTCAGCGGTCCGGGATCGCGTCGCGCGCTTCGGCCGGGCCCCAGTTTTCGACAATGTCCGCCGCCTCTGCCGCCGTCTCGACAAAGTGGAACAGGTCCAGATCCTCGGCGCTGATGGTCCCGGCATCGGCCAGCGCGTCCCAGTTGACGATCCGCTCCCAGAATTCGCGCCCGAACAGCAGCACCGGCACCCGCCGCATCCGCCCGGTCTGGATCAGGGTCAGCGTCTCGAACAATTCATCCAGCGTGCCAAAGCCACCCGGGAACACACAGATCGCCCGCGCGCGCATCAGGAAATGCATCTTGCGAATGGCGAAGTAGTGAAAGTTGAACGCCAGATCGGGGGTCACGTATTCGTTTGGCGCCTGCTCGTGCGGCAGCACGATGTTCAGGCCCACGGAAACGCCGCCCTCTTCATGCGCGCCGCGGTTGCCGGCCTCCATCACGCCCGGTCCGCCGCCGGTCACGACCACGAATTCGCGGTTGCCGGTCTCCATGGACTTGCGCGTCATCAGCCGCGCGAATTCGCGGGCCTCTTCGTAGAACTCCGACAAGTCGGCCAGCGTCTTGGTCCGCGCCTTGTCCTTTTCCGCCGGGGACGGGATGCGCGCGCCGCCGAACAGAACCACGGTCGAGTCGATCTGATGCTGGTCCATCAGCATCTCGAACTTCAGCAATTCCAGCTGCAGACGCACCGGGCGCAATTCTTCCTGCCCCATGAAATCCACATCCGCAAAGGCCAGCCGATAGCTGGGGGACAGGGTTTGCGGGGTCTGCGGCACCTGCTGCGCGGTGCTGCGGTCTAGGTTCGCGTCGCGCAGCGGGCTGCGGCGGTCTTCTTTCATGTCGCGGCTCCTTGTTCGCCTTTCCTCTGACCTATAGCGTGACGGCCCGAAGCGCCAGTTAAGGATAAGCAATGGATTGGAAATCCGAGATCGACGCCGCCGCACGACGCATTGACGGGCACACGGTCGTCACCCCGGTGATGACCTCGGATGCGCTCTGCGACCGGCCCATAGAGCTGAAGCTGGAACAGACGCAACACACCGGCAGCTTCAAGGCGCGCGGCGCCTTCAACACGCTGATCGCCAGCGATGTGCCAGAGGGCGGCGTTGTCGCGGCCTCGGGCGGCAATCACGGCGCGGCGGTGGCCTTTGCCGCCCATGCGCTCGGTTATCCGGCGCAGATCTTCGTGCCCGAAATGGCCGGTCCCGCCAAGATTTCCCTGATCGAACGCACCGGCGCCAACCTGACCGTGGTGCCCGGCGAATACGCCGACGCGCTGGACATGGCCAAACGCTATGAACAGGAACGCGGCGCGATGCAGATCCACGCCTATGACGCGCCGCTGACCGTCGCCGGACAGGGCACCTGCCTGCGCGAGTGGGAGGCACAGGGCCTGCAGGCCGACACCGTGCTGATCGCCGTCGGCGGTGGTGGGCTGATCGGCGGGGCGCTGGCCTGGACGCAGGGCGCGCGCAACATCGTCGCCGTCGAACCCTCCGCCTGCAACGCCCTGAACGCCTCGCTCGCCGCAGGCGCGCCGGTGGATGTGCCGGTCTCTGGCGTCGCCGCCAACGCGCTTGGCGCACGCCGCATCGGCAGCATCTGCCACGGTCTCGCCCGCGATCAGGGTATCACCAGCATCACCGTCACCGATGAGGCCATCCTCGACGCCCAGCGCGCGCTTTGGCAGGCGCACCGCCTGCTGGTGGAACCCGCCGGGGCCTGCGCCCTGGCCGCCCTGCGCAGCGGCGCCTACACCCCCGCCCCCGGCGAACGCGTCGCGGTCCTGCTGTGCGGCGGCAACATCGCCCCCGATCCCCTGACCTGAGACCATTGGCGAAGGATTGTTCCGCGACGTCAGGACCGCTATAGGGCAGCGGAACGTATTCCGAGGGGAGAGGACGCATGTCCAACGCACAGCTTGAAACCGCCATCGAAGCCGCCTGGGAGGCGCGCGACACCGTCACCCCCGCAACCACGGGGGAAACCCGCGACGCCATCGAAACCACGCTGAACGCGCTGGACTCGGGCAAGCTGCGCGTCGCCGAACGTCAGGAAAACGGCGACTGGCACGTCAACCAGTGGGCCAAGAAGGCCGTGCTGCTTGGCTTCCGCCTGAAGGACATGGAACAGCAGTCCGGCGGCCCGCAGGGCGCGGGCTGGTGGGACAAGGTCGACAGCAAGTTCAAGGGCTGGGGCGACGACCAGTGGAAAGAGGCCGGTTTCCGCGCCGTCCCCAACTGCATCGTCCGCAAATCCGCCTACATCGCCCCCGGCGTGGTGCTGATGCCCTCCTTCGTGAACCTCGGCGCCCACGTGGACACCGGCACCATGGTCGACACATGGGCCACCGTCGGCTCCTGCGCGCAGATCGGCAAGAACGTGCACCTGTCCGGCGGCGTCGGCATCGGCGGCGTGCTGGAACCCATGCAGGCCGGCCCCACCATCATCGAGGACAACTGCTTCATCGGCGCCCGCTCCGAGGTGGTCGAGGGCTGCATCGTCCGCGAAGGCTCTGTCCTTGGCATGGGCGTCTTCATCGGCCAGTCGACCAAGATCGTCGACCGCGAAACCGGTGAGGTCATGTACGGTGAGGTTCCGCCCTACTCCGTCGTCGTCGCAGGCTCCATGCCGTCGAAGAACGGCATCAACCTCTACTGCGCCGTGATCGTCAAACGCGTCGATGAGCGCACCCGCTCCAAGACCGGCATCAACGAGCTGCTGCGCGACTGACCCGGCCCGGGCGGGTCAGACCCGCCCACACACTCAAACAGGGGGGCCGCCACACCGGCGGCTCACCACACCTAGAACCACTCGGCCACCAGCGCGTCATAGGTGCCGCGCTCGCGCAGCTTCAGCAGCGCCTGGTTGATCGGCTCGCGCAGGGTACTGCCAGACAACAGCGCAATGCCGTAATCCTCGGACCGGAACACCCGGTCCAGCACATAGGCATCGCCGCCGGGATTGCGCGACAGGTAATAGCGCAGCAAGGGCCCGTCGTAGACCAGCGCATCCACCTCGCCCGACTCAAAGGCGCCGATCATCTCGGCAAACCCGTCATAGGCCACATGCCGCACCTCGCGCCCCTCAAGGAACAGCGACGCGGTGGATCCCGCGACCGTGCCGACCTCGCGCCGGTCCAGATCGTTGATCGAGGCGATCGAAGAGGTCAGCGCCGTGACCGTCATCGCCGCCGTGATCTTGGCCACAAAGATCGAGACGAAGAACAGGCTGGCAATCACCATCAACACGCCCAGCGCCCGGCCGAACACCGACCGTGGCATCCGTTCCTCGAACCCGCCGTTCACCACAAGGTTCAGCGCCCACCAAAAAGACGGAAACATCGCCTCGCGCATGGGACGTTCGAAATAGGGCTGCGCGCGGCGTTCAAAGATCCACATCAGCATTCCGCCAAAGAACAGGATCGCCGCCGCCAAGAGGATCCACAGCGCCACCTCCAGCGTCAGCAATTGCTGCCACAGGGTCGTGCGCGCCGACCCGCTGGCCATGATCTGTAATCCGCTCTCAAAAATCGGCAGCGTGAAATCCATCACGCCTTCGCGCTCCGAGGTGATCGAGATATTGGCGATGGCCCCGTCGACCTCGCCGCTCTGCACCCGCGCCAGCATGTCGGAAAAGGTCGGGCTGGTCTCGAACCGGACCTCGTGACCGATCTCTTCGGCGATCTGGCGCATCAGCGTGATGCTGAACCCGTTATGCCCGTCGGCCTTCTCCATCGAGAATGGCGGTCGTTCCACGGTCGCAAAGACCAATGTTTCCGCAGTCCCGGCAACCGGGAACGCGACAAGGGCCCAAAGGACCAGCCAGATGTGCAAGAGTCGGGGCATCATGTCTCCAGCGTCGCAGAGTGGGCGACGAACGCGGCTGCTTCTGCCACAGGACGGCAGGGTGTCACAACATGCTTGCTGTGACACCCGTGAAATTCACCCCTATTCCAAAGAATGTGATGCGCAATGACCGCCGAGGTTACTCGGCGGCCATCTCTTCGGGCAGGACCGGCCCGGACAGCAGGCCCTCTGCGGTGGCGGCCGTCCGGGCATCCTGCGCGTGCTGCAACAGCCAGCCCTGCAGCGCAGCAGGCGCAAACCGTCGCGCGCCCAGCGCCTTGGCGAACTGCTGCGCAAGCCCCTCTTCCCCGGGGAAGAACCGCAGGAACAGGTCCGCGGCCACCCGCGCCGGAACCGGGTCAAGCGCCACATGCAGGTCCGCCCGGCCGGGCCGGATCAGCGCCGGGTCCAGCCGCTCGCGGTGGTTGGTGGTCATCACCAGAACCCGCCCCTGCTGCGCCGCCACCCCGTCGATGGCGTTCAGCAGCCCGGAAAAGCTGACACCGCTGCGGATCTCGCCGGACTTGCGCCCGGTGAACCCCGCGTCGATATCCTCCAGCACCAGGAACGCGCCCCTGGGCGCATTGCTCAGCCCGCTGCGCAGGTCCTCATCGCCCAGTCCGGGGCTCGACAGGCTGATGCTGGCCACATCCTTGCCCAGCTCGCAGGCAAGGGCGCGGATCACGCTGGACTTGCCGGTGCCGGGCGGGCCGTACAGCAGGTAGCCCCGCCGCCACGGCACACCGCGCTGACGATACCAGTCCTCGTTGTCGTAGAACCAGCGCATGTCCGCCAGCAGCCGCTCCAGACGGTCATCCTCGGCCAGGATCGTGTCCAGCGCCCGGCGGGGCAGATCGCAGACGTAATCCCACCAGTCGCCTTTCAAGACGTGCAGTTCCGGCGCGCAGACCTCGTCGACGCGGCACATTTCGGCACCCTCGTCGATCCAGCCGCGCAATGTCTCCGTGCGGCCAAACAGCATGGTGACGGTCAGCACCTCCATCGGCGCGGCGCCATTGACCCCGTCCACGCGGGTCTTCTCGCGCAGGCTGCGGTCGAAGGAACACAGCCGCCCCCCCCAGAAGAACCAGTGCCGCCCCTCGGCTGGGGCATAGATGTCCTCCGCGTCGCCGCTGCCGCGCATCCCGACCGACTGCACCTGCCGGATGCGCCGCAACGCGCCCTTGCGGTCCAGCCAGACATAAAGATGCCGGTAGGCCGCCGACCGGTTGTCCACCGTCAGCGACACCGCGAAACGCCGCTGCGCCTGCGCGCGCGCCATGAACCAGACCATGCGGATCATCCCGATGGCCGCGCCAAAGACGCCCAGCGCCAGACCGCCGGCAAAGAAATCACTGCCCACCGCGCGGGTGAGCATCTCTGTCAGAAACGTATCCATGAAACTTTCGGCGCAGGGATGCGCGCCGCTCTCGAAACTCCGGGCCAAATATCAGGCCCGCTCGGGATCTACTCTCTCAGTGCCCGCGAAGGGCCAATGGCATATGGTCGTTCATGATGGCCCTCCTTTCGTTTCGAGTTGCCTTTGGGTGGCGCTACCTAGTCCCCAACCCCGATTCGCGCCAAGCCCGGAATTCCCCACCCCGCCCCCCGTGGCCCATCCGCAACAGGCTTGACAGTACGGGGCGAAAGCCGCATCGCTCGCGCCGCAAACACGGGGGATGGCACCGATGGCCGGAAAGAAACCGCAACAGGTCTACACGCTGCTGGTCGAGGTCGGGCGCAAATCCGGCGACGGCTTGCCCGACAAATCCACTGGTGCTGCGCTGATGTGCTACGCCTCCGGCGTGGACGAGGGCGAGGCCGTGCGCGAAACCGTCGCCATCCTGAAACAGGCCGACATGTCGCCGCTGGATGTCACCGGCTACGGCACCCGCGAGGAACGCGAGGCACAGGGCCATGAAATCGACGCCGAGGAATCCGCGCTGATGGACCGCGCGCTGGCGGAAAACGCCGTCATCGTCGCGCAGGTCAGCCCCTTCTTCGACTGACTCGCCGCTTCTTCTCTTTTCAAATACGCAAGCAACGCCCGCCTCAGGCCGCGCGCGCCTCGGCCAGCACCACCGCCTCGAAGGGGCGCAGCACCTTCAGCGCGGTGCCGCCATGCTCGGGCAGCAATCCGCCCGGCACCTCCGCCAGCTGGGTCTGCGCCAGCAGATCCCGCCGCCGCCGCATCCGCCCCATGTACAGGCTCTCCAGCTCCGCCCCCACGGCGCAAAGCGGCTCGTGTCCCGGCAACAGCACGTGGTGCCAGTCGATCAGCGGCCCGCAGTCCTCATGCGCCGCCGCCACCCCGTTCACAAGGCTGCCCGCCCGCACCAGCACCGCCTCGCAGCCGAACAGGTAGGACACATCCGCCCCCCCGATCACAAGGCCCTGCTCCGGCGCTACCACAAGGTCGCCCGTCAATCCGAAATAGGGCGCAAACAGCCGCACCGGGCGAAAGCCCCCCAGCGCCGGCACCCGCCGCGTGATCCGCGCCAGCACCGGCACCACCGCGCCGCCCCGCGTCACCACCGTATCGCCGCAACGCAACTCGCTGACGGCGCGCGGGCCAAACGGCGTCTCCACCGGCACATCCGCCGCCAAGGCGGGCACCGGCCCAATGGGTTCCACCACATCCGACAGCGCCACGAACATCCCCGCCCCCGGCGTCGTCCACGCCAGCGCCGTGGCGTCGGACAGGGCCATCGGCGGCGGCGCGTCGGTCATGATCCAGGCCAGAACCGTCCCGTCCGCCCGCTCGACCGCCAGCCGCCCGGCCTGAGCCGGCGCATTCCACGCATAGCTGATCCGCAGCACGTCCTCGCGCATCTCGATCTGCAGCGGCAGCACCGCGTTCAGGATCCGATCCCCCTGCGTCACCACCAGCGCCACGGATCCCCCCGGCAGCCAGCTCAGCGACAGGCTGCCGCGCCACGGATAGTCGCGTTCCAGTGTCAAAAGACGCTGCGGCCGGTCGGCCACGCCCAGCGCGGTTTCGACCATCAGGGTGCCGCGCGGCAACAGGGCGTCGGGTTGATCCTGCCCGACCCGCACCGGATCGGACCAGCCAAGGCCCTCACCGGAAATCGCAATCCAACTCATACGCCTCGCCCTGTCGTTTCCCCGTCGTAACACACCCCCGGACTCCCCGCCAAGACAGCGGTTTGCCAACCGCCCCGCATCGCGGTAGCCCTTGGCACAAACGCCACAAAAACCGCCACCGAACAAAGGACGCCGCCCATGATCGACCCGGTCGACCTGACAGCCCGCCTCGTCCGCTGCCCCTCCGTCACACCGGAAGAAGGCGGCGCACTGACCCTGCTGCAAGCGGAACTGGAGGCCGGCGGTTTCACCTGCACCCGTGTCGACCGCAATGGCACGCCCAATCTCTTTGCCCGCTGGGGCACCAAGGGCCACGCAAGGACCTTCGGCTTCAATGGTCACACCGATGTGGTGCCCATCGGCAACCGCGATGACTGGACCTTTGATCCCTTCGGGGCCGACATTCATGACGGCTTTCTTTACGGGCGCGGCTCCACGGACATGAAATCCGGCGTCGCCGCCTTTGCCGCCGCCGCGATCGATTTTGTCCGCGACACGCCCCCCGACGGCGCGGTGATCCTGACCATCACCAGCGATGAAGAGGGCGATGCCACCGACGGCACGGTGGCCCTTCTGGACTGGATGGCCGAACACGGTGAACAGATGACCGATTGCCTTGTGGGCGAACCCACCTCGCCCGACCACATGGGCCAGATGATGAAAATCGGGCGGCGCGGCTCCATGACCGCATGGTTCACCGTGACCGGCGTGCAGGGCCATTCCGCCTACCCGCACCGCGCGCTGAACCCGATGCCCGCCATGGCGCGGCTGATGGACCGGCTGGCCAGCCACACGCTGGATGAGGGCACCGCCCATTTCGATCCCTCCACGCTGGCCGTGCTGACCATCGACACCGGCAACCCGGCCACCAACGTGATCCCCGCGCAAACCCGCGCCGCCGTGAACATCCGCTTCAACGACATGCATACCGGCGCGGGCCTGTCGGACTGGCTGCGGGCAGAGGCCGCAGAGGTCGACGCCCAATACGGGACCAAGACAGAGGTCAGGATCAAGATTTCCGGCGAAAGCTTTCTGACCCCGCCGGGCGCCCTGTCGGACCTCGTGGCAAAGGCGGTGACGGTAGAGACGAACATCACGCCGGAACTCTCGACCACCGGCGGCACCTCTGACGCGCGTTTCGTGAAAAACCACTGCCCGGTGGTGGAATTCGGCCTTGTGGGCAAACGGATGCACGCCGTCGATGAACGGGTCGAGGTGGCGCAGGTGCATCAGCTCAAATCCATCTACACCCGCATCCTGCGGGAGTATTTCGCGTGACCGGGATCGAACGGACCACCGACATCGCCGCCTGCCACGCGCTGCGGCGCGCGGTCTTCATCGACGAACAGGGCATTCCAGAGGCCGACGAATGGGATGATCTGGACGATACGGCCGTGCATCTGCTGATCCGCGACGGTGACAGGCCGGTGGCCACCGCGCGCCTGATCAAACACGGATCCACCGGCAAGATCGGGCGCATCTGCGTGTTGTCGGACTGCCGGGGGCGCGGGCTGGGGGCGCAGCTCGTGCGCCACGGGGTCGCCCTGTTCAGCGCCGACAGCGACATCGCCGAAATCCGTCTCAGCGCGCAGGAACACGCCATCCCCTTCTATCAGGCGCTGGGTTTCGTGGCGCAGGGACCGGCCTATGACGATGCGGGCATCCCCCACAGGGACATGATGCTGCGTCCCGCCGAAACCGTTCAGGACGGCGCGCCCCGCTGACCGCGCCGCGACATTGAAAAGGGTCAGGACATGGCAAGAGGCTTGATCTCCTTCGGCGCGCGCAGCCTCCTGTACCTTGTCGCCTTCTTTCCGCTTTTCTACCTCGCCTATAAATTCCACGTCCCGGATTTCGGCGGATCGGACTACTATCACTACCACCGGATGTACCTCAGCCCGCTGGATTTCAGCGCAGCGGACGCGCCGTGGGTGCTGCGCCAGATTCAGGCGGTGATCGTGAACCTGCTGTTCGAGGCCGGGTTGGACTACGACACCGACATCGCCTTCACCGTCGACGGCTTTGAACGCGGCGTGTTCTTTTCCGCTCTTGCGGTCAATTACATCTCCGTCGTGCTGACCGCCGCCTTGCTGGGGGGCCACCTGCAGCGCCAAACAGGGCGGCCCGATGCCCTGTCCCTGTTTGTGCCCGCCGTGATGGTCCTCAACTTCAGTGTCCTGTTCTTCGCCTATTCCGGCCTGACAGAGGGGCTGTCGCTCTTGATGTTCACCGCCGCCTATCTGGCCTATCGCGCGGGGCGTTACCTTGTCTGCGCGCTGGTCGTCCTTGCGGCGGCTTTTCAGCGAGAGTTGATCCCGCTCATCCTGCTGGCCCTCATCGCGGCTGACCTGATCGCGGCGGGCTGGCAGCAGGATGGCAGGGCCCGTCTGACGGTTCTGATCTGCGCCGCCCTCAGCCTTGGCGCCCATGTCCTGCTGCGGGCCAACCTGCCGGGCGACAGCCACGGCGCGCAATTGTCCCCGCACGCATGGCTCGATGCGTTTTCCGGTTTCGGCTTTGCCGACGGGGATTTCCTGTTTCAGGTCTTGCTGACGCAGAACTTTGCGGCACTGGTTGCCCTTGCTGCGCTGATGTTCACTCTCACCCTGCGCCGTCTGCCGCGGGTCGACCGCTGGCTGGTGATCGACTGCGGCGTGACCTTCGCCGTGATCCTTGGCGTCGGCATCGCGGCATCGGTGGGCAACAACGTGGGGCGTCTGCTGATTTTCTGCACTCCGAGTCTGGCGATGATCCTTGCCGGAATCGCCCGCGACTGGACCGCGCCATCGGATGCGGAAATCCGGGCAAAGCCTAACGATTGGTAAAATCGCGGCTGTAAGTCCTTGATTCTGCATTCCCCCTAAGGTGTCCACGCGTGGACACCTCTTTTTCACGGCCTGCGGAATCGACATGACGCCGCCACATGCCCGTGCTACCTCATCCGCATGAGCAAGCTGCCCACGAAGGAAGAGGTCCTCGACTGGATCTCCGCCAACCCGACCCTCACCTCGAAACGCGACATCGCCAAGGCCTTTGGCATCAAGGGGGCCGACCGGATCGACCTCAAGCGCATCCTGCGCGACCTTGAGGACGAGGGGCACCTTGAAAAGCGCCACAAGACCTACCGCGACCCCGACCGCCTGCCGCCGGTCAGCGTCCTTCAGGTCAAGGCCCCGGATGCCAACGGCGACCTCTTTGCCCGGCCGCTGGAATGGCATGGCGAAGGCGTCGAACCCGTGGTTCTGATCATCGCCCGCGCCACCGACCCCGCGCTGGGAGAAGGCGACCGCATCCTTGCCCGGCTGCAGGTCGTCCACCATGCCGACCACAACTACGAGGCCCGCCTGATCCGCCGCATCGGCGCCAGCCCCCGCAAGGTGGTGGGCATCTTCCGCAAAGGCGCCGAGGGCGGGCGCATCCTGCCAATCGACAAGGGCTCGGACAAGGAATGGAGCGTCGCCCCCGACGCCACCGGCGGCGCCCAGGAGGGAGAGCTGGTCGAAGCCGAACAGGCCGGACCCGCCCGCGGCCGACTGGGCCTGCCCAAGGCCCGCATCACCCTGCGGCTGGGCGATCCCACGGCCCCGCGCGCCGTGTCCCTCATCGCCATCCATCAGCACGGCATCCCCGACGATTTCCCCGAGGACGTGCTGGCCGAGGCGGACGGCATGAAACCGGCAGGCCTGGCGGGCCGCACCGACCTGCGCGAGATGCCCCTGATCACCATCGACCCATGGGACGCCCGCGACCATGACGACGCGGTCTTTGCCGAACCGGACGAGGATCCGCAGAACGAGGGCGGCCATGTCCTCTGGGTCGCCATCGCGGATGTAGCCCATTACGTCACGCCCGGCTCACAGCTGGACCGCGAGGCACGTAATCGCGGCAACTCTTCCTACTTCCCCGACCGGGTTGTGCCGATGCTGCCGGACCGGCTGTCCGGCGATCTCTGCTCGCTCCACGAAGGCGTTCCGCGCGCCTGCATAGCCGTCCGGATGCGCATCGACGCGGCGGGCAACAAGCTGGGCCAAAAGTTCTATCGCGGCCTGATGCGTTCCCCTGCCTCGCTGAACTATCAAGAGGTTCAGGCGGCCATCGACGGCAAGCCGAACGACAAGACCGGCCCCCTGTTGGAACCGGTCCTGAAACCACTCTACGCCGCCTATGCCGCCCTGCGTGCGGCCCGCGAACGGCGGCAGCCGCTGGACCTCGACCTGCCGGAGCGCAAGATCCAGCTGGACGATGAGGGCAAGGTCACCTCGGTCGATTTCGCCGACCGTCTGGACGCGCACAAGCTGATCGAGGAATTCATGGTGTTGGCCAACGTGGCCGCCGCCGAAACCCTGATCGCCAAGGACACGCCCCTTCTGTTCCGCGTGCACGAAGAACCGCCGCAGGACAAGCTGGAGAGCCTGCGCGACACCGCCGAGGCCGCCGGGCTGACGCTGGCCAAGGGGCAGGTGCTAAAGACGCATCACCTGAACCAGTTGCTGCATCAGGCCGCCAAGACCGGCGAGGCGGAACTGATCAACATTGCCACGCTGCGGTCCATGACGCAGGCCTATTACAGCCCCAAGAACTTTGGGCACTTCGGTCTCGCGCTGCAGAACTACGCGCATTTCACCTCTCCCATCCGGCGGTATTCGGACCTGATCGTGCACCGGGCGTTAATCTCGGCTCACAAGTGGGACGACGACGGCCTCAGCCATCACGATATCGAGACGCTGGACCGCACAGCGCAGCACATCAGCGACACGGAACGCCGGTCGATGATGGCCGAACGCGACACAACGGACCGCTATCTTGCCGCCTACCTGTCGGACCGGCTGGGGGCAGAGTTCTCGGGCCGTGTTTCCGGCATCGCCAAGTTCGGCGTTTTCGTGAAACTGGATGAGACCGGCGCCGACGGGCTCATCCCGATCAGCACGCTGGGCAATGAGTATTTCCATTTCGACCGGGACGCCGGCACGCTGATGGGGGCCGATACGGGGCGGATCATCGGGCTGGGCATGCGCGCGCGGGTCAAGCTGGTCGAGGCCGCGCCGGTGACCGGTGGCATCGCCTTTGAACTGCTGGAACTGGAAGAAGAGGAATACGCCAGTGTCCGGGGCCGTGGCCCGCGCGGCAAGGGGCGCGGGCGGGGCAAGCCTGGCACCTCTCCCCGGCGCAAACTGGCGAAGGCCAAGGCGAAGGACGCCAAGACCAAGCGCAAGGTCACGCGGCAACGGCGGTCCAAGTAGGCGCAGCAAGGAACCGCTGCGTCTGCTGTCACTTTTCGTCAGCGTGCTGTAGGAAACTGGCAGCATGTCCAGAACCGCCCGCCTGTTCCAATTAATGACCGCCCTGCGCCGCCTGCCCGCGCCCGTGACTGCGGCGCGGCTGGCCGAAGAGACCGGCGTTTCCGCCCGCACGCTGTACCGGGACATCGACACATTGCGCAGTCTGGGTGCGGTGATCGATGGTGAAGCCGGGTTTGGCTATACCCTGATCGAAAGCGCGCATCTGCCGCCGCTGGGCTTTGACGATGACGAGCTGGAGGCGCTGATCCTTGGCCTGCGTGAGGTGACGGCTGTCGGCGACCCGGCGCTGGCGGGCGCGGCGGACTCGGCTCTGGCCAAGCTGCGCGCACGACTGCCAGAGGCACAGGCGCACCGTATGCGGCACGCCGTTCTGACGGCGCATCGGTTTTCGCCGCCACCCGCACCCGCAATCGACGCCAAGGCCCTGCGTCAGGCCTGTTGGGACGAGGTGCAGGTGGTGTTCGACTATTCCGACAAGACCGGACAGGCGACGCGGCGCGAGGTGCAGCCCCTGTCGATCGTGCTGTTCGACCGCAGTCATTGCCTGCTGGCTTGGTGTCTGTTGCGGCAGGATTACCGCGCCTTCCGGTTGGACCGGATGGCCGATCTCTGCCGCACGGGCACCAGCTTTCGCCCCGAACGCGTACCGATGCTGCGGACCTACATGGACAGAATCCTGCCGGCGGGAAATCGCACGGAGCAGCGGTGAGCCTTTGGCTTGTTCCGCAATTAGCGTTAATCTTATGTAAAACAAATGAGCAGCAGGATCGGAACCATGATGCAGCGTGCGATGACCGGGCTTCTGGCCCTTGTTATAACGGTTTCACCCGCCCTTGCCGAAGCGGTCAAGACATCGCTGCGCCCGGTGGCGCGCGGTGATGTCATTGATCTGGTGATGGCGGAGGCGGACATCGTCAGTCGCGCAGCCATCGTCAGCACAGCCGAGGCCGTGCTTGGGACCTCTGGCGCAATGACCCGCCCTGTTCTGCGCCCCGCCCATATCGCCGCCGAGGCGATGCTGTCCGCGCGCATCAACGGCACGCAGGCCGGATTTGAGAAATGGCTGCAAGAGTTCCGCCCCCGCGCGATGGAACAGGGGATCAGCGCCGCCACCTTTGACCGCGCTTTCAAGGGGGTAACGTTCGACCGCAAGGTTGTCGAGCGGGACCGGAACCAGTCCGAGTTCACCAAGACACTGTGGGATTACCTTGACAGTGCCGCCTCTGACGCGCGCATCCGAAATGGCAAGGCCGCGCTGAACAAAAACCGCAGCCTGCTGGAAAAGATCGAAGCGGAGTATGGCGTCCAGAAAGAGATCGTCGTGGCGATCTGGGGCCTGGAATCGGCCTATGGCACCTTTCGCGGCAGCACACCCGTGATCGAGGCGATGGCCAGCCTTGCCTATGATGCGCGCCGGGCGGAATTTTTCGAAGGCGAATTGATCCACGCGTTGACGATCCTGCAGGACGGCCACACCAACGAGGCAAATCTGCGCGGCTCCTGGGCCGGGGCGATGGGCCACACGCAATTCATGCCCGGCTCTTTTCAACGGCTGGCTGTGGACTACAACGGCGACGGCAAGCGCGATATCTGGGGCGACGACCCGACCGATGCGCTGGCCTCGACCGCGAACTACCTGAAATCGAATGGCTGGAAGACCGGCGTGCCATGGGGCGTCGAAGTGACGATTCCAAGGAACTTCGACTACATGGACGCCAAGCGCGAGATCACGCGCCTGCCCTCGGCCTGGGCCCGCAAGGGGGTGCTGGGGCTGGATGGCAAACCGGTGCAGGATTTCGGACCCGCCTCGGTCCTGCTGCCTGCGGGACACTCCGGGGCGGCCTTTCTCATCTTCGACAATTTCGAAGTGATCGAAACCTACAACACGGCCGATGCCTATGTGATCGGGGTCGGCCATCTGGCTGACCGGATCAAAGGCGACGGCCCGATCAAGGGCACTTGGCCCCGCACGGACCGGGCGCTGACCTTCAAGGAGCGGATCGAGTTGCAGAAACGGCTGACTGCCGTGGGCTTTTCCACACAGGGGATTGACGCCAAGATCGGTCCGCTGACGGTGGAGGCGGTGCGCCAGTACCAGAAGTCACAGGGGCTGGTGCCTGACGGCTATGCTTCTCTCGCCGTGCTGAACCGGCTGCGGTAGGGGGCGTTGCCCCCGCCGTCACCTGCGTGACGACTCCCCCAGCGGTATTTCGAAAGAGAAGAAGCGCTCAGGCTCAGGGGCGGAAGGGGCGTTCCTCGCAGGGGCCCCCGGCATAGCAGGTATGGATGCGGTTCAGCATCCGGCGCGTAGGATTGACATAGAGCCAGCTGCCGCAGGGATCCGCCTGCAGGATGCGCTTGCCGTTTTCATGTTTGATGAAGGCGAGGTAGCGCGCGCCACTCTTGGGCTGCGCACACCACGGGCCCGCGCAGAGCACGCGCAGGGTGACATTGGCCTGAAACGGTGTCTTGAAGCCGTTTGCGTCCAGCGCGTAACCCACCATCTGCGCCCTCAGATCGGTCTGTGGCGGCACGTTCTGCTGCTGATCCCAGTCGACCTTGGGCAATTTCCCTTCGGAGAAGTCCAGACGGCCCACGGCCACCCCCCAGCGCAGGGGGGATTTTTCGGCTGCCTTGAAGTCGCGCACCGGGTCGGCGGGCAGGCAGGACAGGGACAGGGCGGGCGTGGCCAGAAGGCAGGCGGCGATGATCAACCAGCGCATTACAGGTGCTCCTTGAAGGATGCGACGACCTGCTCGTAGACCGTGCGTTTGAACGGGACGATCTGGGCCACCACCTCATCCGCAGGCAGCCAGCGCCATTCGGAGAACTCCTGATGGTCGTCCGCATCTATGCGGACCTGATCATCCGTTCCGTGAAAGCGCAGCAGGAACCATTTCTGTTCCTGCCCCTTGTACCGGCCTTTCCAGATTTTCGGCACGATATCGTGCGGCAGGTCATAGGTGATCCAACCATTGGTTTCCGCCTCGACCGTAACCAGATCGGGCGACACGCCGGTTTCCTCCTGCAATTCGCGCAGCGCCGCCTCTTTCGGGTCTTCGCCCTTGTCGATGCCACCCTGGGGCATTTGCCACGCGGGGACCTCGCTATCGGTCCGCTGGCCCACGAAGGCATGGCCCTCTGCATTGACCAGCATGACGCCGACGTTGCGGCGATAGGGCAGTTTCGCGATTTCGTCCGGGGTCATGGTCTTGTGCTTGCTCATGGCGCATCCTCCGTTGCGGCGATTTAGCCGTGCTTCAGCACCTGGGGCAAGTCACGCGCCGGCAGGTCGTAGGCATTCTGCGCATTCTCTCCGGAGGCTGGCGACAACACCCTCTGAATTGCCGGATACCGCAAAGAAAATCCGGCGACCCGCGGGCCGCCGGATTCAAAAATCACCTTGGCGATCGGTCTTAGTCCCGGTTGCCCAGTGCCGACAGGCCCTTGAGGATGTCGATGGCATAGGCCAACTGATAATCCTCTTCGCGCAGTTTGGCGGCCGCTTCGGCCTTGGCGCGGTCAGCCTCGATCTGCTCGATTTCTTCGGGCGTCAGCGAGTCGTTGTCGAGGCTGCCGCGCAGGTCCGCCTCGGACCGGGTGAAGGGATTTGCCGGATCCTCATCGGGCTCTGCGTTGGGGTCCCGACGCGGCTGCTCCACCACGATGTCCGGGGACACACCCAGCGCCTGGATCGACCGGCCCGACGGTGTGTAGTAGCGCGAGGTGGTCAGGCGCATGGCACCATTGCCGCGCAGGGGCATGACCGTCTGGACCGAGCCTTTGCCAAAGCTCTTGGTGCCGACGACGATGGCGCGGCGGTGATCCTGCAGCGCACCTGCGACGATTTCCGACGCCGAGGCAGAGCCACCATTGATCAACACCACCAGGGGCTTGCCCTCGGCAAGATCGCCGGGCTGCGCATTGTAGCGGTCACCATCCGCCGGATCGCGGCCCCGGGTCGAGACGATCTCTCCCTTTTCGAGGAAAGCGTCGGACACGGCGATGGCCTGGTTCAGCAGGCCGCCGGGGTTGTTGCGCAGGTCGATGACAAAGCCGTTCACCGCATCCATGCCGCCAGCGGCCTCGACCTGCTTGGCGATACCATCGGCGAGGTTCGGATAGGTCTGGTCGTTGAAGGTGGTGATCCGCAGCACCACGGTCTCCCCCTCGGTGCGCGAGCGCACGGCCGTCAGCTTGATGGTGTCGCGGATGATGGAGACGTCAAACGGCTCGTCCACGCCTTCGCGCACCACGGTGATGACGATCTCGGACCCGACCGGACCACGCATCAGGTCCACGGCATCGTTCAGGGTCAGGCCAAGAACGCTCTCTCCATCGACGTGGGTGATGAAGTCACCGGCCTCCATGCCGGCCTCCATGGCAGGAGTACCGTCAATCGGGGAGACGACCTTGACGAAACCGTCTTCCTGCGTGACCTCGATGCCCAACCCGCCAAATTCGCCACGGGTCTGCACACGCATGTCGGCGGCGTCCTCGGGCGGAAGGAAGCTGGAATGCGGGTCCAGCGAGGTCAACATGCCGTTGATGGCCGCCTCGATCAGCTCTGTCTCGTCCACTTCCTCGACGTATTGCGCGCGGATACGTTCAAAAATGTCGCCGAACAGGTCCAGCTGTTCGTACACCGTCTCGGACCGGCTGCCTTCCTGAGCCAGCAGCGGACCCACGAATTGCGTGGTCGCCACGATAGACGCCAATGTACCGCCGACCGCGGCCATCACGAATTTCCTCATTCCTCAATCATCCCTTGTCGGTTGCGAACCACCGCAGTGGATCTTCGGGCACGTCGCCCTCTCTGACCTCTATATAGAGCGTTTCCGTTCTGCCTGCGCCAGTCCCATCACCGGAAGGTGACACATTATTGTCAATGCTCCCGCCCATGAGGCCAACCGGAGATCCCGCAGGCAGCACCTGACCGATTTCTCCATAAACCACGTCCAGCCCCGCCAAGACGAACATGACATCGGCCTGCGGTTCAAGGATCGTTACAAAACCATAGTCCAGAAGCGGGCCATTGTAGCGGATCGTTGCCGCTGTCGGCGTGGTCACAAGGGCACCGGGGCGGGTGGCGATCACCACACCGGGGCGTGACACGCCCGCAGCATCGCGGTCTCCGGCCTCATGCAGGACGACGCCGCGCACCGGCAGTGGCAGCGTGCCTTTCAGGTCCATGACCGGCGGCAGCGGCGGGCCCTGATCCTCTTCCGCGATTTGTGCCAGCCCGGAGGCAAAACCCTGCAACGTCTCGGTGGCCGAAATCAGGATGGCAGTGCGGATCGGGTCATCCTTGAACCGGCGCGGCAGGTCGGTGCGGTCGGCGATGGCCTGTGACAGGGCGGTGCGCGCCTTTTGCGCGTCTGTCAGCCCCTCCTGCAACGTGTCAGCCGCGCTTTGCTGCAGGGCGCGCAGGGCGCTGACCTCTTCCAGATCGGATCGCAGCGCCGATGCCTTGGCCGCCAGCCCCGGCGTGACGGCGGCAACCAGCATGCCAGAACGCGCGGCCCCCAGCGGCCCCTCAGGATGGAACAGGGTCTGAGGCGCGGCGCGGTCACCCACCGCCATCAGCGCGCCCAGCAGTGAGGCCACCTCGGCCTCTTGCGCGGCCAGCTTGCGGCTGAGTTCCGTTTCGCGGATCGCCGCCGCGCGCAGCCCTTCGCGCATGGCGGCCAGCCCGTCCTCGTAGGCGCGCACCGTGTCGGTCAGCGCCGCAACCCGGTCCTGCGCCTCTTCGGCGGTGCCCAACAGGACAGAAGCGGCTTCAAGCGCCTCTGCCGCCGCGCGCGCCTGCTCTCCCGCGTCCTGCGCGGTCAGCGGCGCGGCCCAGAGGGCAATCAACAGCGCAAGGCGTTTCACGCGATCAGGCTCTCCCCGGTCATTTCCTCTGGCTTTGGCAGGTCCATCAGTTGCAGCAGGGTCGGCGCAACGTCAGCCAGACGGCCATCGCGCAGTTGCACCCCCTCTGGTCCACCAAAGAGGATGACGGGTACAAGGTTGGTGGTGTGGGCGGTGTGCGGCCCGCCGGTTTCCGGGTCCACCATGGTTTCGCAATTTCCGTGATCGGCGATCACCAACAACGCCCCGCCGGTTTCTTCCAGCTTTGCGACCACCCGGCCGAGGCCCGCGTCCACGGCCTCGCAGGCTTTCATCGCGGCCTGCAAATCGCCGGTGTGGCCCACCATGTCCGGATTGGCATAGTTCACGACAATCAGGTCATACCCGTGGTCGATCGCCTCCAGGAATTTATCCGTGACCTCGCCTGACGACATTTCCGGCTGCATGTCATAGGTCGCCACCTTGGGCGATTTGGGCATGAAACGGTCCTCATGCGGTTCCGGCGTTTCCTTGCCGCCATTCAGGAAGAAGGTCACATGCGGGTATTTTTCCGTCTCGGCCAGACGGAACTGCGTCTTGTCCTGCTTGGCCACCCATTCGCCCAAGGTATTGACGATTTCCCGTTTCGGATAGGCGGTGGTCATGTAGGCGTTGTGAGCGTCGGAGTATTCGACCATCCCCAGCAGAGCCGAGAAGTCTTTCTTGTCCCGGTCAAAACCGTCGAAAGACGCATCCCCGATCGCGGCAAGGATTTCGCGCGCGCGGTCCGCGCGGAAGTTGACGAAAAAGACGCCGTCGCCCGGCTGCACGCCTTTGTAGCCGTCGATCACGAACGGCAGGATAAATTCATCCGCCTTGTCCGCGTCATAGCTGGCCTGAATGCCCGTCGTGGCATCCGGCTGCGTGGGGGCATCGCCTTCGATCATGGCGCGATAGGCCTTTTCGACACGTTCCCACCGATTGTCGCGGTCCATCGCGTAATAGCGGCCAGTGACCGAGACGATCCTTGCCCCCTCGGGCAGCGCCTGTTCAAACGCGTCGACCTGCGCCTTGGCCGAGTCCGGCGGCACATCGCGCCCGTCGGTGATGACATGAACCGACACTTTCAGCCCCTGATCGGTCAGCGCCTTCGCCGCCGCCAAGAGGTGCGAACTGTGCGAATGCACACCGCCATCCGAGGTAAGCCCCATCAGATGAGCCGTCCCGCCCGCCTCTTTGACCTTTGCGGCAAAACTCAGGATCTGATCGTTTTCAAAGAATGAGCCGTCTTCGATGGCCAGATCGATCTGGCCCAGATCCATCGCAACCACGCGGCCCGCGCCGATGTTCGTATGGCCAACCTCGGAATTGCCCATCTGCCCTGTCGGCAGACCGACATCCGGGCCATGGGTGATCAGGGTCGCGTGCGGACAGGTGGCTGTCAGCCGGTCCATGGTGGGTGTATGGGCGAGCTTCGGCGCATTGTTCGCCTCGTCCTCGCGTAGGCCCCAACCGTCTAGGATGGTAAGGATGACGGGTTTCATGGGCTCTGCCTCCTGAATTCGGTCAGGGGTGTCATAGCAGGGGCCGTGGGGGATGTGGAGAGCCGGAAAGGGCTGCGGACCGCCAAATCCAGGTCCGTGCAGCTTGCAGCGACAGGTTAAAACGCCTCAGCCCTTGGATCGGTTCCCGGGTTGCTGGGACTGCGGCGAATCTCCGCCAAATTCCTGCGAAACAGGCGAAAATTCGCGAATCTTTCTTGCCAGACGGAGGTTTTCCTGACCTGCGCGGGTGATGAAATCAGAACACGGTCAACCTATATCTTATCCACAGGCCCCGAAGAGGCCGAGATTAGGAGACTGATATGAGCAGTTGGCATCCCCGCATCGACCAGGTGCGTTACAACGCCGCCGAACAATGCTTCGAGGCCCTGGTCACTGTCGTCACGCCGCAGGGGATCTTGCGGATTGCGAGCCAATACGCCGCGCCGATCACGACCGAATTCGAAGAGGCCGCCCGCGGGCTGTGGATTCGCGCCCGCCTGCGCCTTGGCACCCCCGAGATAATGCAGGTCCGCCTGCCCGACCTGCCCGCACCAGAGGTCGAACTGGCCGCCTGAGTTTTTTTCCGGCTCATCATCGCCTGTATGAGCCTCTCCGCAGTTTTCCTTTGTCCCTCGGAAACTGCGGTTGACTGCCGGGGCCCGCCCTACCCAGCGGGTCCCGGCTTTTTCTTCAGATACGCGTGCAGGATTTCGCGAAAATGCGGGATCGCATCCTTTGCCTCGACGAAATCCATGGGCGGAATCGCGTCCCAGCCATCACCTTCGTTGCCAAAAACCACGTCGTTCACGGCGGAGGCTGGCAGATGCGCGGCGAAAAACCAGCTGCGCTTGCCACGGACCTCCCTGAGATGCGCCAGTTGCAACGCCTTTACTTGAACGATCAGCCCGATCTCCTCACGGGTTTCTCGCAGGGCACAGGCCTCGGGGCTTTCTTCCCCGTCGCGCGCACCACCCGGGAAATCCAGAAAACCGGGCCAGGGGATACCCGGCGTGTGATCCCGCCTCAGCACGATCAGCAATGGCCCGGCAAACAGCATCACCTTCGCCCCGGCGAAGTTTTCACGCGCATCGCTCATGGCACCCTTTCCCATCGCGGTTTATATTGAGGTCATGCCAGCCCTTTGCCGCGATTGCATGACCCAATTCGAAAACGGCGCCCGCTGTCCGGCCTGCGGGCGGCCGCGTGTCCTTGCGCATGACGAACTTTGGGACCTTTCCATAGCGCATATGGACTGTGATGCGTTTTACGCAAGCGTCGAGAAACGCGACAACCCGGACCTCGCCGACAAGCCGGTGATCATCGGCGGCGGCCGGCGCGGTGTCGTGTCGACCGCCTGCTATGTCGCGCGCATACGCGGCGTGCGGTCGGCCATGCCGATGTTCAAGGCGCTGGACCTATGTCCCGACGCGGTGGTCGTCAAGCCGCGCATGTCCGTCTACGCCGAGGTCAGCCGACAGATCCGGTCCATGATGGAAGAATTGACCCCCGCGATTGAACCACTGTCCCTGGATGAGGCCTTTCTGGACCTGACCGGAACCGCGCGACTGCACGGCGCGCCGCCCGCCGTCATGCTGGCCCGACTGGTCAAGCGGATGAAAACCGAACTGGGCGTCACCGGGTCCATCGGCCTGTCGCACAACAAGTTCCTGGCCAAGATCGCATCGGATCTGGACAAGCCGCAGGGCTTTGCCGTGATCGGCGCCGCCGAAACTCAGGCCTTTCTGCGCCCCAAACCGATCCGCCTGATCTGGGGCGTCGGCATGGCGACGCAGGAATCCCTGGAACGCGCGGGTATTCGCACGTTCGAGGATCTCTTGCGCTGGGACAAACGCGACCTGACGGCCCGCTTTGGCTCTATGGGCGACCGGCTGTGGCATCTGGCGCGGGGAGAGGATCACCGCCGCGTCACCCGCAACGCGCCGATGAAATCGATCTCGAATGAGACCACCTTCAACGAGGATACCGCCGATCCGGACATTCTGGACGGGCATCTCTGGCGAATGGCGGAAAAGGTTGCGGACCGCGCCAAGGCAAAAGGGACGGCGGGGCGCGTCGTGACGCTGAAACTGCGACGTTCGGATTTTCGCGTCGTGACGCGACGCACCGCGCTGCCGGATGCCACCCAGATCGCCGACCGGATCTATCGCACCGCGCGAGCGCTGTTCGACCAGATGCCGCCGGGCCAGCCCTACCGCCTGATTGGCGCGGGGATTTCGGACCTTGTTCCAGAGGCGCAGGCCGACACGTCGGGCGATCTATTGGATCCACAGGCCGTCACCCGGGCCAAGGCGGAGCGCGCAACCGACGCGATCCGCGCGAAATTCGGCGATGCCGCCATTCTCAAGGGGCGCGCCCTGCGCTGAAGTAGCGGGGTGCGCCAAGGTGGGACGGCGGGCGGGGCGACGTTCCGGACGAGGTCCGGGACGAGCGGCGCCCCAGTCCCTAAACTCAAGCCCCTCGGCGCAGGAGGTCGTCCTCTTCCCCGGCCGCATTGAAACCATAGGCTTCAAGCCCGGCCTCAAGGTTGTCGGCCAGATGCGGCGTTCCGATCAGGTAGTCGGCTGTCGGTGTCGTCGCCTCTGCCATCGCCGTCTCATAGGCCTCTGCCCAATCCTCTGGCTCGAAGGCACCACGCCCGACCCACATGACCGCAACCAGTGCGGCCTGTTCCTCTTCGTCCATCCGATCGATCAGGCCGCGCAGCTCCCCTTCGGCGCGATTCAACTCGCGCGCCATGAGAATGACGGCGGCCACCTTGTTCGGGCTGATATTTTCCATGTCGCGAGTCCTCCTGATCCATTCATCCTTAGATGACCTGAAAAGAAGTACGCCACTTTGACCTTAAGCAAAAAGCCGAAAATAGAGCCAGTCCGGCAAAAACTGGCTGCCACGGAACAACAGGGAAAACCCGCGCGGAAAGGCCCGCTGGAACCCCGTCCCGGACATGTGTTTGAAACAGACCTCGGCGGCGTCCTCCGGATCCATGATAAACGGCATGGAAAAGTCGTTCTTCTCGGTCAGGCGGGTGCGGATATAGCCGGGGATCAGCAGCTGCATCTGCACGCCGGTCTTGCGCAGATCGGCATAGAGCGACTCTGCCAGGGCCATCACACCCGCCTTGGAGGACACATAGGCCGCCGCGCCCGGCAAACCCCGATATCCCGACAATGAACCCGTCAGCACAAAATGCCCCTGACCGCGCGCGACAAAGCGGGGCACCACCACCCCGGCAAGCCGCATGGCGCCGGTGAAATTCACATCGGCCATGGTGTTGGCCTTGTCCGCATCCCAGTCCTGCGCGCCGAAGGGCCAGTAGACACCGGCCACCTGGATCACACCGTCAAACGCGCCAATTCGGGAGGCCACCGCTTCCAATGCCTCGGCGTCGGTCACATCGACAGGTTCGACCTGCGCCGGACCGGGCAGCGCCTCGGCCAAGGCCTTCAGCTTGTCCTCTGACCGGGCGCTGAGGATCAATTCGACACCTTCGGCGCTCAACCGGCGTGCAAGGGCCTCACCCAGACCCTCGCTTGCTCCCACCAGCCAGTATTTCTTGCCCCGCCACTGTCTCACGCCGTTTCCTTCTGTCGCATGGTCGCCACCAATTCGGCGACCTTGATCCCGAACTTTCGGAACTGCGAGCGGTTCACGATGGTTCCATTCGGCGTGAGATACATCCAATCGGTGGTGTCCAGAACGTGGCCGCCGGAATCCTCCGGCAGGCGGATGCGATAGCGCAACTGGACCGAAGGCCCGCTTTGTTGCCCCTGCCCTTCTCCCACGACATCAGCAGCGGTCGCACGGATGCGCCCGTCATTGCCAAGCGTCAGATGCCATTCGCGATGCTGCTCGGCCCCTGAATCATAGCGGAAATGCTCTTTCATCACCCCCTGATTACCGCTCCACTGGGCCTCGAACTCTCCCACAAAACGCGAGGCTACACGGCCCGTGGGACCATAGATCACGCCCTCACAGATCAGCGGACCGTTCAGATGGGTGCGGATATCCAGATTGGCGCCCTGATCGCCGGCGTAGTCCTGCGGCCGCTGAGCGGTAAAGGTGAAGTGGCGCTGATACACCGCGCCCAGCACCAGCGTCAGGAAAACGCCGAACAAAACGTAAGTCAGGCTGATCATCACGATGCCTCCTTCATTCCGGTAGTGGTGCCGCAGCCGCTCACCTCCATCGCGGGCGGTTCGGGCCGCGTCCGATAGCGCGCGCCCTTCCACCACAGCTTCAGCGCCTGCCAGTGAATCAGGGCCAGAACACGCCGCGCGCCAAAGGGCCGCCGGATCGCGGAGCGCAGGATGCCGCCGTTGGTCAGCGGCGCACGGCTTCCGCAAAGCGTCGCAATCAAACCTCCGTCGGCATGGTCATATTCGATCCAGACGCCGATCCGCTCCGCGCCGATATCGAACCGGAACCGATACCCCCCGGCCACCGGCTGAAAGGGAGAGACATGGAACAGTTTCTTCGCTTCGATACGGTTCTCAGGCTGAATCGGATGGCCGTCCGCGCGAGCGCAAAGGTAAGAATGGCGGTCGCCAAAGGTGTTCGACACCTCGGCGATCACTGCGCGCAGCGCGCCATCCTCATAGGCCAGCCAGAACGACACCGGATTGAACACATGGCCCAGAAGACGGGGTTGCGCCAACAGCATCAGAGGCCCATCGAAACGGATACCGTGGGTTGCAAACACCTCACGCGCCCATACCGCCCCACGCCCCGCTTTCGGCACCCCGCCATGGTCCCGGTCCAGCAAGGAGGCCAGGTTCGCCGCATTGCGAGAGAACAACAAGGGGCTTCGCACCTCGGACTCTGCATCCAGCAGGACAAAATCCACCGAGTAGCGAAAGGCATTGGTCACGGCGCCCTTGCGCCCGTGAAAGGTATGCCCCCGGATCAGATCGACGCCGGTCATGCCACCTCCGACAGCGTACCGCGCGCAAGGATCGCCCCGGCCACATCCGCCGCGCTGGACAATCCGTCCTCGTGAAAGCCGTTCTTCATCCATGCGCCGCAGAACCATGTGCCACTGGTCCCGTTCATCGCCGCGATCTGCCGCTGCGCATCCAGCGCGCCCGCGTCAAAGACAGGATGGCGCAGAACGACTTCGTCATGGATCAGGTCTTCGCGAATGGGACGCGTGGTGTTCAGGGTGACAAAATGCGGATCGTCTTCGGGGATCGGCTGCAGGCAGTTCATCCAGTAGGTGAGATCGATGGTGTTCAGCCGCTTCTGCGGCGCTTCGGTGTAGTTCCACGACGACCAGCACGCCCGCCGCCTTGGCATGAGAGAGGTATCGGAATGCAGCACGACCCGGTTCGGCTGATAGGCGATCCGGGACAGCGCCGCATATTCAGCGCCGCGCGGATCTGCCAACAGGCGCAAGGTGTCATCCGAATGCGTGGCGAAAACCACCTCGTCGAACAGTTCCCATTCGCCGCCCCGCGTGCGGATTTCCACACCGGCAGGCACCCGCTGCACACCAGCCACCGGCGTTCCGGTCCGCAGTGCCACGCCTTTCGTCGTCAGATCGTCTGCAAGTCGGTTGACGTATTCGACCGAGCCGCCTTTGACCGTGTACCACTGGTGCTGTCCCGTGTGGCTGAGCAGGGCGTGGTTTTCGAAAAAGCGGATCAGCGCATAGGCCGGGAAATCGAGGATCTTCTCCGTCGGGGTGGACCAGATCGCGCCGGAGAGAGGCAACAGGTAGTAGTCGCGAAACCACGACCCCGTTCCCATGCGGTCCAGGAAGTCCCCCAATGACAGCGTCTCATCCTGCGCATGGTCGAGCGCGCGCGCGTTGAACCGCATGATGTCGCGTATCATGTTCAGAAAGCGCGGGTTCACCGCGTTCCTGCGCTGCGCGAACACGGCACGCAGATCGCGCAGACCGTATTCCATCGCCCCGCCGCGCAGGCTTGCGGAAAAGCTCATGTCCGATTTCGCGACGGGCACATCAAGCTGTTCGAACAGCGAGGTCAGCAAAGGATAGTTGGCGTAGTTGAAGACAATGAAACCCGTGTCCACCGGCTGCTGCCCATTCCGTCCGGCCAGCCGCGTCCGGGCATGCCCGCCCAAGCGCGGCTCGGCCTCGATCAGGGTGACGCGATGATGGTCGCCCAGCATGTGGGCCGCGCCCATACCGGAGATGCCCCCGCCGATGACGGCAATCTTTCTGCGGGTGGCGGGCCTTGCTTCGAATGGCATGCGAAAGGTCGTCCTTTTTCTTCGTCCTTTGACTAGTCTTACGTCCCGGCGCGTGCCCCGGATGAAAAAAGACGCAAAATAAATTTCGCGGGGATGTGATCCAATGATGACCTGCCCGCGTATCTTCCACATGTTTGGTGCAACAGAGCCCATGACCTGCCGCGACGCTTCGTCCGTTGTCACCCCGCCCGCGGCGGGGCAAGGCTTTGCAATGAGGAAAGACAGGCTGACACCCTTGAGCGCCAAACCTGACGATGTCGAAGACTGGACTGCCGTGGTCATGCGCATACGCGATGACCGGGACGAGGCGGCCTTTGTCTCATTGTTCCGGCACTTCGCGCCAAGGGTTAAGGCATTCCTCATGCGGTCCGGCGCGGATGCAGCACTGGCCGAAGAATGCGTTCAAGAGGTGATGGCGACCGTCTGGCAGAAGGCCGGGCTGTTCGATCCCACCCGCGCTTCCGTCGCGACATGGGTCTTTACCATCGCGCGCAATCGCAGGATCGACGTCCTGCGCCGACAGAGGCGTCCCGAACCCGAAGATCTGCCCTGGGGACCGGAGGCCGAGCCGGATCAGGAAGATCGGCTGGGCCTGCAACAGGAAAGTGAACAACTGGGAGAGGCGATTGCCTCTCTCCCCGCGAAACAGCGGGATTTGATCGAAAAGGCCTATTTCGGCGATCTGACACACAGTGAAATCGCCGAAGTGACCGGGCTCCCCCTCGGGACGATCAAATCCCGCATACGGCTGGCGCTGGAGCGCCTGCGACACGCTATGGACAGGACCTGATCATGAAGACGATCAACCATCACCTGACCGAAGACCTTATCATGGGCTATTCCGCGGGCACCCTGCCCGAGGCGGTCAATCTCATCATCGCGACACATGTCTCGCTCTGCGACGACTGCCGCGCAACGTTGGAGGCGCATGACGCCGTTGGCGGTGCGGTCCTGGAACAGACAGAAACGGTCAGTGTGTCCGACGCCTGCCTTGACGGTGCCTTGGCGCTGATCCGTGGGGCAGAGCCCGAGGCACCCCCGGCAATGAAGGCGGACCCGGTCGCCCCGGGCCCGTTGCTGGACTACATTGGCGGGTCCCTGGACGCTGTGAAATGGCGACCTGTCGGCATGGGGGTCAAACAGGCCATCCTCACCACCTCGCCGGAGGCCACTGCGCGGCTGTTGTACATCCCCGCCGGGACCGCGATGCCAGATCATGGGCACAACGGTCTGGAACTGACGCTGGTCCTGCAGGGCGCGTTTCAGGATGATGAGGATTACTTTGCCCGCGGCGATATCGAAATCGCGGATGCAGAGGTTCAGCACACACCGGTTGCCGACATTTCCGAGGATTGCATCTGCCTGGCCGTGACCGACGCGCCGCTGCGGCTGAAGGGACTGGCGCGACTGGCGCAGCCGTTCCTCAGGATCTGAACCGTCGAAAGGGCGGGCCGCGTCACCGAAACGCGGCCCGGCTTGTATCAGCGCAGCCGCGCTTCGGTGTTGCCGTCAAAGAACATGGCATCGGCAGCATCGAAATGCAGCGCAACCGCCGCACCCTCTGCAATCTCCTCATCGCCCTTGGTCTCGACAACGATCCGTTCGCCCGTCGGCGTGTCCAGATAGTCGTAGGCGACCCCGCCCAACCTTTCGCGCAGATCGATGGTGATCGGTGACGCGGCTTCGGTGACGGACAGTTGCTGCGGACGCAGGCCAACATAGACATCAGACCCTTCGGAGGGCAGCGCGACATTGGCCGCGATCTCCATCCCGCCCAGTGCGGGGACCTTGACCTTTCCGCCGCTGACCTGCCCGGAAAGGAAGTTCATGCTGGGCGAGCCGATGAAGCCGGCGACGAACTTGTTGTCGGGATTCTGGTACAGTTCCATTGGGCTGCCGACCTGTTCGATCCGGCCAGCACGCAGAACGACGATCTTGTCGGCCAGCGTCATCGCCTCGACCTGATCGTGGGTCACATAGATCATTGTCGCGCCGATTTCCTTGTGCAGGCGGGCGATTTCCACACGCATGTCCACCCGAAGTTCGGCATCAAGGTTCGACAAAGGCTCATCAAACAGGAACACCTCGGGTCCGCGCACAATGGCACGACCGATGGCAACACGCTGTCGCTGACCACCGGACAGGGCCTTGGGTTTGCGTGTCAGGTAGTCGTCCAGCTTCAGGATGCGGCTGGCCTCGGCAACCTTGGACTTGATCTCTGCTTTGGGATGGCCGTTCATCTTCAGGCCGAACCCCATGTTTTCCTCAACCGTCATATGCGGGTACAGAGCGTAGGTTTGAAACACCATGGCGATCCCGCGATCCGCCGGATCGGCCTTGGTCACGTCCCGCCCGCCGATGCTGATCCGACCGTCCGAGGTTTCCTCCAACCCCGCGATCATCCGCAACAGCGTGGACTTGCCGCAACCGGACGGCCCGACGAAGACGCAGAATTCACCGTGGTCGATTTCCAGATTCACACCGTGAATGACCTGAATATCCCCGTAGCGCTTGATGGCGCTGTTCAGTTCGACACCTGACATGGGTCTTTCTCTCTCCCTAAACGTTCATTGCGCGATCGGGAACGGCCAGACAGCCGCCTCCCCCCCGATCTGCGAGGCGGTCCGCAAAAGCGCGGGCCGGAACTTTTCCATTTCTTCAAGCGATTGCCGGAACGTCGACGTCACCACGGAAATTGCCCCGATGACGTGATCGGCCGCGCCAAAGATCGGCGCGGCGATGCTGATGATCCCCTGTTCATGCTCTTCGCGATCATAGGCCACGCCCTCGGCACGGATCCGTTCCAGCTCTGGCAGGAGCGTGTCCGGCCCGGTGTGGGTCGCGGGCGTGAAAGCCTCATAGGTCTGCCGGGCCAGCGCCTCTGCGCGATGTGCGTTATCCATGAAGGCCAGCATGACCTTGCCCACCCCCGTGCAATGCGCGGGCGACCGGCGCCCCGGACGCGCCATGGTCTGAAACCCTGCGCCCGGCGTCTTCTTTTCGATGAACACGACGCGGCCGTTCTCCATCTGCGCCAGATGCACCGTTTCGTTCACGTCATTGGCCAGCGATTCGATGAAGGGATCCGCCAGAGGCGCAAGCGAAGACTGGTTCCACGCATGACGCCCGATCCGCACCAGCCGCATTCCGGCGACATAGACGTGGCGATCCTCGTCGTAGGACAACATCCGCTGGCTGGTCAGAGTCTGCAAAAGCCGGTGCAACGTGGCCTTGGGATAGGGGCTTGCCTCGACGATTTCGGAGAACCGCACCGCTCTGCCGAAGGCCATGACAATATCAAGAACATCCAGCGCTTTGCCGACCGTTCCGTCCGATCCGACCTGGTTATTCATAGGCTTGATCCCCTGCCGTTTCAGACGCTGTACGGCTTCTTATTCTTGACTCTTGTAGCAAAATGGGACTAAAGGATCAACATGCGAAATGAAAGTTCCACTATTTGGGACTCTCACGCCCCCCTTCGAGGGGTTCGCTAGGAGGAGAAAGGGAGACACATGTTCCACCGCGCGAAGACACTCGCCGCCGCCTTTGCGGCATCGACCATGTTCACGTCCATCGCCATGGCAGGCGAGTTGGTGATCAATACAGACACGTCCGATCCGGCCCCGAAGGCTGCCTTTCAGGCGCTGATCGATGGTTTTGAGGCCGAAAACCCCGATATCACCGTGACCTGGAACCTGTTCGACCACGAAGGTTACAAGACATCGATCCGCAACTTCCTGACCGCCGACGCGCCGGATCTGGCCAACTGGTACGCAGGCAACCGAATGCTGCCCTACGTCAACGCGGGCCTGTTCGAGCCGGTCGACGACGTCTGGGAAGAGAACGGCCTGAAAGATTCGCTCGGGTCGTCGCTGGGGTCCATGACCATCGACGGCAAGATCTGGGGCGTGCCGTATACCTATTACCAGTGGGGCGTGTACTACCGTAAGGACATCTTCGAGGCGAACGACATCGCCGTTCCGACCACGTGGGACGAATTCCTTGCCGCTGGCGAAAAGCTGAAGGCAGCAGGCGTCACCCCGATCACCATCGGCACCAAGTACCTTTGGACCGCCGGCGGTGTCTTTGACTACATCAACCTGCGCACCAACGGCTATGATTTCCACATGGCACTGGGCAAGGGCGAGGTCGCCTGGACCGATCCCCGTGTCATCGACACGATGAACAACTGGAAACAGCTGCTCGACGCGGGTTTCTTCCTTGAAAACCACGCCGCCTATTCCTGGCAGGAGGCACTGGCGCCGATGGTGCAGGGCGATGCCGCCATGTACGTGATGGGCAACTTCGCCGTGGCACCGCTGCGCGAGGCCGGCCTGACCGACGATCAGCTGGGCTTTTTCCAGTTCCCGGTGATCAACCCGGATGTGCCGCTGGCCGAAGAGGCGCCGACCGACACCATCCACATCCCGGCCAACGCGAAGAACAAGGAAGACGCCAAGAAATTCCTCGCCTATCTCGCGCGTGCCGACATCCAGACCCAGATCAACGAAACGCTGGGCCAGTTGCCGATCAACAAGAACAGCCAAGTGGGCGACGACAAATTCCTGCAGGCCGGCTATCAGATGCTGAGCTCGACCGAGGGTGGCATCGCGCAGTTCTTTGACCGCGACTACCCCGCCGAAATGGCCAAGGCGGGCATGGAAGGCTTCCAGGAGTTCATGGTCAAGCCCGAGCGCCTGGACAAGATCCTTGAGCGCCTCGAAAAGGTCCGTGGCCGCGCCTACAAATAAGAACTGACAAACGCAGTCCCCGCCCCGGGCCCCCGGGGGGGGACATTTCGTTTGCGCGCGCCGCAGACTCGAGGAGGAGGAGACATCATGACGGCCCCGGTCGTGCCCGACACCCATCCGCCCGCCACCAAAAGCTGGTGGAAGCAGAACCAGCAAAGACTGGCCCCCTGGCTTTTCCTTGCGCCGGGCATCTTCATGTTCGCGTTCTATGTGATCATCCCGATCTTCCAGTCGATCAACATCAGCTTTTATGCTTGGGACGGTCTGGGTGAACGCGAATGGGTCGGCATGGAAAACTATGTCGAACTGATGGATGACGAGGCCTTCTATACCTCGCTCAAGAACAACGTGATCTGGCTGGTACTCTACATGCTGGCGATCCCGATGGGCCTGTTCGTGGCACTGTTCCTGAACCAGACCGTGCGCGGCATCCGCATCTACAAGTCGCTGTTCTTCTTCCCCTTCGTAATTTCACAGGTTGTCGTCGGCCTTGTCTTTGCGTGGTTCTACGACCCCAGCTACGGGTTGATGAACATCGCGCTTGGCTGGTTCGGGATCGAACCCATCGCCGTTCTGGCGAACGAGGACTACGTGACCTACGGCATTATCGCCGCCGGTCTGTGGCCGCAGACCGCCTATTGCATGATCCTGTATCTGACAGGCCTGAACGCCGTGGACCCCGAACAGATCGAGGCGGCGCGGCTGGACAACGCCAAGGGCGCCAAGATGCTGTGGTACGTGATCCTGCCGCAGTTGCGCCCCGCCACCTTTATCGCCGTCGTGGTCACGGTCATCGGCGCGCTGCGGTCGTTCGACCTGATTTCCATCATGACCGATGGCGGGCCTTGGGGATCCTCCCGCGTGCTGGCCTTTTACATGTATGAACAGGCGTTTTCCGAATACGGGTTCCGCATGGGCTATGGCGCGGCCATCGCCGTGGTGCTGTTCCTGATCATGATGGTCTACATCACCGGGTTCCTCTGGAAGATGTACAGAGACGAGACGGGGCGCTGAGATGTTTCCGACACCAATCGAAAAATCCTCGACCGCCACCCAGGTGATCTACAAGATCGCCCTGCCTGTCGCCCTGATCGTCTGGCTGCTGCCGCTGATCGCGGTGGCCATGACCTCTGTCCGCTCCGCCGGAGACATTACGGCGGGCAACTACTGGGGCTGGCCGACCAGCTTCAACATGCTGGAAAACTACACCGCGATCTTTCAGCAGACCCCCATCGGGAAATACATCCTGAACTCGTTCAAGGTGACGATCCCCACGGTGATCGGTGCAGTGGCGCTGTCCTGCATGACGGGCTTTGCGCTGGCGGTTTACCGGTTCAAGGGCAACCTGCTGATCTTCTTCATGTTCATCGCCGGAAACTTTGTGCCGTTCCAGATCCTGATGGTGCCGGTGCGCGACCTGACGCTGAATCTGGGCATGTACAACACGTGGTACGGGCTGGCCCTGTTTCACATCGCCTTTCAGGCCGGGTTCTGCACCCTGTTCATGCGCAATTTCATCAAGGCGCTGCCTTATGAACTGATCGAGGCGTCGCGGGTGGAGGGCGTGAGCGAACTGCGCATCTTCTGGTTCGTGGTGCTGCCCCTGATGAAACCCGCGCTGGCGGCGCTGTCGGTGCTGATCTTCACTTTCATCTGGAACGACTATTTCTGGGCGACGGTGCTGACGCAGGGGGCAGACAATCAGCCGATCACTGCCGGGCTTTATTCGCTGAACGGTCAGTGGGTCGCGGCCTGGCATCTGGTCTCTGCCGGGTCCATCGTGGCCGCGCTGCCGCCGGTCTTGATGTTCTTCCTGATGCAGCGGCACTTCATCGCCGGTCTGACGCTGGGGGCCGTGAAATGATCCGAACCTGGCGGCTGGACGACAGCCGGCAGACCCTGGTTCTGGCCTCTCAAAAAGGCCACCTCGCCGAGGTGGTCTATTGGGGGCCGCGGCTGCCGGAACAGGAAAACCTCGAAACGCTTGCAAGGGCGCATGCCATCGATGTCACCGGGGGAATGCTGGACAGCAACCCGGAATTGTCGATCTGCCCCGAGGCGACACGCACCTTTCCCGGCCAGCCCGGGCTGGTGATCCGTGGCGAAAACGGCCGTCCCTACTTGCCGAAATTCTGCTTTGCCGAAGACGAGGTTGCGCAGAACCAGCTAATGCTGACCTTCAGTGACCAATCCGGCGTCCTGATCTATCGGGCATGGTTTTCGATCGACCCGGACACCCATGTGATCGAGGCCCGCGCCGAAATCGAAAGCCAGACACCGATGCATCTGCACTGGCTCAGCGCGCCGGTCTTTCCCGGGCCGCAGGCCAGTGATGAGATGATCGATTTCGCGGGGCGCTGGTGCGGTGAATTCCAGATGAACCGCACGGCATGGTCGGCGGGCATCCGGTATCGAGAAAACCGCACCGGGCGCACTGGGCATGAACATTTCCCGGGGCTGATCGTCCCATGCCGCGGCGCAACAAACGCCTCCGGCCACGCCTACGGGTTTCACTATGGCTGGTCCGGTGGGCACCGGATGGTCGCCGAAGAGCTGCCCGACGGGCGGCGGCAGGTCCAGTTCGGCCACGCCACGCGGATCGAAAACGAACCGGCCACCCGTTTTGCCACCGCCACTCTGTATGCGATGTTCTCGGACGATGGGCTGAATGGCTGCGCAGTCGCCTTTCAACGCCACCTGCGCGATCGGATCGTGACGTTTCCGGATCCTGCCCGCCCGCGCCCCGTCCACTACAATTGCTGGGAGGCGGTCTATTTCGATCACAACCTGCCTGAACTAAAGGACATCGCCAGCCGTGCCGCCGAACTGGGGGCCGAACGTTTCGTCCTTGATGACGGCTGGTTCGGCGAACGGGATGACGACACGCGCGCGCTGTCCGATTGGGAGGTCGATCCGCGCAAATACCCCGACGGGCTGCCCCCGCTGATCGACCATGTGCATTCGCTGGGCATGACCTTTGGCATCTGGTTCGAGCCCGAGATGATCAACCATGACAGCAACGTCTTCCGCGCCCATCCGGATTGGGCGCTGGGTGGAGAGGACCAGATCCTTGGGCGTCAGCAGATGGCGCTGAACATGGCCCTGCCGGATGTGCAGGATTTCCTGTTCGAGCGGGTCGGCAAGGTTCTGGGCGACCACGAAATTGACTACGTCAAATGGGACCACAACCGCGTCCTGCCGATGCCAGACGCCGCGCAGACGCGCGGCTCCTATGCGCTGATCGACCGGTTGCGGCAGGCCTATCCGACCGTCGAGATCGAAAGCTGTGCGTCGGGCGGCGGTCGGATCGATTTCGGCATTCTCAGCCGAACGCACCGGGTCTGGCTGTCGGACAGCAACGACGCGGTCGAACGGCTGAAGATGCAGCACAACGCCGCGCTGTTTCTGCCTCTGGTCGTGACCGGCAGCCATGTCGGTCCGCGCACCTGCCATACCTCGGGACGGATGATCGACATCCGGTTCCGCGCATGGGTCGCCGCACAGCGGCACATGGGGTTCGAAATGGACCCGCGCGAACTGACCGATGAAGAGGCCAAGGTTCTCAGCAATGTCACCCGGTGGTGGAAGGACAACCGAAGCTGGATGGCGGGGGCCGATATCCTTAGGCTGGACAGTGCCGATCCGGCCGTGATCGCCGAACAGCATCTGGAACAGGGCGGCGGACGGTTTGTCGTCTTTGCCGGCAAGGCGGCCACCTCAGACCAGATCGCGCCGCGTCCCTTGCGGCTGACCCGGCTATCGCCGGATCAATACTACCGCATCGAACTGGCCAACCGGGGCGATGCACCGACCCTGTCGCGCGGCGATCAGGCCATCAAATCCGAACCTTTGGTGCTGAGCGGCGCCTATCTGATGAGTCACGGGTTGACCCTGCCATGGAGTTTCCCCGAAACCATGTGGGTGATCGAAGGCCACGTGACCTGATCCGTCGTCCCGCGACCGTGCGGCAAGGCAATTCACATTTGGAAGAACAGGCGCGCGATATGCCCGCCTGCAGGGAGAAGTCGATATGAGCCGTGAAATCATCGCCATCCTGCGCGGGGTAAAACCCGCAGAGGTGCTGGAGATCGGGCAAGCGCTGGTCGAGGCGGGCGTGGACCGGATCGAGGTGCCGCTCAACTCACCTGAGCCGCTGTGCTCTATCGAGGCACTGGCAAACGGCCTGTCGGGCAAGGCGCAGGTGGGCGCAGGCACTGTCCTGAGCGCAGAGGATGTCACGGCGGTACATGGTGCTGGCGGCACGCTGATCGTCTCTCCCGACTGCAATCCCGCGGTGATCGACCGCAGCAAGGCCCTGAACATGGCGTCCTATCCGGGAGTGGCTACCCCGACAGAATGCTTTACGGCCCTGCGCCATGGCGCGGACGGGCTGAAATTCTTTCCCGCATTCCTGGTCGGTACAAAAGGCCTTGCGGCGATCAAGGCCGTCCTGCCCGCTGACACGCGCACCTATGCGGTGGGCGGCGTGGGGCCGGACAACTTCGCCGACTGGTTCAGCGCCGGGGTGACCGGATTTGGCATCGGGACCGGGATCTACAAACCGGGGTTCTCCGCCGAAACCGTCGCGGCGAAAGCAGCAGAAATCGTTGCGGCCTACGATCGTCTCGTTTCAGCCTGAAGGGACTGCAACATGAAACGCACGCTGGGGACCTGTTACTACCCGGAACACTGGCCGCGCGACATTTGGGAAGAAGACGCCCGCCGCATGGCCGAGGCAGGGCTGACCTGGGTGCGGATTGGCGAGTTTGCCTGGTCCCGGCTGGAACCGCAGCCGGGGCATTATGCCTTCGACTGGCTGGATGATGCCATTTCGGTGCTGGGGGCTGCCGGTCTCAAGGTTGTGCTGGGCACGCCCACGGCCACCCCGCCCCGCTGGATGATCGACCGTCATCCCGACATGCTGGCCGTCGATGATCAGGGCCGCCCGCGCAAGTTCGGGTCTCGCCGCCACTACTGCTTCAGCCATGAAGGATACCGGCGCGAATGTGCGACCATTGTCACGAAACTGGCGGAACGGTATGGCCGCAATCCTCATGTCGCGGCATGGCAGACCGATAATGAATACGGCTGCCATGACACGATCCTGTCTTACAGCAATGCAGCGCGCACGGCCTTCCGCGGCTGGCTGCGGGCACGTTATCCGGGCAAGGGCAATGACGGGGACATCGAGGCACTGAACACGGCATGGGGCAATGTCTTCTGGTCGATGGACTATGACAGCTTTGATCAGATCGACCTGCCAAACCTGACGGTGACCGAGCCCAATCCATCGCATGTTCTGGATTTCCGCCGTTTCAGTTCGGATCAGGTCGTCAGCTTCAACCGGTTGCAGGTGGACATCATCCGCGCACATTCCGAGGCACCGATTGCTCATAACTACATGGGCCGCATCACCGATTTCGACCACTACAAGGTTGGCGAGGATCTCGAAATCGCCAGTTGGGACAGCTATCCGCTGGGCTTTCTCGAAGATCGGGTGACCGCCGACGACGCCCACAAACGACGCTTTGCCCGCCAAGGGGACCCCGATTTTCAGGCGTTCCATCATGACCTCTACCGTGCCGTCGGCAAAGGGCGGTGGTGGGTCATGGAACAACAGCCCGGCCCCGTGAACTGGGCTCCCTACAACCCTGATCCGTTGCCCGGCATGGTCCGTCTCTGGAGTTGGGAGGCCTTTGCCCATGGTGCCGAAGCCGTCTGCTATTTCCGCTGGCGACAGGCCCCCATGGCGCAGGAATTGATGCACGCCGGATTGTTGCGTCCCGACAGTGTCGCAGCCCCCGGACTGACCGAGGCCGCGCAGGTCGCCCGCGAACTGGTCGATGCGCCCGAGGTTTCAAACCAGCAGGCCGAAGTGGCGTTGATCTTCGACTATGAGGCCGACTGGAACTGGGCGATCCAGCCACATGGTCAGGGTCTCACCTATTTCGATCTGGTCTTTGACAGCTACAAGGCCATGCGCCGGCTGGGCTGGTCGATCGACATCCTGCCGCAAACAGCTGACCTTACGGGTTACAGGCTTGTGGCCGCTCCGGGCCTGATGCACGTCACCGATGGCTTTCGTCGGGCCATGGAGGGCAGCGGCGCAATCTTTGTCCTCGGTCCGCGCACGAGCGCGCGGGATGCCAACATGCGTCTCCCCGTTCCGCTGCCGCCGTCCCTACCCGGCTTGGACCTGACCGTCTTGCGGGTCGAAAGCCTGCGCCCGGACATGCCATTGGCCCTCGAAACCGGCGGCTCGATTTCCGGATATCACGAAATTGTTGAAGGTGACGCAGACGTTCTGGCACGTCTAGTCACCGGCGAACCGGCGATCCTTTCCTCCGCAAACATGGTGTATCTTAACGGCTGGCTCGACCAGGAGGCTCTGAAGAACGCCCTGATCATAGCGTCCGAACGTGCCGGGCTGGAAGTTCTGGAGCTTCCCGACGGCATTCGCATACGGCGCACGGGCTCCGAGTGTTTCTGGTTCAACTACAGCCAGAACAACGCGACGGTCGAAGGACGGGATCTGCCGCCGATATCGGTCACGCGTATTGCCGTCTGAACCTCCTAGGGGCGCAGCGAATTAGTGCGTGGATGAGGATCTTACCCGCTGATCGGTGGTATGTACGGGCTTTCATCCATTTGCGTCCCCAGGCGCTGGGCCTAAACAGGGAACCATTTTCGCCTTTTGGCAAAACGGCTTTGTTGAAGAACAAAGGCTCCCTAAAACAAGAAAACCGCCCCAAGGGGCGGTTGGTGTTTGGTGCGAGAGGCTTGTCTTCTACCATGTCATTGATTGAAAAGGGGGCTGCTGGCGATCCGATCGCATGGGCTCCAAAAGCAAAAACCTCCGCGGCAGAACCAGCGGAGGTATCGCATATATCGTTGGTTGCGGGGGTAGGATTTGAACCTACGACCTTCAGGTTATGAGCCTGACGAGCTACCGGGCTGCTCCACCCCGCGCCAAGGATTGTCCGATCGGGCAACATTTCATCGTATTGAGAGAATATGTTGGTTTTTACTAGGTTTGGCGGCGACCTACTCTCCCACGTCTTGAGACGCAGTACCATTGGCGCGACGGCACTTAACGGCCGGGTTCGGAATGGATCCGGGTGTTTT